>NZ_PNDS01000087.1 GCF_005886535.1 Pseudoalteromonas sp. S2755
CTTCCACGTGGAAGCCTTTTTATATTGTTCTTGTCCTGAAATACGTTGACAGTTTGAGAGCTAATGACGAGCTTTACCTCATCCACACTCTTACTTCCGCAAGTCCATTGCTTTGCAGAAGTTGTAACTGAGACTCTATGTTCGCGCTTTGCTCAAATTCAAATGCATCCAATTGGTCGTCAAAGATGATTGTCGCTGCACCATCACCGCCACGTTGTTTGACCTGATGTAATGCGATATCAGCTAAGTTCACAGATGATTCCCAACCAATGACCTTACCACCCAGTAGCGGCAATGGATAATATGACCACCCCATAGACACCGTCAATTTAGTTGTTTTACCATTCGGTAAGCGGTAATCCGTTTCAGCAATCGCCTTACATAAGTCGCTGACATACTCTTCAATATAGTCTCTGCTAAAGTCGCGCAGTAGTAATAAGAATTCATCACCGCTCCAACGGACGACGTAATCCGAGCCTTGCGTTCGTGTATTGAGTAACGTCGCTAATTGCTGCAAACAGCTATCACCGCCAATGGGGCCATAAGAATCATTAATTTTGCTGAAATCATCAATGTTCATGATCATCAATACCAAACTCTTGTTTTGAGCCTGTAATGACTGCGCATTGCGCTGATAATGCTCGACATCTTTTGGTAACTGATCGAAGAGGAAGCGGCGACTACGTAGCCCCGTCAATTCATCTGAGTGACTTACAAGCTTAAGCTGAGTATTGACCTGGTTGAGCTTTTCATTGGCTTTTCTGAGCTCTGTCGTACGCTCTGCTATTAACGCTTCTAGCGCGGCTTGCTTTCTTCTTTCTTGTGCTCTAAAGACCCAGAAAATGAGATAGAACATAAATATAAACGCACAAGTGATAAACAACCTAAAGTAAATCGTTTCATCAAAACGGCGCGGTAACGTAATGGATAAGTTAAGCACCTTCGCCTGCTCCCAATCTTGCCCTTGGCGCTTAACTTCTAAAACAAAGGTGAAGTTGCCTGGTGGTAAATTGGTATAAATAGCCTCGCGGCGTGACAGAGCATCACGCCATTGCGTATCGTGCCCCTTTAGCTTGTATCTGAATTCAATGCTATGCGGCGCGTAAAAATCGATTGCAGTATAATTAATGGTTAGATCACGCTCAGATGTATCAAGCTGGATCACTTGATTTAATGATTCTGTACTAAATACTCTATCGTGGGTAGACAATGACTCTAATCGTGGCAATAAATCCCCACCGCCAAAAAGCTGAACATTTTTAGGGATCTCAACAACGCCTTGTAAACTGGGGTAAAAAATAGCTGACTCGGTTTCAACCACAGCATCATGCCCAAGTCCTGAACAACATTGGCTTGGCCTACCATCAAGCTGCCTATCGAATGGGCTTATTACTTGTTCAACTTGCAAACTCTCTATAACGTGACCAAATTGCGCAACGGGCATGCGATACACACCTTTCATTGTGCTCACCCAGATGAGCTCATTGCTCTTATCATAATGCAGCGAAAATATCGATCCGTAAGGTAATCCATTTGAAGCATCAAGCTGATACCAATCACCGTCTGAGGTACGATAGAATAACCCATCGTTGAGGGAGCCAACTAAAGTCGTCACGGTATCCAAATGCAAAATACTAGTGATATAAGCGGTATCCAATGACGTTTGAGAACCAATTTTTTCGATCCCCTTATCATTGTAACGATAAGCACCTTTGTTTGTACCAATGAAACCGTATCTAGGGAAATCTTCAACAAAAGTGACGAATTGGCTACCAAGAAATGCATTATAGGCAAACGGCGTTATCCCCTTGTAATCAAGACGGTATAAGCCCCTGCCAGTGCCAAACCACATCCCTCCACGATTTGAAGGACTGAGAGAAAATACTGGGTTTTGCCTAAGTTCTCTTTCATTTAATTTTTGCAGTGAACCATTTTCATAGATAAGCGCACCTCGATCAGTACCGAGAATGAGCTTTTCACCGATAAATTCTAAGTCGTGTATCACAGAACGATTTAACTGAGCACTTGTGAGCACGGGCTGATAGCTATCATTTAAGCCGATAATTCCAAGACCTTCTCTGCTAGCTACCCACAATTGACCATTCGGACCCTGAGTAATAGCTGAGATAGCTTGGTTTGTCCGCTGATCAATATGATGGCGCTCTACCTTTCCGGAATGAGCTAACCACAACCCTTCATTTAAACTAGCAAGCCAAATATTATTATCGTTATCCATAAAAATATCGGCAAACCAAATGCTCTGATCCAATTGAATTGGCTCAACCGCTTGCCAAATGCCACTATTTTGTCGGTATAACAACCGGCCATAAGTGGAAACCCAAAGACCACCTTCTTTATCGTTAAGAAACTTATACACCGCATTGTTACCCACTTCTTGGTAACGGCGTAATACCTCATCAATATCTAGAAAATAGGCGCCCAGCTCCGATGCTAAGAACAACTTACCATCAACCCAAGCTAAGTCATGTATGATAGTTTGTGCTAACTGTTCCGGTAATGACACTTTACTCGCTAATTCAAGCCGAACCCCATCGCCAGTACGGTTGCTTGATTCGCTAATTTTAAGTAAGTGGCGCTCATTTACCAACCAAATACCATCAGGTACCAGCGCCATTTTAGTCACTGAGCCTACAATTTGATTGATTTGGGTAACGTCTAACGTACTTTGTTCAATGTTATTGGCGGCTAACGTCAGCTTTTTCGCAGAAACATAATACAGACCATTTGCAGCAATCCAGATCCCGCCGTCTTCATCTTGCAAGATATCCCGTACCGGCCCCTGTAGATCGAAGCGCCGAGCTTCTAAGGTTTGGGGGTTAAGTCTTAACAGCCCTCGACGCGTGCCAACCCAAAGCATGCCAAATCGATCCACCACCAGTTTATTAATGGCATTGCTATTTAAAAACTCGGTATTTTGGGTGTTGAAGTTTTGGAATTGATGGCCATCAAACCGACTCAGACCAAACTGAGTTCCAAGCCAAATGTAGCCCTGATTGTCTTGAACGACACTCTTAACGCTTTGAGACGGTAGTCCACTTTGGATATTCCACTGTTTAACCACGTAATCATCTATCGCCGCAAAACTCGTCATAGGTAGCAGCAAAGTGAAAATGAAAAACAATAGCCTTGTCATCTCGATTCCATCACATCAGCACAGTTAGACTAAAATGCCAGTTTTAAACAAAGCTTGCACGCAAATCAATGAAAAAATGCCAGCTAATACGTCATCTAGCATGATCCCCGAACCACCGTGCAAACGTTTATCGAGCCATCTTATCGGACCCGGTTTCAAAATATCGAAAAAGCGGAACAAAATAAACCCGACGATTAATGACTGCCAGCTAAGTGCAGCCCCTATCATGGTAATATAAAATCCAGCCACTTCATCCCAGACGATAGCTGAATGATCATGAACATTAACATCGTCCGCTGTTTTACCACACACCCAAATCCCAAACAACGTCATGACAATCGCAACAAGGCATTGCAACCAAATTGGTGCGCCTTGGGTTGCGAAAATAAACGGTAATGCGGCGAATGTGCCGAAAGTACCAGGTGCTTTTTTCGCTAAACCAAGACCAAACCCGAGTGCAAAGAACTGATGCGGCTTCTTTAAATTAAATACGTACTGCTTAGCCAAACCAACTCCTAGCTAAAATGCTCAAAACCAAGCCCTGTGAGCTGATAAGGTTGACCTTTTTTGAGCAACTGAATTTCGCCATTATTAGCGGTAATTTGGCCAATGCAAACTGGCTCAACACCATATTGCTTCAATCTAGTTTCTACAGCACTTTTGTTATTATCATTGACCGTGAAGAGTAACTCGTAGTCATCACCAAAACCGAGCGCCAGTCGCATGCGTGCATCTTCATCAAGATTTGAGCGCAGTGCATCTGATTGTGGGACTTTATCGGTATTTATCTTAGCGCCAACTAACGAGGCACGTAAAATATGCTTAAGATCCGCGAGTAGACCGTCAGAGATATCGATTGCAGAGGTGGCAAGACCCCTAAGCACTTGACCAGCTGCAACCCGTGGCGCTGGGTAATGAAACTTTTCAAGGGCCGCTTTGTAATGTTTTGGCTCAAGCGTCCAACCCTGCTTTCGCGCTTCAATAGCAAGCCCTGCGTCACCAAGCGGACCTGTTACATAAATCCAATCCCCCACTCGCGCTCCTGAACGCTTGAGTGCTTTACCGGCTGGTACAATACCTTTTGCACATACGGTGATAGTCAATGGGCCTTGGGTTGTATCGCCACCTATTACTTGTACATTATAGTACTCAGCAATTTCATGCATACCCTCAGTGAAGGCTTCTAACCACGCCAAGTCAACGTTGGGTATGGTTAAACCAAGTGACACCCAAGTAGGTTCAGCGCCCATAGCAGCTAAGTCGCTAAGGTTTACCGCGATCACACGATGGCCAAGCGCCCGTGGTGGGATATCTTCAAAAAAGTGCACACCCGCAACTAGCGTATCCGTTGTCACCGCAAGCTGATTGCCAGCAGGAACTGAAACTAAGGCGCAGTCATCACCGATCCCAAGCTCTACATCTCGACGAATAATGCCACGGCCTTTAAAATAGTGATTGATTAGCTCAAATTCTTTCATACACAAAAAAGCCGGCCAAGGCCGGCTATTCCTATAGTAAAGCTTATTTGCGAATAAACTTAACCGCTTTGTCTAGTACACCGTTAACGAATTTGTGGCTTTCTTCAGCGCCAAACATTTTCGCTAACTCAATACCTTCATTGATAGCCACTTTATATGGCACATCTTCACGGAATTTAAGCTCATAAGCACTAACACGTAACACGGCAAGCTCAACCATATCCAATTCTTCAAGTGGACGAGCTAAATGCGGACGAATTGCTTCGTCTAGCTGCTTTTGGTTAACAACAACACCACGTGCTAAGTCTTTGAAGTATTCTACATCGACTTTCGTTACGTCGTTTTCGATCAGCATTTGCTGTTCGATATCGGCAATTGGGTTACCACTTAGCTGCCAAGAATAAATAGCTTGTAAAGCAAGTACACGTGCTTTGCGTCTAGCTGCTGGTTTCACTGAGATTCCTCTTAAATTTGCTCTAGCACGTTCACCATTTCTAGAGCTCCAAGGGCGGCTTCTCCCCCTTTGTTGCCCATTTTAGTGCCCGCGCGCTCGATAGCTTGCTCAATGCTTTCAGTAGTAAGTACACCAAAAGCAACAGGGATGTCATAATCTAATGAAACGCTAGCTAAGCCTTTGTTAGACTCGTTAGCAACTAAATCGAAGTGTGGCGTACCACCACGAATAATCACGCCTAGCGCAATAATCGCATCGTGCTCTTTTTTCATCGCAACGCGTTTTGCTGCCAGTGGTAGTTCAACCGCTCCCGGTACATATACAACCGTGATGTCTTCATCGCTAACACCACCGGTACGTTTTAATTCATCTACAGCGCCTTCAAGTAGGCTGCTACCGATAAAATCGTTAAAACGTGAAATGACAATGGCAAATTTTTTGCCAGGAGCGTATTTATTACCTTCGATTACTTTCATTAGATGTTCCTAATCTGTATGAGCAATTGCCAAATTGAGGCGCATGATAGCACAGTAATGTGGCAATCGCCTACTATCTGAATATAGGCGATTGCGATCAATTTGGCATTTTGGAATTATTTTGGTTCGACGTATTCAACCACTTCTAAGTGGAAACCAGACAGTGCATGATATTTTTTAGGTAGACTCATTAGGCGCATTTTCTGAATGCCTAAATCAGCCAAAATTTGCGACCCTACACCTACGGTGCGCGAAGTACCTTGGAATTTACGGTAGTTCACCTGTTCACCCGCATCTTCCGCAGCAAATGCCTTAACCAGCGCTTCCATCTCTTCGCTGCGTTCTTGCTTACCAAGAATGACTAATACGCCTTCGTTGTCGGCGATGTGCTTCATGGCACTTTGCAGTGTCCAGCTTCTATCCGCACTACGATCTGAATGAAGAATATCGTTAAACGTGCTTTGCAAATGCACGCGGACTAAATTGGCTTCTTCCGATTTGATCTCGCCTTTTACCATCGCATAGTGAAGCTGATTATCAATGGTGTCTTTGTACGTTACCAGGTTAAACTCACCAAACTCGGTAGGCAGTTTACACTCTGCTACTTTTTCGATAGTGGTTTCGTTTAAGTTACGATACTCAATTAAATCAGCAATGGTGCCGATTTTAATATCGTGTTCTTTTGCGAATACTTCTAGTTGTGGGCGACGTGCCATAGTGCCATCTGGATTGAGAATTTCAACAATCACAGATGCAGGTTCCAATCCCGCCAAACGTGCTAAATCACATCCAGCTTCAGTATGACCTGCACGCGTTAAAACGCCGCCTGGTTGCGCCATGATTGGGAAGATATGACCAGGTTGTACAATATCTTCAGGCACCGCACCTTTGGCAACTGCAGCTTGCACTGTACGAGCGCGATCTGCCGCTGAAATCCCCGTCGTTACCCCTTTTGCAGCTTCAATAGACAAAGTAAAGTTGGTAGAGAACTGAGCGCCATTGGTTTTCACCATTAGTGGCAAGTTCAGCTGCTCACAGCGCTCCTGTGTCATGGTCAAACAGATTAACCCGCGACCATATGTTGCCATGAAATTAATTGCATCTGGTGTAATGTGCTCTGCTGCAATGATCAGATCACCTTCATTTTCTCGGTCTTCATCATCCATCAAAATAACCATTTTACCGGCTTTAATGTCCGCGATGATTTCCTCAGCACTATTTAAACTCATAGTTTTCCCATTTTTACTTTGTCTGTGGCTACTTTATAAAGCCAGCTTTCGCCAATAGACTGGTTGTGAGAGTGGACTCGCTGGCAGCGCTTGGCTCCCCCTGAATTAGTCTTTCGAGGTAGCGGGCGATTTGGTCAACCTCTAGGTTTAGTTTTGACCCGACTTGAAAACCTGCAATCGTCGTTTCTTGCGCCGTGTGTGGCACTATGGTCAGTTTAAAGCGATTTTGTTCCACGGCATTGACCGTCAAACTGATACCATCAATGGCAACCGAACCTTTATACGGAATATACTTCATTAGCGATGATGGCGCAGTCAACCAGTAGTCAGTCGCTCTGGCATTAGCGGTTATCTCAACCACTTCAGCAATACCATCCACATGGCCTGACACCAAATGACCGCCGAGGCGTGAAATTGGCTGCAGTGCCTTTTCAAGATTGACCTTTTGGCCTTGTTGGTACTCGGCAAAACGCGTTAAACTTAAGGTCTCGTTAGAAACATCGGCTTTGAAGCCATCATGAAACTTCTCAGTTACAGTCAGGCAAACCCCGTTCGTGGCAATACTATCACCCAAGTTTACATCGCTCATATCAAGAGATGTCGTGGTCACACGAACAATTAAATCGCCGCCCTTGAGCTGCAATTGAGTTAATGTTCCTGTTGCTTCGATAATACCTGTAAACATTTTACTTCTCTTTAGTCGCGATAAGTTTGAGATCAGGCCCCACTTGGCAAACGTCGCCAAACACTAACTCTGGTATTTGCGACATGGCACTCAGTGGTGTGGTGTTAAACAGTCCTTTTCCAGCGCCAATTATTTTCGGTGCCAAATAGATGATATATTCATCGATTAACCCTTGTTCATGCATTACCCCCGCAAGGGTGGCACCGGCTTCTAGCCAAACATAATTACAGTGCTTTTCAGCCAGCTTGTTGAGCACGGCTTTTAGGTCGAGCTTACCGTTGATTTCAGGCACGACAATTTGCTCTACGAAATGAGGCCATTGCACTGAATTATCAATAGTACGGCGGAAAATAATCACTGGAGATGCAATTGTAAATAGCGCAAGATCTGGTGTCAGACGATTTTGTGAGTCAATAATCGCACGTATCGGCTGGCGTAGCTCAGATTGAGGATAATCGGTGTCTTGCAAAAACTCCTCACGAACATTGAGTCTGGCGTTGTCTACCATAACCGTATCGGCTCCGGACAAGACCACGCAACTTTGCGCGCGGTGACGCTGTACGTCTAAGCGCGCTGCAGCTGAGGTAATCCACTTGCTCTGGCCATTGTTTAATGCGGTTTTCCCATCAAGAGAAGCGGCAAGTTTACAGGTCACGAACGGCACTCCATACTCCATTCGTTTCAAAAAACCATTATTTAGTGCCCTAGCTTGTAGCTCTAGCAAACCATAGGCTGTTGCAATACCCGCGGCGTCTAACATTGCCAATCCACGCCCTGCAACCTGTGGGTTGGGATCAACCATGGCTGCAACCACTCTGCTGACGCCTGCGTCAATCAGACCTTTTGCACACGGCGGCGTTCTACCATAGTGACTACATGGCTCAAGCGTTACATAGGCAGTTGCACCAGCGGCTTTAGCTCCAGCTTGCTTAAGCGCATGCACTTCAGCATGGCCTTCACCTGCTTTTAAGTGCGCGCCTTCGCCGACGATTTCACCGTCTTTTACGATCACACAGCCGACGTTTGGATTGGGTGTTGTGGTGTATTTACCGCGCTTTGCAAGCGTGATGGCGCGGCTCATGAAATCATGGTCTTGCGCTGTGAACTGGCTCAATCCCCCAACCTCGCAATTTCTTCACCAAACTCACGGATATCTTCGAAAGAGCGATATACCGAAGCAAATCGCACATAAGCCACTTTATCGAGCTTTTTGAGGGCTTCCATAATACATTCGCCAATCATGTCGCTTGGTACTTCACGTTCGCCCGTACCCCGAATTTGAGATTTAATTTGGTGCACTACTTCTTCTATTTGTTCTGTGCTAACAGGACGCTTTTCCAGCGCTCGGTGCATGCCATTGAGTAACTTATCTTCATTGAAAGGCTCCCTGGTACCATCTTGCTTTATCACGCGCGGCATTAAGAGCTCTGCGCCCTCAAAGGTAGTAAAGCGTTCGTGGCATAAAATACACTCACGACGGCGACGGACTTGGTGGCCGGAAGCAACCAAACGTGAATCTATCACTTTGGTATCTTTGGCTGTACAGAATGGACAATGCATAGACGCTCTCGTTGACTCAAAAACAAAAAAGGCCGCTTGAATGCGGCCTTAATCATAACAAAAAACTGCTTTTTTGTGAGCGAAATTATGCGTAAACAGGTAATTTAGCGCAAATTGCTTTTACTTTTTCTTTCACTTGTGCCTGTACAGACTCATCATTGATGTTGTCTAGTACGTCACAGATCCAGCCAGCAAGCTCTTTCGACTCAGCTTCTTTGAAGCCACGACGAGTGATTGCAGGAGAACCGATACGCAGACCAGAAGTAACGAACGGTGAGCGTGGGTCGTTTGGTACAGAGTTTTTGTTTACTGTGATGTTTGCACGGCCAAGCGCAGCATCTGCATCTTTACCTGTGATGTCTTTATCAATCAGGTCAAGTAGGAACAGGTGGTTTTCAGTTTTGCCAGAAACCACTTTATAACCACGCTCCTGAAGTACCGCAACCATAGCTTGTGCATTTTTAACCACTTGCTCTTGGTATGACTTGAACTCTGGCTGTAGTGCTTCTTTGAACGCAACCGCTTTTGCAGCGATAACGTGACATAGAGGACCACCTTGGCCACCCGGGAATACGGCAGAGTTTAGCTTTTTGTAGATTTCTTCATCATCACAAGCAGAGATGATAAGACCACCACGAGGACCCGCTAGCGTTTTGTGCGTTGTAGTTGTTACAACGTGTGCATGAGGCACTGGGCTTGGGTAGATACCAGCGGCAACAAGACCTGCAACGTGCGCCATATCAACAAGTAGGTAAGCGCCTACTTTATCAGCGATTTCGCGGAACTTCGCCCAGTCAACGATACCTGAGTACGCAGAGAAACCACCGATGATCATTTTCGGCTTGTGTTCAAGTGCTAACGCTTCAACTTGGGCATAATCGATTTCGCCAGTTTCTTCGTTTAGACCGTACTGGATAGCATTGTACGTTTTACCAGAGAAGTTTACATGTGAACCGTGCGTTAAGTGACCACCGTGAGCAAGGCTCATACCTAGCACAGTGTCATGTGGCTGAAGTAGCGCTTGGAATACCGCCGCGTTTGCTTGTGAGCCCGCGTGAGGCTGAACGTTTGCGTAAGTCGAACCAAATAGCGCATTGGCACGGTCAATCGCAAGTTGCTCAACCACGTCAACGTGCTCACAACCGCCGTAATAACGCTTACCAGGGTAACCTTCAGCATACTTGTTTGTTAACTGAGAACCCTGCGCCTCAAGTACACGTGGGCTACAGTAGTTCTCAGAAGCGATAAGCTCAATGTGCTCTTCTTGACGTGAAGTTTCTGCTTCAATCGCTGCAAATAGTTCTGGGTCAAAATCTGCAATATTCATGTTACGTTCTAACATGGTTTCTCCTAGGTAAACGTAAGGGTATTTTTAAAGACAATCTAGCATCACAAGATAACCAGTTTGCCTATGAAATCAGCATGGGCATATTTAAGCAGGGATTGAATTTATTTCACACCCCTATCGCGATGATATTTTTTTATTTAAACATTAATATTTTAAATAAGACAACCTAAGTTGCATTTGAAAAGCTAATATAGTCCTGAAATTGACCTTATCTGAGTGAGCGTTCTACCCACTCAGATAGGCACTCTGATTTAGTTGAGTTTTGCTAACATTGCTGCCTTCAAAGCATCATAATCTGCATTAAGCGGCTCTGCCAAACATGGTTTTTGCAATGCATCGGCCAACGGTTTCGGCATATCAAGCTGCTGATTTAAAACACCTTCTACAGATTCCTTAAACTTCGCAGGATGCGCAGTGGCAAGGAAAATTCCGGTTTCATCCGCTTGAGAGTCCAACACTGATCCCTCGTAGGCTATCGCAGTGTGCGGCTCGGCCAAGTAACCTTTATCATGTAATGCTTGCATGACTGTTTGAGTTCGCGCTTCTGATACCGAACGTGAATAAAAGTCATGTTTGTTAAAATCCCCTCTTTCTAACATGATTTCAACCCGAGGCCAGTTATTAGGTTTACTCACGTCCATCGCATTTGAGAGGGATTCCAAAGTGTCGTTTGGTTGCCACTCACCCGAGGCAATGTAACGGGGCACTGTATCATTTTGGTTTGTCGTGGCACTTAACTTGGCAATAGGTAATCCAATCGTCGCCGCAATCATCGCCGCACAGACATTCCCGAAGTTACCACTTGGTACTGAAACATGTACTTTATCACGCTGCGACTTAGGTAATTGCGCTAGTGCTTCAAAGTAATAACACACCTGCGCCACTAAGCGGCTGATGTTGATAGAGTTCGCCGAATTAAGACCAAGCTTTTGCTTTACTTCGTCATCAAGGAATGCAGACTTCACCATCGCTTGGCAGTCATCAAAGCTGCCATCTACAGCATAACAATGAATGTTCTTCCCAAGTGTTGTAAACAGCTTTTGTTGGGCAAGGGAAATTTTGCCATGAGGATAAAGTATCACCACATCGACATTTTCTTTTTCATAAAATGCATGGGCAACGGCGGCGCCTGTATCACCACTTGTTGCCGTGAGGATAGTCACACGCTCACCTTGATTAAACATGCTAATGCATTCCGCCATAAAGCGGCCGCCAAAGTCCTTAAACGCCAATGTTGGTCCGTGAAACAACTCTAAACAATGCTGATTTTTAGCAACTTCTACTAGCTTAGCTGGGAAATTAAAGGCACGTTTTACCATCGCATCGAGCGTATCTTGTGGTAGTTCATCACCAATAAGGTGATGTAGTACCTTGGCACTACGCTCAGCAAAAGGTAATTCAAGTAATGCATCGACATCCGCAATACGCTCAAATGCAGGAGGAAAAAAGACCCCTTGGTTACGGCCTAAACCGATTTTTACCGCTTCAACAAATGAAACAACCTGATGTTCGTCTTTTAAATTCACTAATCTCATTACTTTTGATCCTTTAATTCTCTTGTGCCTTGCGTATCTAATCGGCAAACATGGCTAAAACCCGCTTCATTAATGTAATTTTGTTGCAACCACTGCTGCACTGCATTTGCCTGTTGCTCAGACTTACAAATGCTAAATAGCGTAGGCCCTGCCCCGGAGATACTCACCAGCTCGGCACCTAAAGCTGGTAGCGCGTCTTTTGCTTCGTTAAAGCCGGCAATGAGTGGTGCTCTCGCTTCCTCGGCAATACTGTCTTTCATCATCGACAGTGCTTTGTCAAATTGACCTGACTGCATCAATAAACAAAAGCCCGACAGTCGCTGGGCAAACTCCACCGTATCATGCAAAGAAAACTGCTGTGGTAGTGCTTGTCTTGCTTTAGCTGTATTCAATGCAAAGCCAGGATATGCAATAACATAAAACCAGCTTTCATCATGCGCAACACTGATTGCTTTGCTTGGAATGCAGTCTGCTGTCAGTTGTAGTCCACCAAGGTAGCATGGCGTGATGTTGTCGTAGTGACGACCGCCACTGACCTTTGCTTCAAAGTCGGCCATCAATTCAATGAGCGCCTCTTGGCTTAATTGCGTATTGGCAAAATCATTGAGTGCAGCGAAAGCGGCAACCACAGAGCAAGCGCTAGAGCCTAGACCTGAACCAACAGGAAGGCCTTTATACAAGGTCATGGCAACCGCAGGCATGCTGGGAGCTACATACTGTTTGAAATGCTGTAAGCACTGAAACGCTAAATTGTCTTTAGGATCGGCGGAGAGCTTTTCGGCATATGGACCAATACAATTGAACGTATCACGCTCTGCAGCTTCAACACTGATCTGATCACCCAGTAAACTGCCATCAATAGGCTGGAGTGCCGCGCCAAGGGCGTCAAAGCCAACACAAAAATTACCCATTGACGCTGGTGCATAAAATGTTTTCATAACTCCTACCTCGACAGCGTTTTTAGGATATCAGCAAATACGCCTGCAGAGGTTACCTCAGCACCGGCGCCATAGCCTCTGATCACAAAAGGCTTCGGTTGATAATATTGGCTTAAAATAGCCAGTGCGTTTTCACCATCGCGAATATCGTACAGAGCGTGCTCTTTATCTACCGCTTCAATGCCAACGCGGCATTTACCGTCAACGATTGAACCAACATAGCGTAGCACTTGGCCTTGTGCTTTTGCCGCAGCAATACGTGCTGCGAAAGCGTCATCTAATTGCGGTAATTGCGCCATAAATTCATCAACACTAGTCCCCTCGGCAAACCCGTCCGGTAATACAGATTCAACTTCAATATCACTGAGCTCCAACGGCAGCCCCGATTCACGGGCTATGATAAGCAGCTTACGCGCGACATCCGTACCAGATAAGTCATCACGCGGATCTGGCTCTGTAAAACCGCTTTGTTTGGCTTTCTCTGTCGCTTCCGATAGCGATAAACCATCCGACAATACGCCAAAGATATACGATAGCGAGCCAGACAAAATACCACTGAATGAAAGCAGTTCATCTCCTGCACCAAACAGCAATTTAAGGTTGTCTAATACAGGTAGCCCGGCGCCAACGTTAGTTTCGTATAGAAAGTGGCGGCGCTTAGCTAGTGCAGCCTGCTGTAGTGACTGATAATACTCATAGCTGCCAGTATTGGCTTTTTTGTTTGCCGCAACGACATGAAAGCCCGCATTAAGAAAATCTAAATAGCCATCGGCAACGAACTGAGCTGCACTACAATCGACAATCACCGGGTTTATTAAATGATTTTGTCTCACAAACTGGCTGACCTGTTGTAAATCAAAGCCAGACTCCGCTTTCTCCAGCGCCAGCTCCCAGTTATCAAACGGTACGCCGTCTGGGTCTAAGTAACACTTACTTGAGTTTGCAATGCCATAGAGATTCAAGCGTATATTGCGTTTTTCAAGCCATGCTTGCTGCTTATGAAACTGCTTCATTAATTCTTGACCCACTAGACCGCAGCCAATCAAGAAAACATCGATGGACGGTACGTGCGTGAAGAAGTTCTCGTGGCACACTTTTACTGCATCTTGGCAAAGTTCACCGTCAACCACCGCCGAAATAGAACTCTCCGTTGAGTCCTGCGCGATGGCAACAATATTCACCTGAGCTTGTGCAAGTGAAGCAAAGAATTTGGCCGCAAGACCTTTGTGCGCTTTCATGTTGTCACCGACCAAAGTCACGATAGCAAGGTTACGTTGCACTTCAATTGGGTCGATTAAGCCTGCTTGCGTTTCAAGCTCAAATGCCTGTTCAAGCGCAACCAGCGCAAGTGTTAAGTCTTGCTCATGGACACAAAAACTGATGCTGAATTCACAAGAAGATTGCGTAATAAGTACGATGGATACATTGTCTGCTGCCAGTGCGGAAAAAACCCGAGCAGCCATGCCAACCTTGCCTTTCATTCCGGGTCCTGCCACGGTTAACATAGCAAGCTTATCAAGACTCGAAAGCGCTTTTACTGGAGCCTCGCCACCGCCTTGAGCACAAATCAGTGAACCTGGTACTTCTGGGTCATGAGTATTTTTAATTTCACAAGGCACATCGGCTTTGGCGCAAGGTAAAATGGTTTTTGGGTGCAGCACTTTAGCGCCAAAATAAGATAGCTCCATGGCTTCTTTATAAGATAGCACGTCGACCTTAGTCGCTTTCTTTATCAGGCGAGGATCTGCACTGTAGACGCCATCAACGTCAGTCCAGATTTGGCAGATTTCGGCTTCAAGACACGCAGCAGCGACAGCCGCTGAGTAGTCAGAACCATTGCGACCAAGTGTTGTCAGCTCGCCCGCTTCATTGCTTCCCGTAAATCCTGCCATGATATAAAAACGCGACGCTTGGGCACGCACCAACTCTGCAAAACATAATTTACTTAGCTTAAGGTCAACCTCGGCATCAAGATACCCGCCCTGCGTTTTTACACAAGCGTCGGCACTAAGCGCTACTGAATCTGATTGCAGCATGGTGTCCATCAGCGCAACGCTAATGCGTTCGCCAAAACTAATGACATAGGCTCTTGCTTGATCTGGGCAATGCCCCAGTAACTTGGCTCCATCTAATTTATTCTTAAGTAATTCAAAGTCAGGCCAGCCTACAACACCACCGTACACCGCTTGCACTTCATCGTACAAGCCTTGGCTACGGGATATAAATGACTGCCACTGGGAGTCAAATGCTTCTCCTCGCCCAGCCAAATCAGCAAGCTCAACGAGCTGATCTGTCATGCCACCGGGAGCCGACAGCACGATCAGCGCTTGCTGCTGACCATGATTCTTAACTAGCTCTCTGACTCTTTGTAAACAGGCAAAATCTTTGAGGGAAGACCCTCCAAACTTTAGTACTCGCATCATTTTTCCTCATTCCAAAAACAAAAAAGGCCTGTGTTCGTAGTGAACACAGGCCTTTTTCAAACTCGCACCGACCTATGCCACTATCCCGTTAGGATGGTGGTTGTAATAATGGTCGTAGTGATAATATTCGTTTTCATAATTTTAGAGTGCCTGATGTTTAGCCACACTGTCAACACAAAAGAGCAAAATAGATTATGCAAATTTTTAATAGTGACATTTGTAATTTGCATAGATAAGTTAGCGGATACCAAACTGGTGCAGTAATTCTAATAACTGCTCTGCTTTAACCGGCTTTTCTAAAAACCCTAACGCCCCCAAATTTGCTACTCTTTCTTTCATCTTGGCCTGAACATCTGCCGAAATAACCACAACAAAACATTCAATTCGATTGGCTTTTATTGCCTCTAACACAGCAATCCCATCAAGTATTGGCATGGTTAAATCCAGACACAATAAATCTATTTGCTGAGTTTTCAGTAAATCAATCGCCTGCTGGCCATTCTGTGCTTGGTGCAAGGTCAGGTCTAATTTGCTCTGTAAGTTTTTAATGACTTGTTTACGGGCGACAGCCGAATCATCGCAAACTAAGACGGAATAACTCATAAAGTGGTCAGTCTTGTACTATCGTTAATAAAACGGTCACTGGATATCACTATCTTATAACACATTAAACTTTCCTAGGTAAGGCGCTAAAAAGCATAATTAATGAAGATAATTATTTATTTTTAACCATTTATTGGCTAACTTTAAAGACAGATTATACAAAGGCGATGAACTTACCGTAGGAGCTCAGCTTAATTCATGCTGCAAAAAAGCCTCTCAAAAAAATTGCTCACCAATGTGCTGTCGGTTTACTTCCTTCTAACCTTTGTCGTCACATGTGGTCAGATCATTGCTGAATACGTCAATACTAAAGACTATATTCGTAATGAGCTTACCATGCTGCAAAAAACCTTTAGCCGCAGTTTGACCCGCGCCATTTGGGAACTCAATACGAAGCAAACCGTTACTACGGCAGAAGGCCTACTTGCGATCCCTATGATCGAGGGGATTATTGTACGTGATGACAGCGGCGAAATTATTTCACAGCTTGGCCGCTCGTTAGATATTCACGAGCTTTACAGCCAGCAGCTTGTTCAAGAAGAAGCAATAATTGAAGATACGCCATCCGGTTTGTTTGGTTACACCTTTCCGTTGATTTTTGAATTCTCGGGACGCGCAACGCAAGTCGGTGACGTGACACTATTCTCTAGCCGAGAGGTCGTCTTTAGTCGCATCATGATCTCAATTTACTTTTTGATAGGCAATGCAATGATAAAGACAACCTTCTTGATCATTCTATTTTTAATTGCTTTTAGAAAGCTACTTACTGAACCACTAACCGATCTCACCGAGCAAATAGAAGATTTTGAGGTCGACAACGTTGATGGTCATAAAATTGATATCGGAACCAAAGAGCGCAACGAGCTTAAGATCATGGAAGAGGCGTTTAATAAGCTGATTGATAAGGTCTCTGAATATCGGAAAAAACTCGATCAAACTCAAAAGGAGCTGCTGATCAGCAATGAAAAGCTTGATCAACATAATATTCAGTTGGAGCAAGAGGTCGCACGTAAGACCTCAAACCTTAGCCAAGCGATGATGGATCTCCAGCAACAAAAGTATGAATTAGAAAAGCAGAAGTTAACGCTCACAGAAGAAATTGATTTAAGAAAACAAACAGAAGAAGAGCTACTAACAAAACAAAAAGAGCTTGAGAAATACGTAGATGAGCTGAATATGGCACAAGAGCGCTTAGTGGGCTCTGAAAAAATGGCGGCACTCGGCGGCCTTGTTGCCGGTATTACGCACGATATTAATACTCCTGTTGGTATTGGCGTGACTGCGACGTCGTTCTTGCAGGAGCGCTTAGATCAGCTTGAAGCGGCGTACAACGGAAAAACCTTATCACCAAAAGCGTTAGAAGAATTCATTAGTGAAGCAAAGCAAAGTGCTAGCCTACTTACCACCAATTTAGACCGCGCCTCAGAACTCGTGGCGAGTTTTAAACAAATTGCAGTCGATCAGGCCAGTGAAGCGATTCGTACCATTAACTTTAAACAATACCTCGGTGAAGTGATCCGCTCATTACATCCAAAATTGAAGAAAACTCATCATCAAGTGAATATTGAATGCCCTGAAAACATGACACTAAACTTACCAGCGGGAGCAATTAGTCAAATATTCACGAACCTGATCATGAACTCTTTGATCCATGGTTTTGAGAACCAAGAGCAAGGCCAAATTGATATTAAAATTAAAGAAGACAACGGTATGGTAAATATCGTCTACAAAGACAACGGCAAGGGTGTAAGTAAAGCCCAACTAGACAGGTTGTTTGACCCCTTCTTTACAACCAAACGCGATCAAGGTGGCAGTGGGCTTGGTACCCATATTACCCTAAACCTCGTAAAACAAACCTTGAATGGGGATATCGAAGTAAATAGTGAAGAAGGCAAAGGGCTCACCTACTACATCAGCTTCCCAAAAGACTTACAAAAGCCAATGGCGATGTTTAGCTAACCAAGTTTAGTACACGACAAGCGTCCAATACGCCAAGCTGCAAAGTGACGTATTGGCGCAAGATATCTCCCCCACCACCAAACATCATCTAGTGGAATACAAGCTGTGACCTTTTTGCTATGATGACCGCAATTTTATTCCAGACGGGCATATTTCTATGTGGTTCAGTAACTTAATCTGCTACAAATTCAAACAAGATGTAACTTACGCACAAGAAGATTTCGAAAAAGCACTCGAACAGGATATTTTTCGTCCTTGTGGTAGCCAAGACATGACCACTTTTGGCTGGACTAAAGCTTTTGGCAAACATGGCCAAATGCTTTCACATTTCTCACAAGACAGTATCTTGGTTTGTGCTAAGCGCGAAGAAAAGGTGCTTCCTGCAGCCGTAGTTAATGAAATGGTCGCCGAAAAAATTGAGCAAATAGAGCAGCAAGAAAATCGTCCAGTAAAGAAAAAAGAAAAAGACGATATTAAAGAGAATATCCTAGCGACTTTATTACCTCAAGCGTTCAAAAAATCGAGCCTACAATTTGCTTTTATCGACCAAAAATCAGGTTGGGTTATTGTGAATAGTGCCAGCTTCAATAAAGCGGAAGAACTACTTGCACTACTGCGTAAGTCTTTGGGCACGCTTCCTGTTGTACCTGCGTTTGCAAACTATGATTTAGACTTACAGCTAACACACTGGCTCACCGAGTTTAGTGCACCGGAAGGCTTTGCAATAGGCACCGACGCTGAGTTGCAAGAGCCAGACGACAACGGTGCTCAAGTCAAGTTAAAACAACATGACCTTTCATCAGACGAAATCAAAACGCACCTAGAAAACGGTAAGCGTGTGACTAAACTCGCATTAGATTGGCGTGAGCGCGTGAAATTCGTTTTACAAAACGATGGTACGTTAAAGCGTTTAAGCTATGCAGAAGCACTTAAGGACCAGAATGCGGATATTCCGAAAGAAGATCTAGCCGTTAAACTTGATGCCGACTTTATTTTGGTATCGGAAGAAATCAAAGAGTTGTTAGAAGATCTAACCAAAGGTCTTGGTGACGACGAAGGCCTAGAGTCTTAATTTAGTATCTATAGCCTGTTGAACTTTGGGTGCGAAAAATTGATAGCGGATATGGCTATCAATTTTTCTTTATCCAGCTCAATACTCTATCTTCACAAGGTCGCTTTGCGCCAATAACGAGCGGACTGCCAGCATAACCTCTGCGTCAGCAGACAAATCAAAGTTTAATCTATACCTATTTTTGGCAAGAAATTGTGTTTCAATAGCACCTGTGTATACATTAACCCTTTCTAAATAAGCCAAGTTTTCTTTTCGGGTCGTGTAATACAACCACTCACCTCTCATTAACCAGCGGTTTGAACTCGCACTTTGTAGCGTAGTCAAAAAGCGCTTTTTGCCATCTTTTTGATACCAAACTTGCAATGCATCATCGAGCAACAGCGTCTCTGATGAGCTGACCTTTATCTTGGCAAAATGGTCAACTTCTTCCCTTATAGTAGTTTGAGTATCGAGTTCATAGCGATAGATAACAGGTGAACCATGCTCTAGTCTTGCGTAATGCAAGTGATCAAGGTTTGATGCCCAAACAGGTGTTGAAACTTGTTCTAGTGATGTGGTGAGAAACTCAATTGCATCTTTTTCAAGGTCGAATACAAATAATCTTCCATCGACAATACCTGCCAGCTTTCTGCCCTCAGTATCCAATTGCAACGCGCTAAAATCACTGTCTCTGGGAAATGTATGTAGTACCCTATTCATCTGTCTATCAGCAGCAATAAGCTCAGTCCTGCCATACTGTTTTGTCACGAAGTAAGTTTTGTCGCTCACCTTATCCATAATCGGGAAGTCTTGTGCGCCCAGCTGCGTGTGAAAGCCAAAGTGAGAGACTGAATTTTCGGAAAATGGGTTAGCCAGATATTGCAAATCTAGGTAATTTCCATTGTGCTGTCGAGCATAAAAGCAGTGCTTGCCGCAGCCGTAGAAAACGTCGTTTAGATAGGGGATATCAAGCTCTATGGTGTGTAGCTCATACACGGAGAGATCATACTGGGCAAAATCGGAGTGAAAGCTTGAAAGTAGGATACTTTCGTCATCCCGTTGCCAAACCAAACGATTAAATGCTTTTGGCAACAGGGCGATATGACTCAACTCACCACTAGCAAGGTGCTGGATCAACAGCTCATGGCTTTGACTGTCGCTATTTCGAAGCACCGCGAGCCAGCGCCCGTTATGAGATTCGCGAGCAAAGTAATCGCCGCCACCATTCCCACCTGGTGAGGTAATATTTTGTAGTGTTTGATTATCTATTCGATAATACCAAATCCCTTGCGGTGTTAACGGCTTTTTGGCGTCACTTAAATACAACCCCTGACCATTCGCGCGCCACGATTGCAAATACCGTTGCGAAGAGACTGCTTGTGGTAAGGTGTCATAGTTCGTCAGTCCTGTTTGTGGCGAATAGTCCGCGATTACAATGTCTGAAGTTGTGGCCGTACTTCTCGTAAACGCAATTTTGCTACCATCATAGGAAAAGTATGCATTGGCAAAATTAGCCTCACCAAAAGTAAGCTGAGTAATTTCGCCGCTTTCTAACGATTTAGTGTAAAGCTGAAGATAATCATCTTTCTCGGCTCGATGGGAGTAAAGTAAATGATTTAGCTTGCTGTTAAATGAAGGGCTAACCTCTGAGCCAGCTACCTTTGTGAGTGCTTCAAGCTTTGGTTCGATGACTGTTTCACCGGAAAAAAGATAAAATAAAACCAATAAAATCAATGCGACTATAGAAAGTAACCGATAGCGGAGGTGGATCGAAGGCGTCGCTTTAGAAGGTAAAACAGAAACTTCAGCAATCAGTATGTAGCCCTTCAATGGCAATGTTCGAACATAACGTGCTTCCTTTGCGCTATCTCCTAGCGCTCGACGTAATTTCTTGATTACCGCACGAAAAGCATCGTCGGTGATGATGCGATTAGGCCAAAGTAAATGGATGATTTGCTCTTTAGTTACCAACTGTCCAGGATTTTCGACAAATAGCTTCAGCAACTCATTAATCTGCGGCTCAAGCTTTTTAACTTGGCCCTGATGACCAAGCTCTGCTCGTTGATAATCAAAAGCAAATTCCCCGACTTTGTACATACGACTCCACTGTAACCAGTTTTTATTTTTTTATAGCAAAATTAGCGTCTTGTGTCGCCTGACTTAATGTGACTTTTGTCTAAAACCGCAAATGTCACATTAAATCCATTGCCTAGTTTTCTTCCCTAAAACAAGCTACACAGCAAAATTATAACTATTAATAAGGAAAACCATGTTAGTCCGTTTAGCCTATTTATTTTTGTTCATTTGGCTTGCTATCAGTAAAGTACAAGCTGCAACTACAACATCTCTTCAGCAGCAATTGGATAAAGTAAGAGAAATGACTTCCGTGCCAGGTATTGCAGTCGGTATTGTTGAAGCTGGACAACCAACTCTCGTGATTACTTCTGGCTATGCCGATATTGAGAACAGACGTCCTGTTACGGCAAAGACCCAGTTTCGATTTGGCTCGATTGCCAAAATGCTGGTCGCGATGTCAGTGATGAAACTTGTTGAACAGGGAACACTTTCTCTCAATGACCGTTTGATAGATATTGCCCCTGAAGTTGAATTTACTAATCCTTGGTCGGCAGAATACCCGCTTAGGGTAAAGCATTTACTCAATCACTCTACAGGTTGGGACGGGATGCATTTTGCTGAAAATGTCAAAGTGGCTGAGCAACCCATCTCAATATCTCAGGCACTTAATATTCACCCAGACAGTAGAATTTCTCGTTGGCCACCGGGCAGCCGCACCGCATACAATAACAATGGCGCGCTCATTGCGGCCTATTTGGTGGAGAAAAAATCGGGGCTTCCGTTTGAGCAGTTTATTGAGCAGCAGTTCTTCAAGCCTCTAGCAATGAATGATAGTGGCTATTTTTACACTGACACTTATCGTACCAATGCCGCAACTTTATATCTTGGCAATAAACCTTTGCCTTATGAACACCTCAATAATCGCGCAGCTGGAGGCCTCAACAGTAGTGTCTCAGACATGTCAAACTTGTTGCGATTTTTGCTTGAGCAAGGTGAAAGTAATAACCAGCAGCTCCTCTCTCAACAATCGTTCAAAGAGATACAAACCCCGAGTGGAACACTCCCCACCAGCGCAGGTATTGAGCTGACCTTTGGGCAAGGGGTTAATTTATTTCACCACAATGGCGTCATACTTTATGGTCATGAAGGTAGCATACGCGGAGGCTCTGCAATACTCGTCTATCAGCCTCAACTAGGGAAAGGCTACGTTATTGCAGTCAATGGTGAAGGCGCTGCCACGGCGAAAATCCATCAAATTTTGGCTGAGTTTATTACTCAAGATACAGCACAACCAAATATAACTTCAGAACACTTCTCAGCCACACAACAAGCGATGTCAGGTTTTTATCGCCTGATCAATCCGTCTGCAAGTTTGGTTGCCCCTTTTGTCTCATTGCTCCCTTGGAAGCTCACCGTACGTGATGATAAAGCACATATCCATGCTTTACTTGGCATGCCACCACGACCGCTAAGTAATGCGGGTAATGAATTATTTGCACAGTGGAGTACAGGAAAAGTTGTGCTTGCACAGACTCAAGATCAGCTTGCCGGAGAAGTATTACAGTATGGTCCCATGACGCTAAAGCGTACTTCTGGCTTTATGGCGATTTTTCCCATTTTCATCGTGCTATTTTGGTTACTGTTAAGCTTTATGACCATTGTTCTGTTATTGACTAGGTTAATAAGAAAGAGCTTAAAGAAAGCTCCTCCCTCTTTGGCTAGTAGTAAGCTCACTTGGTGTAGCATCCACACCATAGCCAGTGTGATAATGGCACTTATCTTGATTGTAATTGCAAAAAACAGCTCTCAATTAACCCCTTTAGTGGCGAAACCTAGTTGGCTTTCTATTGCTCTATTCCTTACTACTATCTGGTATTTACTAGTATCAATTTGGCATCTTTTTGTGTGGAGAAAAACTAAACGCACTCAAGTGCGAGCGTATAGTTACTGGCTCGCGACTTTATTTGCACTAACCAACGCATTTGTCGCGCTTTATTTACTCTTCAATGGCATGATAGGAATTCGGCTTTGGCAGTAACGCTTTGCTAACCTGAATTTCAGGCATCGAAGACAGTTTACGCCGGTAGTCCCGATACCCGAAAACGGTAACTCGTACAATTAAACGGAGTTTGACGCGCGTGAATGTAAAAAGCATTTCATTGGCTTTGATGGTAGTGATCATTTGGGGGCTTAACTTTTCGGTCATTAAATTTGGCCTAGCAGAGTTGCCTCCTATTTTATTCTCAGGCTTGCGTTTTTTGGTAGTCGCGATCCCTGCAGTATTCTTCATTCCTTTTCCTAACACGTCGGTATGGAACGTGCTCGGGGTTGGGCTATTTTTAGGTGTGCTTAAGTTTAGCTTGCTGTTTATTGCGATGGAGTCAAACGCATCAGCCGGCATTGCTTCTTTGCTGCTACAAGCCCAAGTCATTTTCACGGTTTTGCTAAGTGTTTTGTTGTTAAAGGAAACCATGGATCGCTTTCAAGTGGTGGGGATTAGCATCGCAACGTTTGGCTTTAGTTTGTTTTTTATCAACTCCTCTGTGTCAACGACAATATTGGGCGCGGTGCTCATTCTATTCGCGGCATTATTTTGGTCGTTTTCAAATCTCATTATGAAGCGCCTGCAAGACGTTAATTTACTCCACTTTATTGTCTGGGTAAGCCTAGTGCCGCCATTGCCACTTTTTACACTGTCTTATTTTATTGAAACTGATGCCCCATTGACCTTACTACTAAACACTACAACACAGTCTTGGCTATCCATTGTCTATGTGGGTTATATCTCGACACTAATTGCATTCGCAATATGGGGTTGGCTACTTAAAAATCACAAGGCCGCGGCAGTGACGCCTTTTGCTTTATTAATCCCTATTGTCGGCATTGTAGGTTCAGCACTATTACTCAATGAGCAATTGATGCTAATGGAAGCTATTGGGGGTGGTTTTATTTTATGTGGCTTAACGATTTCAGTTACAGGTACTCGGATAAGCAGAATATTTAGAAAGCCTCGGGCCGAGGCTATGCCCTAAACGCCAAAGACCTCAACAGAGGTCTTTGTATTCACAAGAAGCAAAAAGCGCTGAAACCGCGTATTGAGTACAGGGATTAAGCAAACATTGTTTTAACGTCTTCTAGTACACCTAAATAAGTATCATCGGCAAACATATTCACTTCCTTAATAACCCCCTTTTCTTCATACTGCTTTAATGCTGCGGACTTATCAGACACCTGTAAAATACCTTCTACGATTGCACCCACACGAATAAAGTCGACATAACAAACATGTTCAGGCCGATAATTAGGATTTGCCCAGCTTTCTGCGACCTCGACAAACTCGTCGGTGAATTCCCACTCACGCATTATTGCTCCACCTATCTTACCGCCTAATTTTTGGATGGCATGGGCTAAAAAGCTTGGGTTGGCAAACACTTCTGGGTGGCGTTCAGCCTCTGTCAAAATAGGTAAAACACCGATATTGAACACCAAAGAGGCCAACGTGATTGTATCTCTGTTGAGCGAAGTGTGCTTATTGACACGGAGATAAAAGTCCATTGTCGTTATCGCTTGGCAAGCGACTTTTAACGTTTTCTGCCAAGCTTTGTCCATGTATGTTTTGATGAGTTTGTTATTAGAAACAAATAACTGCTCCATTGCCATTGCAGTAGCAATATTCTTGATTTGTCTAAGACCGATCCGGGTTACCGCTTGGTTTAGGGTATTCACCTTCACCGAACGGCCCATAAAAGCGCTGTTGGCAACTTTTATCATACGCGCAGCAAGAGCTGGGTCATGAGAAATAACGTCAGCCATCTGCATCAGGTTAATTTCAGGATCATCTGCCGCTTGCCTAACACGCACTGCAATTTCAGGTAATGTCGGCAATACCAAGGTGTCGTTATTGATCCTATCAGTTAGAATCGTGAGCAAAGCATTTTCTGTAGACATGAAACCAAATCCCTTAATAACTGAATAAAAGACCCGACTGCAAACGTAAGTTTATAGCAAAAGTAGGCACTGCGCTTGCTGGTGGTCACACTGCTGATTTTTAGTATCTATGACGTAAGTATTGTCTAACTTTCGGATAAAGTTA
Organism: Pseudoalteromonas sp. S2755; assembly: GCF_005886535.1. Classification (GTDB taxonomy): domain Bacteria; phylum Pseudomonadota; class Gammaproteobacteria; order Enterobacterales; family Alteromonadaceae; genus Pseudoalteromonas. The sequence goes on from NZ_PNDS01000087.1 coordinate 25,063, forward strand.
AGAAAATCTAGGAAAATAATATTTTATTTATATACCCTCAATAATTAGCAAGTTAGAATTCAGGGTATACCGTACTTTGCGGCACGCTTTACCGCAAAAATACTGAAAAAGACCCCGAAATGGGCACAAATGATGATCTTTCATGTTAACTGCAGCTTGCGTACCACATACCAATCTAAGTTAACTAAGCATAGTGATACAAAATCGTGTAAGGTGATCGCCACATAATTAAGACAACAAGGGAGCATTATGAAACACTCTATGATTTCAGTTGCAATCACGCTTGCAACAGGTCTCACCCTAACAGGCTGCTCTGAGCCATCCACTTCTTCTGAAAAATCTAGTGCACAAACTGAACAAGTACAAAAAGATGCCAAGCAGTCAGGCTATAAGCTAGTTAATGCATCTCAAGAGCGGCTAGATATTTATACCCCAGTAACGCTGAAAACAGACTTAAGTCACCTAAGCGATAACCAGAAAAAGATGTTAGCTTTACTCATCGACGCTTCGGTTATTATGGATGATTTATTTTGGCAACAAGCGTTCGGCGAAGACAAGGCAACATTCCTAAGCAAAATCTCAGACGAAAAAGTACGTCAATTCGCGGACATTAACTATGGGCCTTGGGATCGTTTAAATGGCGACCAAGTTTTTCTTTCTGGCTTTGAAGAAAAAGCACTGGGCGCGGAGTTTTACCCAAGCGACATCACCAAAGACGAGCTAAATAACGCCGAAGTAAAAGATAAAACAGGACTTTATTCTCTTATCCGCCGCGATGAAAACGGCAAGCTATACAGCACTTCTTACTCATCCGCGTATAAAGCTGAATTGGATAAAGCCGCAGAGCTTTTACGCCAAGCAAGTAAACTGGCACAAGACAAAGAGTTTGCAAACTACTTAAACTTGCGCGCAGATGCATTGGTCAATAATAGCTACCAAGCGTCTGATTTTGCTTGGATGGACATGAAGAATAACCCGATTGATGTGGTGATTGGCCCAATTGAAACCTATGAAGACCAGCTATTTGGCTATCGCGCCGCTTTTGAGTCTTACGTTCTGGTTAAAGACTTAGCTTGGAGTGAGCGTCTCGCTAAATTTGCCGCTTTTTTACCTGAGCTACAAACCGGCTTGCCTGTTGATGATAAATACAAGCAAGAAGTACCTGGCTCTGATGCCGACCTAAACGCATATGACGTCATTTATTATGCAGGCCACTCAAACGCGGGTAGCAAAACCATTGCGATAAACCTACCAAATGACGAAGAAGTGCAACTCCAAAAAGGCACGCGCCGCCTACAGCTTAAAAACGCTATGCGCGCAAAATTCGATAAGATCTTAGTACCAATTGCTGACCAACTTATCGTCCCTGAGCAACGTAAGCACATCACCTTTGATGCTTTCTTTGCTAATACCATGTTCCATGAGGTGGCCCATGGTCTAGGCATTAAAAATACCATTACAGGTAAAGGCACCGTGCGCCAATCACTGCAAGAACACGCCAGTGCACTTGAAGAAGGTAAAGCCGATATTCTAGGCCTATACATGGTTGAACAACTACTTAAAAAAGGCGAGATCACCGAAGGTACGCTTGAGGATTACTACATCACCTTTATGGCTGGTATCTTCCGCTCAGTGCGCTTTGGCGCATCCAGTGCACATGGTAAAGCGAACATGATCCGCTTTAACTTCTTTAAAGAAGAAGGTGCATTTTCTAAAAACACGGACGGTCTATATCAAGTGAATATGGAGAAAATGGGCGCAGCGATGGAGAAACTCTCTAACCTTATCCTAACGCTACAAGGTGACGGCGACTATCAAAAAGTCGATCAACTGATCGCCACGCACGGCGATATCAAAGCAGAACTACAAAAAGACCTAGATAAGCTTTCAAAAGCGAACATTCCTGTTGATGTTACCTTTAAGCAAGGTAAGCAGGTGCTAGGACTCTAGTACTAACAAGCACACCATGCCATAGTGACTGAAGCGCAAGCTAAACGCCTATGGCATGACTTACCCCATTACACTGCAAGTTAAATAAAAATCGCGACATCACCTAAAGTAAACTAGGAACAAGGCCGATAGAAAACAAACATTGTGTTAAAACAAAAAGGAGTTTTATGACAATGAACTTTCGCATCCATTCCGCATCACTGACTATGGCACCCGCAAAGCCTGCTGCTACACAAGTGAAAGCAGCGTCAGAAGCTGCCAACCCCAAAAGAGATGAAGTACAACAACCGTCTGATAAGTCAAATGCTATTGCAGCCTACACTGGTGATATTCCCAATAGTTCACCTTACAATGCGCTATTAAATCCAGAAGGTTTTGATTTTGACAATATGTCCCTCAATGAATTTTACGATGTTGTTGATGCGATTCGAACCTTAGAGTTTGATATAGAACGTGCTAGTGGTAATACGGGGAGTTTACGTGATACTTTCTGGCATGATGTGATGTCTGTTAAGGGCTCTTTGGAAGGTGTAAATTATGAGAAGCAAGGAATAAAGCCTGATGAAAAAATCAACATTTCACAATTTTATGGGCAGTCAGTAGATGAAGCCAGAAATATGGAAGAAGAGAACTACCGCTCTTTTCATGGTGTATTAGGGTATGCTCAGGAGCAACAAGAAACTGTAGCGCTCATCACTTCCGAATCTTTTATTAAAGAATATCAAGAAAAAGCAATCAGCTTTTTAAAAAGCCAAGAAACTCAACTAATTGATACGCAGGCTTGAGTAGCCTGCACAATATTGAATACCTATTGGATCAGTATCCGTAACCTACACCACCGCGAGTGCCAGTACCGTCGCCCTTAATTTCATTCACGCTAGGCCGTAGTTACCAAGTGATAATATCTATTCAAAACTTGTTTTTAATTTTGCAATTTCCTCATCACTATAAGGTTTTGCTGGATAGAGCCCCCACACCGGTTTTGGCCATGCAATATCGGTTTTAAATCGTGCAATATGGTGCACATGTAGTTGTGGCACCATATTACCAAGCGCAGCCACATTTAATTTATCTGGGGTAAAGGTGTCTTGTAACAAACGACTCAGCTTGGCCGATTCTTGCCAAAATTGAACTTGCTGCGACTCAGGTAAATCAATAATTTCTTTCGCACCCACAACCCTAGGTACTAAGATAAACCAAGGGTACTGAGCATCATTCATTAACAACACACTGCACAACGGCCACTCGGTAATTAGGATACAGTCTCGTTGTAATTCTTTGGCTAATTCAAATGACATAGTGAACTTCTTTAAATCCTATTTACTCGGCACTCTATCCGAATTTGTTGCTATTGCAAAGCGGCTTCATTACCATCCAATCAGACTTTAAAAATATAACAAGGTGGCTACCGTGCACTCTCGCATTAAACACTACACCATCGCCCTTCCGTTAGCCCTTGCTTCTGTCACCGTTAGCGCAGAGCAACTAACGCTAGAGCGACTTTTTGACGACCCGTCTCTTTCAGGTAAAGCGCCTGTAAAACTGCAATTTTCTCCTGACGGTTCTCGTGTAACTTATCTTCAAGGTAAAAAAGAAGACTATAACCGTTACGACCTTTGGGAATACAATCTAAAAGACAATACCAACCGCTTGTTGGTAGATTCTGCGGCGCTATTTTCTGGCCCAGAGAACCTCTCAGATGAAGAAAAAGCACGTCGTGAGCGTCAACGTATTTTTGGCCGTGGTATTTTAGAGTACAAATGGTCAAAAGATGGCAAAGCACTACTTTTCCCACTCAATGGCGACTTGTACTACTATGAAATCGCTTCTGGTAAGAGCAAGAAACTAACGGAAACGGAAGCATTCGAAACCGACGCTCGCTTCTCACCAAAAGGTAACTTTGTTTCTTTTATTCGTGAGCAAAACCTCTATGCCATTGATCTTAAATCTGGCAAAGAAACGCAATTAACTAAAGACGGCGGTGGCGTAATTAAAAACGGCATGGCTGAGTTCGTTGCTCAAGAAGAAATGAGCCGCATGACGGGCTATTGGTGGTCAGGTGATGAGCAACAAATCGCCTTCACGCGCATTGATGAAAGCCCAGTTCAAGAAGCCATTCGTAACGAAATCTATGCCGAAGAGGTCAAGCTATTCAACCAACGATACCCATACACTGGGACTGCTAACGTCGAGATTGAATTAGGTGTTGTAAAGATCAATGACCAAAAGGTGGATTGGATTGATCTAGGCGAAGATAAAGACATTTACATCGCCCGTGCAAACTGGTTGAAAGACAACAAAACATTGTCATACCAGTGGCAAAATCGCTCACAGCAAAAACTGGAACTGCGCTTTTACGATACTAAAAGCAAAAAGCAGCAAGTCGCCCTGACCGAAACCAGTGATACTTGGATTAACCTACACTTTGACCTTGAGTTCTTAAAGGACAAAAAACATTTCGTTTGGGCATCTGAGCGCGATGGCTTTAAACACCTTTACCTGTACAGAACCAATGGCCAACTTGTGCGCCAAATCACTAAAGGCGATTGGATTGTTGAAAGCCTTCAGGGCATTGATGAGAAAAAAGGTATCGTATACTTCTCTGGCCGCAAAGACACGCCGCTTGAAAGCCACCTATACAGCGTACCACTTTTTAAAGATGGCGATGCAAAACGTATTACCGAAAAAGGCAGCTATCACAGTGTTGTACTGGCGAAAGATAACCGTACCTTTATCGATAAAAGCTCTTCTGTAAACCGTCCACCAGCCGTTGCGCTACGCAAAGTGAATGGTGACTTTGTTACTTGGCTTGAAGAAAATGCGCTGAATAACGAACATCCGTTAACGCCTTATTTGAGCAATTTAGCTACGCCAGAATATGGCACGCTTAAAGCGGAAGATGGTCAAACCATGTATTACCGCTTATTTAAGCCCGCAAAGCTTGAAAACGGTAAGAAATATCCTGTTATTGTGAACGTGTATGGCGGACCTCATGCACAACGCGTGACCAACAGCTGGCGTAGCAAAAACTTGTATTTCCAATATCTTGCACAGCAAGGTTATGTGATTTTCCAATTAGATAACCGAGGTTCATATAACCGTGGTAAGAAGTTTGAAGATCCAATCTACAAGCATTTAGGCGTCGTGGAAGTAGCCGACCAAATTAAAGGCGTAGAGTTCTTGCGCACGCTAGAGTACGTCGACCCTGAGCGTATCGGTATTTATGGTCACAGCTATGGTGGTTATATGGCGCTGATGACAATGTTTAAAGCCGGCGACTACTTTAAAGCCGGTGTCTCTGGTGCGCCAGTAACTGATTGGGCTCTCTATGACACACACTATACTGAGCGTTATCTTGGTCACCCAGATACAAATGCCAAGGGCTATGAGCAAAGTGCAGTGTTCCCTTATGCAGATGGACTAAAGGGCCCGCTGATGATCTATCACGGTATGGCCGATGACAACGTACTATTTACCCATGCAACTAAACTATTTAAACAATTGCAGGACGAAGTTAAGCCATTTGAAATGATGACTTATCCTGGCTCAAAGCACAGTTTACGTGGCAAAAAAGTACAAACCCACTTGCATCAAACCATTACTGACTTCTTTAATCGTCATTTTGAGGTTGAAGCTAAGTAAACACTTAATAGCGCCCAGTTTCCTATAAGCTGGGCGCTTCTTCTCTACATTTAGTTCTAATCCATTGGTCTAATTGTTTATTCTTCAAGACTAAGAAAAACTGAATTTATTGTTCTATCTCAAGTTATATATCAATTGCATTAAGTAAATGAGCTATTTAAAGCGGAGAAATAGTTTTAGTAGCAAGGCAAAAATTTTGCTATTTAGTTGTTCTAAATGAGAAATTTTTAACGAAGCTAATATGCTATTTCACCCTTCAAATTGATTAGAGAATTAATTCAATTGGTATTAAAGGCTCTTTAGTGCGCCAACGCCG
>NZ_PNDS01000088.1 GCF_005886535.1 Pseudoalteromonas sp. S2755
CGTTCCGTATCAATGCGAATGTAAACGTTAACGCTAATTGCGTTTAGGTTTTTCAAAAAACCAAATTAATAATACCAGTTGTATTAAGTAAATGATCTATCTTGAAGCGGGGAAATAGCTTTAGTAGCAAGGCAAAAATTTTGCTATTTAGTTGTTCTAAATGAGAAATTTTTAACGAAGCTAATATGCTATTTCACCCTTCAAATTGATTAGAGAATTAATTCAATTGGTATAAAGCAACCTACCCAACCAATAAAAAAGCATGTGGTGGCCACATGCTTTTTTATTCTTTAAAGCCGACGTTTTAGCCCTACGCTTTAATCAAACGCTTTTGTAAGATCTGCACTTGATCGCGCGCTTGAGCTGCTTTTTCAAACTCAAGCTCTTTAGCAAACTTCATCATTTGTGCTTCAAGTCGGTCTATTTCTTTGGCGATCTCTTTCGCATCCATTGCAGGCATACCTGGTTTAAATTTGGCATCGATATCCACCACTTTGTCATCAGCCACTTCCTCGCCGAGATCCATCACATCCGTGATCTTCTTATTGAGCGCCGTTGGTGTAATGCCATTAACCTCATTATACGCCTCTTGCTTTTCTCTACGTCTTTGCGTTTCATCTATCGCTTGGCGCATCGAGTTCGTCACCCTATCACCATACAAGATCGCTTTACCATGTAAGTGACGTGCAGCGCGGCCAATTGTTTGAATAAGAGAGCGCGTCGAGCGTAAAAAGCCTTCTTTATCTGCATCGAGTATGGCAACCAATGAAACCTCAGGCATATCCAAGCCCTCTCGTAACAAGTTGATGCCGACTAGTACATCAAAAACGCCTTTACGTAGGTCTCGAATGATCTCCATACGTTCAACGGTATCGATATCAGAATGTAAGTAACGCACCTTAACATTATGATCGTTAAGATAATCGGTCAGATCTTCTGACATGCGTTTTGTTAGCGTAGTAACTAGTACACGCTCATTCACTTCCACCCGTTTGTAGATCTCAGAGAGTAAATCGTCAACTTGAGTTGCAACTGGACGCACCTCTACTTCTGGATCTAATAGCCCTGTTGGGCGGATCACTTGCTCGGCAACATCACCTGCAGATTTATTCAATTCATAATCACCGGGAGTCGCCGAAACATAAATGGTCTGTGGCGAAATCGCTTCGAACTCTTCAAACTTTAGTGGTCTATTATCCAGCGCAGACGGTAACCTAAAACCATATTCAACCAAGTTTTCTTTACGACTGCGATCCCCTTTATACATCGCACCCACCTGCGAAACAGTAACGTGAGACTCATCGATGATCATAAGCGCATCATCCGGCAAATAATCTAACAAAGTTGGTGGTGGCTCGCCTGGCGCACGCCCCGATAAATATCGGCTGTAATTCTCAATACCAGAGCAATAACCAAGCTCGGTCATCATTTCAATGTCGTACTGTGTACGTTGAGCAATGCGCTGCTCTTCAACTAGGCGGTTTTTATCCAATAATTGAGTACGGCGGTCTTTGAGTTCTGCCTTAATGCGCTCAATGGCATCAAGGATCTTTTCTCTTGGCGTTACATAGTGAGTTTTTGGATAAATAGTTGCGCGAACTAGATGTTTTTCAACGGCGCCAGTCAAGGGATCAAACAAACTGATCCGCTCTATCTCGTCATCAAACATCTCAACCCGCACCGCGATAGTTTCCGATTCGGCAGGAAAAATATCAATAACTTCACCGCGAACTCGATAGGTACCACGGCTAAAATCCATATCATTACGCGTATATTGTAGTTCAGCCAAGCGCCTTAACATATCACGCTGATCGATAGTTTCACCGACTTTCAATAACAACATCATTTTCATATACGAGTCGGGATCGCCAAGGCCGTAAATCGCTGAAACTGAGGCGACGATGATAGTGTCTCTGCGCTCAAGCAAGGCCTTGGTCGCAGATAAACGCATTTGCTCTATGTGATCGTTGATAGACGCGTCTTTCTCAATAAATGTGTCGCTGGCAACGACATAAGCTTCGGGTTGATAATAGTCATAATAAGAGACGAAATACTCAACCGCATTATGAGGAAAGAACTCTTTCATTTCGCCATACAATTGCGCCGCCAGCGTTTTGTTATGCGCCATAATAATCGTCGGGCGGTTAAGGTTATTAATGATGTTGGCCATAGTAAAGGTTTTACCCGTTCCCGTAGCCCCCAGCAAGGTTTGATGTGCAAGACCCGATTCTAAACCATCGCACAGCTGAGCAATCGCTGTTGGTTGATCTCCGTTTGGTTGAAACTCAGAAACTAGCTGAAACTTATCTTCCATTACGCCTCCTTTTGAACCTCGCTTGCTGCAATTTCATTAATCACTTTCTTAAACCAATTGTAGGCGATGGCTGCGGTAAATAAATTCCCCAAAGCAGCGCCAGCAAATAATCCAGGCAACCCAGCCAACTGTGAGCCTATATAAGCGATAGGTACATAAAATATGAACAGTCGGATCACACTTAGAATGAGCGCATTCATCGGTTTATGCAACGCATTAAATGACGAATTAGTTAATATGATAACGCCTTGAAGGCCGTACCCTAGCGGCATGATATAAATAAATAGTTGTATGGTTTCAACGACAGCAGGCTCATTACCAAAAGTATGACTAATATAGTAAGCGCTCAATACCAGTATTAAGTAGACCGCAAATTGAAAACCAAGCACAAATTTAAGTGTTTGGGTATAGGCATCAGCCACACGCTGGTATTGTTTTGCACCAAAGTTTTGACTTACAAAGGGAGGCAACGTCATAGAAAGCGCTAAAACCACCAGACTTGCGATAGACTCGATACGACTCCCAACACCAAACGCGGCCACAGCTTCAGGTCCATAACTGGCAATAAGTGCAGTCATTACCGCCATTGCTAAAGGTGTCAGCATATTTGCGCCAGCTGCAGGCAGGCCTATGGTGAGAATTTTTTTCGCCGCATTTGTGAAGCTGGTATATTTTGCAGTCAGTGAGATAAGACGCTTTTTAACTATCAGTAAATATAGAATGATAGTTACCCCTAGACTCCAAGACAATACACTGGCCACAGCAGCCCCCTTTACACCCATTGCATCAATAGGCCCAAATCCAAAGATTAATATCGGGTCCAGCACCGCATTGACTAACCCCCCTAGCCCCATAACTAAACTTGGTGTTTTGGTATCACCACTGGCGCGCAGCACTGAATTACCAATCATCGGCGTTATCAATAAAATCGAGCCAATGAACCACACGGACATATAGTCGTGAATAAATGGCATAACCGCTTCACCTGCGCCGAGAAGAATAAAGATCTCATCGACAAAAATAAAACCAAGAATAGAAAGTAATGAAACTAATATCGCAGAGATAATAATAGCCACTGCGGCATCAAATTTAGCTTCGTCAAGCAAATTGCTACCCAAAGCCTTAGCAATAACGGCAGATGTTCCAATACCTAACCCAATGGCTAAGCTAATTACAGTAAAGGTAACAGGAAAGGTGAAGCTGATTGCGGCGAGCGGCTCGGTGCCGAGCATACTAATAAAGAAAGTATCAACGAGATTAAACATCATCAGCGTGATCATCCCGAATATCATGGGGATCGTCATTCGCTTTAAAGTCGCCCCAATATCACCAAAAAGGATATCGTTGCCATTGGAATTTGACTTTGCTTGAGTCATAACAACCTATTTCTGATACTTTAAGCGGCTCATTGTATGCTATTCAAGATGTTGACGCTATGCGGTAAACGTTGAGAGTCATTATAAAGTCTAAATTAACAACAGTTACCTATAAAAAGCTTGTATTACGCTACAGGATTAAGGTTTAGTGTTGAAAATAACGATTCAGTATGTTTTGACAAAAAAGTTACAATCCCACTTGCAAAGTAGCATGTTTTTTGCACAGCCAAAGTGGTAAAAAGTTCATAAAAGCTTCACACTGAACAACAAATAAACAAAAATATCAGACCAAACATAACTAATTGATATTCTTAAAATTAAATATTTATCGAATTTTACTTGAAACGGCTGCAGCGCCCTAATTTCATAGTCTTGCAATACTTCTCAAATAATAATAAACAATGTTATCCACAGATTCCGTGGATAAGTCACTCCAAGCCAATAGAATAAAGGTTTTCAGCTTGGAGTAATTTTGATCAATGACGTGTGTAGTGCGATCATTCTTAAAACAACAACTGGATCAATTTAGATCTCTAGGCTAACCTTGCTTCTGGAAGTAAAAAGCATCTGCCAACTAAAAATAACAAGGAACACATATCCAACTGTTTTAATTAAACTTTTTATTAAGTCATTGATTTTCACTTTAATGATAGTAACTACTTACTGTTTGTCACGCCGCGTTTAAATAGCGATTATCAATATCACACTATTTATGCTCATTGATCGTATTCACGTGATAATTGCAATGATTTAAAGATCTCAAGAAAACATCATAAAATGAGCAGTTAGGGATATAATTCAAACAAAACGTTCAAAAAATACATTAAGCAGAATATACCACTGTATAGATAAACAGTAAACACTGTATATGTTAATTTTATTCGACACCCCTACACGATGATTTAGGAATCTAATACAACAGCCCTATCTTTCATATTTTGCAGATCTTCATCATGTAGGCATATTGAAATCACAATCCACTAAAAGCCATCATATGAATGATGGATAAATTACGTATCGCTCAACTTTTACTTAGATTACTAAGCGGCATGTCGAGCGCTGCAATCAAAACCCACTCAGAGGAACAAAAATCAAACAGTAAAAGTCAATAGGCTCTATATCAAGAATACTCAACAAGCTAAAAAGCCAACAAATAGCGCATTAATTCATCGCTTAGTAGAGTTTTTTACGTTTCTGTGATTTTAGTGGTTGACACCTTGCAATGTCGTCATTAATATTTCGCCCCGTTGAGAGATACGCTTCCCCCTTAGCTCAGTTGGT
>NZ_PNDS01000089.1 GCF_005886535.1 Pseudoalteromonas sp. S2755
AATTATCCGCAGCTCAGGTTACTTAGCAGATGTATACTGTTGGGCAAAATTCAGGAGCGGTATAGCATGCGCCGTAGTCTTTACTGTAAGCGCCGGTTCCGCCTGCTATTTCTTTCGTTTGTTTAGCATCTAGCGCTTTATTTGCGTTAAGGTTTTTTAATTTTACTTTTTTCAGTTTCATGTTGTATCCAGTTATTTTGTTATCTTTGATTATTCAGTAATGTAGATAAATACTTATTTCTAAGTACTTATCTGTTAAATAATGTGTTTAATTTTTCAACATATTTCAAGCGGGAATGGCAAATAACTTCAGTAGAGCTTTTAGTTGTTTGTTTTTTAAGTTGTTTATTATATTGAATTTTTATCAAGTAAATAAAAGTGACAGCGTTGGACTTTTGTGCATGTCAATCTTGTTGACTGTGCAAACTATATCCACTCAATTGTTGCAGCAAATAGCTGCGTACGCCTTACACATTAAAAGAAGCAATGCTAGTATCCTAGTTAGGATAACAATCGAGTTGATAAAAAGTAGGGAGCTAATGGCATTATCATTTCAGACCTTAAGGTTGCATATTATTGAGGTTAACGACGATCTTCCGGCTCTCGATCGTGAACGGCTGATAGAGCAAATTCCCCATATCCTGAGTTCTAATGTGGTTGAAAACCTTCCCCCTTATTTTCATGGTATTGATTCAACAAAACAGGCCGAAAACTGGTTTCAGCGCATGTGTTTAGAGAGCCGCTTACTGCAAGTTAAGCTTGGGCAGCATGAGACAATTGGCTTGTTGTTTGTTTACGTTGAAAACGAAAGTGATGCGCATATCGGTTACTTATTGGCTGAAAAACACTGGGGCAAAGGTTACGCCAGTGAATTGCTGCAAGGGTTTATCCATGCAGTTAACAGTGTGGAGCTTTGGAGTACCCTAATTGCGGGAGTGGAGCAATCCAACCATGCTTCCATTCGGTTGCTCAAAAAGCTGGGGTTTTCACAGCAAGTGCATGATGAAAACAGTCCACTTTTCTTTGAATATGAGATCCATCGTATCTGTTGATCTCAGCGGTTTGACTTTTATTTTCCTGAGTGTGCTTTGGTCACAGCGCTCGATTTGTCGTTAGTCCATCAATTGATAAAAGTAAAAAATATAACAGTTGTCGTTATTTTCTTGTTGATATAAGCGCTCACATTTCTGTGGTTTATGAAGTGATTAAAAGGATCTGTGTTTTATACCAATTGAATTAATTTTCCAATCAATTTGAAAGGTGAAATAGCATATTAGCTTCGTTAAAAATTTCTCATTTAGAACAACTAAATAGCAAAATTTTTGCCTTGCCTACATGGATCTAGATACCTTGGCAATAGCAGGATGCGGTAGCGGTGTTATCGACAAAATTTCCTCACCT
>NZ_PNDS01000009.1 GCF_005886535.1 Pseudoalteromonas sp. S2755
GTTAGTGATTGCTGCAGTTAGTGTAGTTTTACCGTGGTCAACGTGGCCGATAGTACCAACGTTTACGTGCGGTTTTACGCGTTCAAACTTTTCTTTTGCCATTTTCAAATTTCCTATAAAGAAATTAAAGTCCAGCCCTAAGACCGGACCGAACTAAAATTACTTAACAGCGCGAGCTGCAATTATTGCATCAGCTACGTTTTTAGCCGCTTCAGCATACTTTAGGAATTCCATAGAGTATGATGCGCGCCCTTGTGTAGCGGAGCGTAAGTCTGTTGCATAACCAAACATTTCAGAAAGCGGTACCTGAGCATTAATTTGCTTCGAGCCACCAAATGCTTCTTCCATGCCTTCAATTATGCCACGACGACGGTTTAAGTCGCCTACTACATCACCCATGTTTTCTTCAGGGGTGATTACTTCTACTTTCATGACAGGCTCAAGTAGAACTGGATTTGCTTCTAGCGCGCCCTTTCTAAAGCCCATCGAACCTGCGATCTTAAACGCCATCTCGTTTGAGTCAACATCGTGGAACGAGCCATCAAACAGGGTAGCTTTAACACCCAATAGCGGATAACCGGCAAGCACACCTTGCTTCATCTGCTCTTGAATACCTTTATCAACCGCTGGGATATATTCTTTTGGTACTGTACCACCTACGATTTCGTTAACGAATTCGTATATAGGCGCATCATCATCAGAAACATCCATTGGTTCTAGCTTCAACCAAACGTGACCATATTGACCACGACCACCAGATTGACGCACAAACTTACCTTCAGCTTCAACAGAAGCTCGGATAGTTTCGCGGTATGCAACCTGAGGCTTACCAACGTTACAGACAACGTTAAACTCACGCTTCATACGATCGACAATGATATCTAAGTGAAGTTCACCCATACCAGAGATAATCGTCTGACCTGATTCTTCGTCCGTTTCTACACGGAATGAAGGATCTTCTGCTGCAAGTTTACCAAGTGCAACGCCCATTTTTTCTTGGTCAGCTACTGTTTTAGGTTCTACTGCGACCGAGATTACAGGCTCAGGGAACTCCATACGTTCTAACGTAATTGGGGCATCTTGAGCACAAAGTGTATCACCAGTAGTCACATCTTTTAGGCCGATAGCAGCCGCGATGTCACCCGCATGAACTTCTTTAATCTCTTCACGCGAGTTTGAGTGCATTTGAACAATACGTCCAAAACGCTCTTTTTTACCTTTAACAGGATTTAGTACCGAATCACCTTGGCTAACTTTACCAGAGTAAACTCGGAAGAAAGTAAGTGTGCCAACGAATGGATCGGTTGCGATCTTAAATGCAAGCGCCGCAAACGGTGCATTATCGTCAGCTTCACGCGTATCTTCGGTTTCGTCTTCTAAGACACCTTGGATAGCTTTTACTTCAGTAGGCGAAGGCATGAATTCAATCACAGCGTCAAGCACAGCCTGAACACCTTTGTTCTTGAATGCACTACCTGTCGTCATTGGCACAATTTCATTGGCCAATGTGCGTTGGCGAAGGGCTGATTTAATCTCTTCTTCGCTCAACTCACCATCTTCAAGATATTTTTCCATTAGCTCTTCAGAAGCTTCTGCAGCGCTCTCAATTAGATGAGAACGCCATTCTTCAGCAAGCTCAAGAAGATCTGCTGGGACCTCTTCGTAGTTGAAAGTCATCCCCTGGTCTTCTTCATTCCAGTTAATCGCTTTCATCTTGATAAGGTCAATAACACCTTTAAATTCATCTTCAGCACCAATTGGTAGCTGAATAGGCACAGGTGTAGCACCGAGACGTTTTTTAACTTGTTCAACAACAGACAAGAAATTAGCCCCCGTACGATCCATCTTATTGACGAAAATCATACGTGGTACTTCGTATTTGTTTGCCTGACGCCAAACGGTCTCAGTTTGCGGTTGCACACCTGATGAAGCACATAACACAACAACAGCACCATCAAGTACGCGCAATGAACGCTCTACTTCGATAGTAAAATCTACGTGTCCTGGAGTATCGATGATGTTTACACGATGCTCATCAAACTGAGCATCCATCCCTTTCCAGAAACACGTCGTTGCAGCAGAAGTGATCGTGATACCACGCTCTTGCTCCTGCTCCATCCAGTCCATAGTTGCGGCGCCGTCGTGTACCTCACCAATCTTATGAGAAAGACCAGTATAAAAAAGTACACGCTCGGTCGTAGTTGTTTTACCCGCATCTACGTGAGCACATATACCGATGTTACGGTAGCGCTCAATCGGAGTTGTCCGTGCCATAATATCCTCTTAAAGGGTGTTAGCAGATTACCAACGGTAGTGAGCGAATGCTTTGTTCGCTTCAGCCATACGGTGAACGTCTTCACGTTTCTTAACCGCAGTGCCTTTGTTTTCAGCAGCGTCGATCATCTCTTGAGCAAGACGAAGACCCATTGATTTTTCGCCACGCTTACGTGCAGCTTCAACCAACCAACGCATACCTAGTGCGTTACGACGCACTGGACGTACTTCAACTGGTACTTGGTACGTTGAACCACCAACACGGCGAGATTTAACCTCTACCTGTGGGCGAACGTTATCAAGTGCAGATTCAAAGATTTCTAGGTGCGACTTGCCTGATTTTTCAGCAGCCACGTCTAGCGCACCATATACGATTTTTTCAGCAGTAGATTTCTTGCCGTCAAGCATTACTACGTTAACGAATTTAGCAAGAAGCTCTGATCCGAACTTCGGATCTGGAAGAATTTTACGTTGACCTATTACGCGTCTTCTAGGCATTTTCTTTCTCCGGTATCTTCAGGTCCGTGCTAACACGGATTCCCAAAACAATATATAAAAATTTAAAACTTAAGTGCTTGGCCTTACTAACGGAGAACCATTAGCCCTTAGGACGTTTTGCACCGTACTTAGAACGAGCCTGTCTACGGTCGTTTACGCCTGCACAGTCAAGTGCACCACGAACAGTGTGGAAACGCACACCTGGTAAGTCTTTAACACGACCACCACGGATTAGGATTACACTGTGCTCTTGTAGGTTGTGACCTTCACCACCAATGTATGAAGTTACTTCGAAACCGTTAGTTAAACGTACACGCGCTACTTTACGTAATGCAGAGTTTGGT
The DNA here is from genome assembly GCF_005886535.1 of Pseudoalteromonas sp. S2755. Lineage (GTDB taxonomy): Bacteria > Pseudomonadota > Gammaproteobacteria > Enterobacterales > Alteromonadaceae > Pseudoalteromonas. The sequence continues at coordinate 3,117 of NZ_PNDS01000009.1, forward strand.
TTCTTAGGTGTTGTTGTATATACACGAGTACATACACCACGCTTTTGTGGACAAGCTTTAAGAGCAGCTGAGTTGCTCTTTGTAACCTTGCTACGACGTGGCTTACGCACTAGCTGGTTAATAGTTGCCATTAAATAGCTCCTGAATTAATAAATTACTACTGAAAAATAAAATCTTACCATTTAGGCCAAATCCAATTTTCTTGAACGACTAAAATGGGTGGCCGAATTTTAATGACCAAAGTTTAACCTGTCAACCAAAAGTCGTCATCAGCGCTAAGTAAATGCATGCAATTCGGATGGTTTTGCCTGCGAAGCTATTGAAAGTTAACAAAAGTTAGCGATTGCATTGAAAAACCTTTGTTGCAGTATACATATTGATGTGACGCTTTGATGGCAATTCGACCAGCGAGTTGTAAAGGCATAAAAAAACCGCTGTATTCACACAGCGGTTTTTCAATTAATTCGCTAAATGGCGAGGATTACTCGTTGCCACCTAGTAAATCAGCGTTTAGTGCGTCTGTCAGCGCTTGAGTTGCCTCTTCAGCACTTACTGTTTGCTCTTCAACAGCTGCTTCACCTTGCTTACGACGGTTGATGCGTTCTTCATGGTATGCGAAACCTGTACCCGCTGGGATCAAACGACCCACGATTACGTTTTCTTTCAGACCACGTAGCTCATCGCTCTTACCATTAACCGCAGCTTCGGTTAGAACACGTGTTGTTTCCTGGAACGATGCCGCTGAAATAAACGATTCAGTCGCAAGTGACGCTTTAGTAATACCCATTAGTTGAATTTCAAACTTAGCTGGGATCTTACCTTGCATTTCTAGTTCACGGTTAGCGATGTTTACACGTGCAACTTCAGCTTGCTCGCCTACTAGGAATTCACTGTCACCACCATCAAGGATGATACACTTACGAAGCATCTGACGAACGATAGTCTCAATGTGCTTATCGTTAATCTTTACGCCCTGTAGACGGTATACTTCTTGTACTTCGTTAGTGATGTAGTTAGATACATCAGTAACACCACGTAGACGTAGGATGTCGTGCGGAGACTCAGGACCATCGGCGATTACTTCACCTTTAGCCACTTGTTCACCTTCGAACACGTTAAGCTGACGCCATTTCGGGATCATCTCTTCGTATGCATCACCCTCTTCCGGTGTGATCACAAGACGTTTCTTACCTTTAGTCTCTTTACCGAAGCTAACGGTACCTGTGATTTCTGCAAGGATTGCAGGATCTTTTGGCTTACGCGCTTCGAATAGGTCAGCAACTCGAGGTAGACCACCCGTGATATCACGAGTCTTCGAACCTTCTTGTGGAATACGGGCCAATACCGAACCAGGTAGTACTGTTGCACCATCTGTGATTTCAATCGTTGTGAATGAAGGTAGACGGATCTCTTGAAGACCACGTTCTTCGTTCTCAATGATTAGTTTAGGCTCTTTCGCGTTTACTTTCGCAAGATCCTTAACAACCACACGTGTTAGACCAGTTAATTCATCAGTCTGTGCTTCAGTGTTTGAATCATCGATATCGCTGAACGATACTTTTGACTCATGTTCAATGATGATTGGGTGACTATGCGGGTCCCAAGTAGCAACGATATCGTTACCTTTAACGTCAGCACCATCTTGTACAGTTAATACTGCACCGTAAGGAACTTTATAACGCTCTTTCTCACGACCGTGCTCATCAATTATCGTGATCTCGGTTGAACGAGATGTGATAACGATTTTGCCATCAGCATTGATTACAAACTTCGCATTGTGAAGTTTCAGATTACCATTGTTCTTAACTTGAACACTGTTCTCTGCAGAAGCTCGTGATGCCGCACCACCGATGTGGAATGTACGCATCGTAAGCTGTGTACCCGGCTCACCGATTGACTGTGCCGCGATTACACCAACTGCTTCACCAGGGTTGATGATATGGCCACGCGCCAAGTCACGACCATAACAGTGTGCACACACACCAAAGTCGTTTTGACAGGTGATTACAGAACGTACTTTAACTTCGTCTACTGAGTGCTCCTCTAGAAGATCACACAGTTTTTCGTCAATCATTACGTTACGTGCAACAAGTACTTCAGTGGTACCTGGCTTACATACATCTTCAGCGACAACACGACCTAGTACACGCTCGCGAAGCGGCTCTACAACGTCACCACCTTCAATTAGCGGCTTCATTACTAGACCTTCTTCAGTACCACAGTCTGATTCATTGATAACCAAATCTTGTGCTACATCTACTAGACGACGAGTTAGGTAACCCGAGTTCGCAGTCTTAAGTGCTGTATCGGCTAGACCCTTACGCGCACCGTGTGTCGAGATAAAGTACTGTAGTACGTTTAGACCTTCACGGAAGTTCGCTGTGATTGGCGTTTCGATGATTGAACCATCTGGACGTGCCATTAGACCACGCATACCCGCTAGCTGACGGATCTGAGCAGCACTACCACGAGCGCCCGAGTCTGCCATCATAAACACTGAGTTAAATGACGGTTGTTCTTCTTCGTTGCCTTCTGCGTTGATAACCGTTTCTTTTGAAAGGTTAGCCATCATCTCGCGAGAAAGGTTTTCGTTTACACGTGACCAGATATCGATAACTTTGTTGTATTTCTCACCGGCAGTTACAAGACCTGATTGGAACTGTTGGTTGATTTCTGCAACTTCAGCTTCCGCACGATCGATGATCTCACCTTTCGTTGGTGGGATTACCATGTCATTGATACCGATAGAAACACCTGACTTCATCGCGTAGTGGAAACCGGTATACATCACTTGGTCAGCAAAGATAACTGTATCTTTAAGACCTAGACGACGGTAACACTCGTTAAGAAGACCAGAAATTTGTTTCTTACCTAGTGGTTTGTTGATCAGTTCAAACGGCAAGCCTTCAGGGATATTCAATGAAAGGATTGCACGACCAACTGTCGTATCAACTAGGTGAGTTAACGTGCCGCGCTCACGTGTTTCTTCGTCGATAGTCACTTCTGTGATACGCACTTTAACACGAGCGTGAAGCTCAGCAGCACCTACACGGTATGCTTTTTCAGCTTCTTTAGCATCTTTAAATACAGTGCCTTCACCTTTACCGTTGATGCGATCGCGAGTCATGTAGTAAAGACCTAGTACAACGTCCTGTGAAGGAACGATGATTGGCTCACCGTTAGCTGGTGCTAGGATGTTGTTGGTAGACATCATCAATGCACGCGCTTCCAACTGCGCTTCAAGCGTCAGTGGTACGTGAACAGCCATTTGGTCACCATCGAAGTCAGCGTTATACGCCGCACACACTAGCGGGTGCAGGTGGATCGCTTTACCTTCGATAAGTACAGGTTCGAATGCTTGGATACCTAGACGGTGAAGTGTTGGCGCACGGTTAAGTAAAACCGGGTGCTCACGGATAACTTCATCTAGTACGTCCCAAACCTCTGGTACTTCACGCTCAACCATCTTCTTCGCCGCTTTGATGGTTGTCGCCATACCACGGCGCTCTAGTTTACCGTAGATAAATGGCTTGAATAGCTCAAGTGCCATCTTCTTAGGTAGACCACACTGATGTAGTTTCAGCGTAGGACCAACGGTGATAACAGAACGACCTGAATAGTCAACACGCTTACCTAGAAGGTTTTGACGGAAACGACCTTGCTTACCTTTGATCATGTCTGCAAGCGACTTCAGTGGACGCTTGTTAGAACCCGTAATTGCACGGCCACGACGACCATTATCAAGTAGCGCATCAACCGCTTCTTGAAGCATACGCTTTTCGTTACGCACGATGATGTCTGGTGCAGCTAGGTCTAGAAGACGCTTCAAACGGTTGTTACGGTTGATCACACGACGGTAAAGGTCGTTCAGATCTGAAGTCGCAAAACGACCGCCATCTAGTGGTACTAGAGGACGTAGATCTGGTGGAAGAACCGGTAGCACGCTCATTACCATCCACTCAGGGTTGTTCCCTGATTGATGGAACGCTTCCATTAGTTTAAGACGCTTAGTGATTTTCTTACGCTTAGTTTCAGAGTTGATTGTTGGCAACTCTTCACGCATTTCAGCGATTAACTGACCAAGGTCTAAGTCACGAAGTAGATCAAGTACAGCTTCTGCACCCATCTTCGCTTCAAACTCATCACCGTGCTCTTCAAGTGCATCTAGATATTCTTCTTCACCCAGTAGTTGACCGCGCTCAAGCGTAGTCATACCTGGCTCAGTTACCACGAATGATTCGAAGTAAAGTACGCGCTCGATATCACGAAGCGTCATATCTAGCATTAGGCCGATACGTGACGGAAGTGATTTCAAGAACCAAATATGCGCAACTGGGCTAGCCAGCTCGATGTGACCCATACGGTCACGACGTACTTTTGTTAGCGTTACTTCAACGCCACACTTTTCACAGATAACACCACGGTGCTTCAAGCGCTTGTATTTACCACACAAACACTCGTAATCTTTTACTGGGCCGAAGATACGGGCACAGAATAAGCCATCACGCTCAGGCTTGAAAGTACGGTAGTTGATTGTCTCAGGTTTCTTTACTTCACCGTAAGACCATGAACGCACCATGTCTGGCGAAGCAAGACCAATGCGAATTGCATCGAATTCTTCGGTCTTATTTTGTTGCTTCAGAAACTTAAGTAAGTCTTTCACCTTAGCTCTCCTGTCGGAGGTTAATCTTGAGGGCAAGCCATGCTTGCCCCTACATTCTTTTCAGTCCGGTTGCAGTTATGCAACGCCGCAGCGCACTGCGGCGGTCGGATTAAATTTCTTCCAACTCGATGTTGATACCTAGCGAGCGGATTTCTTTCAACAGTACGTTGAACGACTCAGGCATACCCGGTTCCATCTTGTGGTTACCGTCTACGATGTTCTTATACATCTTAGTACGACCGTTAACGTCATCCGACTTCACTGTCAACATTTCTTGTAGCGTGTAGGCAGCACCGTATGCTTCTAGTGCCCATACCTCCATCTCACCGAAACGCTGACCACCGAACTGTGCCTTACCACCCAGCGGCTGCTGAGTAACTAGGCTGTAAGAACCTGTTGAACGCGCGTGCATCTTGTCATCAACAAGGTGGTTCAGTTTCAGCATGTACATGTAGCCTACTGTTACTTGACGCTCAAATGCATCACCAGTACGACCATCATATAACGTTACCTGACCACTTCTTGGATAACCACCAAGCTCTAGCATGTCTTTGATTTCAGCTTCACGTGCACCATCAAATGCTGGTGTTGCGATTGGAAGACCGCCTTTAAGGTTATCTGCCAAGCGACGGATTTCATCATCAGAGAAGTTAGCAATATCTACTTTCTGACGGCAGTCACCGATTTCGTAAGCTTTCTTGATGAATTCGCGTAGCTCGTGAATTTCACGTTGCTCTTTCATCATTTCTTCAAGACGTTCACCGATACCACGAGCAGCTAGACCCATGTGAGTTTCTAGGATCTGACCGATGTTCATACGAGATGGTACACCCAGCGGGTTAAGTACGATATCTACAGTACGACCTTTATCATCGTAAGGCATGTCTTCAACAGGAACGATAGTTGAGATTACACCCTTGTTACCGTGACGACCCGCCATCTTATCACCAGGCTGGATACGACGTTTAACAGCTAGGTATACTTTAACAATCTTAAGTACGCCAGGCGCTAGGTCATCACCCTGAGTGATCTTACGACGCTTGTTCTCAAAACGCTTATCGTAGTCAGCTTTAAGCTCGTCATACTGTGCAGCTAATTGCTCAAGCTCTGCTTGATGCTCTTCATCAGCAAGGCTTTGTGTTAGTAGCTTCTCAGTGTTAAAGCCAGCAAGCTGCTCTTCACTCATACCTGATTTAATCAGTAGGTTACGAGCGTGAGTCAGGATACCGCCTTCAAGGATTCTGAACTCTTCGTTGAAGTCTTTCTTCGCTTCGCGAAGCTGCATATCTTCAACTTCTAGTGCACGTTTGTCTTTTTCAACACCGTCACGCGTAAACACTTGTACGTCGATAACCGTACCAGATACAGAGTTAGGTACACGTAGTGAGCTGTCTTTAACGTCAGACGCTTTTTCACCGAAGATAGCGCGTAGTAGCTTTTCTTCAGGTGTTAGCTGCGTTTCACCTTTAGGCGTTACTTTACCTACAAGGATGTCGCCGCCTTTCACTTCAGCACCGATATATACAACGCCTGATTCGTCAAGCTTACCTAGTGCAGACTCACCTACGTTTGGAATATCCGCAGTGATTTCTTCTGGACCAAGCTTAGTATCACGAGCAATACACTGAAGCTCTTGAATGTGGATAGTCGTTAGACGATCTTCTTTTACAACATTCTCTGAAAGTAGGATTGAATCCTCGAAGTTGTAACCATTCCAAGGCATGAACGCTACGCGTAGGTTCTGACCAAGTGCTAAGTCACCTAGGTCTGTTGAAGGACCATCAGCAAGCACGTCACCACGTACCACCGGCTCACCAACCATACAAGTTGGTTTCTGGTTGATACAAGTGTTTTGGTTTGAACGTGTGTACTTAGTTAAGTTATAGATGTCGATGCCCGCTTCACCTTGGATGCGCTCATCTTCATTAACGTTAACAACAATACGGCTTGCATCAGCATACTTAACGATACCGCCACGCTTAGCAACGATTGTTACACCAGAGTCTTTCGCTAGTGTACGCTCAATACCAGTACCAACTAGCGGCTTATCAGCACGTAGTGTAGGTACAGCTTGACGTTGCATGTTCGATCCCATCAATGCGCGGTTCGCGTCATCGTGTTCTAAGAATGGGATAAGCGCTGCCGCCACAGAGATTACCTGCTGTGGAGATACGTCCATATACTGGATGCTGTCGCTTGGCATAAAGGTTGATTCACCTTTAAAACGACATGGAATCAATTCTTCAGCAAATTGGTTGTCATCAGTTAGCGTTGTATTCGCCTGTGCGATAACGAACTGACCTTCTTCAATTGCTGATAGGTAATCAACATCGTCAGTAACGATACCGTCTACTACTTTGCGGTATGGAGTCTCTAAGAAACCATAGTCGTTTGTACGCGCGTATGTAGATAGCGAGTTGATTAGACCGATGTTTGGACCTTCAGGTGTTTCGATAGGACAAACACGACCGTAGTGCGTTACGTGTACGTCACGTACTTCGAAGCCAGCACGCTCACGAGTTAGACCACCCGGACCTAATGCAGAAATACGGCGCTTGTGCGTTACTTCTGAAAGCGGGTTGTTCTGGTCCATAAACTGTGAAAGCTGTGAAGAACCAAAGAATTCTTTTACTGCTGCAGAGATTGGCTTAGCGTTGATCAAATCCTGTGGCATAACGTTATCTAGGTCACCAAGACTTAGACGCTCACGTACAGCACGCTCAACACGTACAAGACCTACACGGAATTGGTTTTCAGCCATTTCACCTACAGAACGGATACGACGGTTACCTAAGTGGTCGATGTCATCAACATCGCCTTTACCGTTACGGATGTCGATCAATACCTTCATCACGCTCACGATATCTTCTTTAGATAACGTACCGTCACCTTCGTCTGAATCATAACCAACACGGCTATTGAACTTCATACGACCAACCGTTGAAAGGTCGTAGCGCTCTTCAGAGAAGAATAGGTTATCAAATAACGCTTCTGCAGCTTCTTTTGTTGGTGGCTCACCAGGACGCATCATGCGATAGATTTCTACCAATGCTTCTAGGCGATTGTTAGTAGAGTCAACACGTAATGTCTCTGACATGTACGCACCGCTGTCTACTTCGTTGATGTAAAGCGTATCGATCTTTGAGTGACCCGCTTTCACCAATTCAGCCATAAGCTCTAGTGAAAGCTCAGTGTTCGCTTCTGCAATCACTTCGCCTGTTGATTCGTCGATATAGTTTTTAGCAACAACACGACCGATGATGTACTCATGCGGTACTTCAAGAGTGTCGATGCCTTGCTTTTCGATGCTCTTAATATGGCGTGCAGTAATACGACGGCCTTTTTCAACCAATACGTCACCATTTGCATCTTTAATATCAAATGCAGCGGTTTCACCACGTAGGCGTGAAGGCACAAGTTCCATCAACACTTTGCCATCTTTTACTTCGAAACTTGTTGTTTCAAAGAATAGTGCCAAGATTTCTTCTGAAGTGAACTCTAGTGCACGTAAGATGATAGATGCTGGTAGTTTACGGCGACGGTCAATACGAACGTAAAGGTTATCTTTAACGTCGAATTCAAAGTCAAGCCATGAACCACGGTAAGGGATCACACGTGCGTTATATAACACTTTACCAGATGAGTGTGATTTACCACGGTCGTTATCAAAGAATACACCAGGTGAACGGTGTAGCTGAGAAACGATAACACGCTCAGTACCATTGATTACAAAAGTACCGGTGTCTGTCATGAGCGGGATTTCGCCCATATAAACTTCTTGCTCTTTTATGTCTTTGACTGTGCCAGGTGCATCTTTGTCCATTAGCACAAGACGTAGTTTAACGCGAAGTGGAGCAGAATATGTCACACCGCGAATTTGACATTCTTTAACGTCAAATACTGGCTCGCCAATACGATAACTGACGTATTGAAGTTCAGAGTTGCCCGAGTAGCTCTTGATAGGGAATACAGAACGGAAAGCAGCTTCCAATCCAGTATCACCATCGGCATCAGGCGCAATGAACTTATCGAACGATTCCAACTGCATTTGCAGTAGGAAAGGTATGTCCAAAACCTGTGGACGTTTACCAAAATCCTTACGGATACGTTTCTTTTCAGAATAAGAGTAAGCCATGGGGTTCCTCAGCTTGCTGATCTTTGACCCAACCTGTCCAAAATTGAACAGACTTCACTGGCATCTAAGCCATGATAACAACATCTAAATTGTCACACTAACTTGCTTAACTAACGGCTTAAATGAGCACAATTCAGGCTATATTCAAATCGTTTATGTCATCAAATTAGTGTTACTTCAAATGCCATTGCGATTTTCAACAAAAACTTCTAAGTTATTGAAAATTACAGTGAAATTCGAAGATTTATGCACGATAGAAATGTATATCTCTATAGCGCAAAAGGGCCGGTGATTAAATAATCACCAGCCCTTGCCTGATTTCTCAGGCAGCGAACCTAGCGGGAGCTAGATTACTTGATCTCAACTTGAGCACCAGCTTCTTCAAGATCTTTCTTAAGCGCTTCAGCTTCTTCCTTAGATACACCTTCTTTGATAGGTGCAGGAGCAGACTCAACTAACGCTTTAGCTTCTTTAAGGCCTAGACCTGTTGCGCCACGTACCGCTTTGATTGCAGCAACTTTGTTACCGCCAGCAGCAGCTAGGATTACGTCGAACTCAGTCTTTTCTTCAGCAGCTTCAGCAGGACCAGCAGCAACAACAGCAGCAGCTGCAGTTACACCGAACTTCTCTTCCATAGCTTCAACTAGTTCAACAACTTCCATTACTGACATTTCAGCAATAGCGTCAAGGATTTGGTCTTTAGTTACAGACATTTCAAATTTCCTAATTATTTACGAACCCATGCGGTTCAAAAAATTTATTAAAGAAAGGAGCGTTGCTTAGATTAAGCAGCTTGCTCAGCTTTCTGTACACGTACCGCTTCAATTGTTTTACACAATTTGCCAGCAGACGCTTCTTTCATAGCGCTCATTAAGCGTGCAACAGCTTCGTCGTAAGTAGGTAGCTTAGCAAGCATATCTACATCAACGATTTTGCCTTCGAATGCAGCAGTTTTAAGCTCAAATGCTTCGTTCTTTTTCGCGAAATCTGCAAAGATACGCGCAGCAGCACCAGGGTGCTCTGAAGAGAAAGCGATTAGGCTTGGACCAACTAGTGATTCGTTAAGGCATTCGTAATCAGTGCCTTCAACAGCACGTTTAGCTAGGGTGTTACGAACAACTTTCATCCATACACCAGCTTCACGAGCTTCTTTACGAAGAGCAGTGATTGCACCTACTGTTACACCACGAGAATCAGCAACAACTGCTGAAAGAGCACCTTTGGCAGCTTCGTTGACTTCAGCAACAATTGCTTTTTTGTCTTGAAGATTTAAAGCCATGGGTGTTACTCCTGGTTTATAGAAAAACACATATATGTTTTTCAGTTCTACTCTACCCTGCTAAAAACTTTAGCAGAGATGCTTTTTACGGCGAGAGCCAGAAGATTAGGAAAATCTAGCTGGGATTCACACCGTCTACGTAGGACGATTAAGGCCGAAGCCACCTACGGTCTTGGACGGAAGCGCAATTTATCGATTCATTGTAGACCATGATGGAAACAATTTTCGAAATTATGCGCTTCAACCCGAATTCTTTGCTTTGTAAAGAAGCACACTTCTCTACAAAATGGCGCAAAATTATAGTCTAATTTTTACGCCATGTAAACGCCAAACTCTAAATTATACTACTTGAGTATTTAGAGTAGCTTGGTCTAAAGCAACACCAGCACCCATCGTAGTAGAGATGCTTACTTTCTTCACGAAAGTACCTTTTGCAGTAGAAGGCTTAGCCTTCTTAAGCGCGATGATTAGCGCTTCAAGGTTTTCTTGAAGTTGGTTAGCGTCAAAGTCTACTTTACCGATAGTAGTGTGGATGATACCGTTCTTATCGTTACGGTAACGAACCTGACCAGCTTTAGCGTTCTTAACAGCTTCTGCAACGTTAGGCGTTACAGTACCTGTTTTAGGGTTAGGCATAAGACCACGTGGACCTAGGATTTGACCTAGTTGACCAACAACGCGCATTGCATCTGGAGAAGCAACAACAACGTCAAAGTTCATTTCGCCTTTCTTAACTTGCTCTGCAAGGTCTTCCATACCTACTAAATCAGCACCAGCTTCTTTAGCAGCTTCAGCATTTGCACCTTGAGTGAATACCGCTACGCGTACATCGCGACCAGTACCGTGAGGTAGTACAGTTGCACCACGTACGTTTTGGTCAGATTTACGAGCATCGATACCTAGGTTTACAGCAACGTCAACACTTTCAACGAACTTAGCAGTAGCAAGTTCTTTTAGAAGAGCAACAGCTTCGTTGATTTCGTACTCTTTAGTCGCATCCACTTTCTCGCGGATAGTACGCATACGCTTAGTTAATTTAGCCATTCTCAATTACTCCTCTACGTTCAAGCCCATTGCACGTGCAGAACCTGCAATCGTGCGTACAGCTGCGTCCATATCAGCAGCAGTAAGATCTGGACGTTTCGTCTCAACGATCTCTTCAAGTTGAGCACGAGTAACTGTACCAACTTTTTCAGTGTTAGGACGACCAGAACCAGACTTGATACCAGCAGCCTTCTTAAGAAGGTATGCCGCAGGTGGAGTCTTCATTTCAAAAGTGAAAGAACGGTCACTGTAAACAGAAATAACAACAGGAACAGGTGCGCCTTTTTCGATAGACTCTGTACGTGCGTTGAACGCTTTACAGAATTCCATGATGTTTACACCGTGTTGACCTAGTGCAGGACCTACTGGCGGACTAGGGTTAGCCATACCAGCAGCAACTTGTAGCTTGATTAGAGCTTCAACTTTCTTAGCCATGATAATACCTCAATTGTGGGTCTTTGCCTCGTGCGCGCGAGGACGCGTACTCAAACGGCTTCCCAGTTAAAAAATTCAGTCTTTTTGCCGCATATTTTTGCGTACAACAAAAAGGCCGCTGATTATAGATTAATCAGCGGCCTTTGACAACTTTTTCAAGTTAGAATTTATTTGTCTTTCTCAACCTGACCAAATTCTAGGTCTACAGGCGTTGAACGACCGAAAATAAGTACCGAAACTTTCAGGCGACTCTTTTCGTAATCCACTTCTTCAACCACACCGTTGAAGTCAGCAAATGGACCATCTGTAACACGAACCACTTCACCCGGCTCAAATAAAGTAGCAGGTTTCGGTGCTTCAGCATTTTCTTGCAGACGGTTAAGAATACGATCCGCTTCTTTTTGACTGATTGGTGCAGGACGGTCTGACGTACCACCAACAAAGCCCATTACACGCGGTGTACTATTCACCAAGTGCCAAGACGCATCGTCCATCACCATTTGAACTAATACATAGCCAGGGAAGAATTTACGCTCAGATTTACGTTTCTGACCTGCACGCATTTCAACCACTTCTTCAGTCGGCACAAGGATCTCACCGAATAGGTGTTCTAACCCTTCGATTTTAATATGCTCGATAATGGTTTGTGCTACGCGTTTTTCAAAACCTGAAAACGCTTGGATCACGTACCAACGTAATTTCTTTTCTTTGTTCTCATCCGACATGGGATCAGATCTCCAATCCAGTTAAAAAGCCTACTGCACGGAAAAGTATACCATCTAATCCCCATAGGATTAATGCCATAATCACCGTTGCAATGATCACGATGAAAGTAGTGTGAGTCGCTTCCTGACGCGTTGGCCAGATAACTTTACGTACTTCAATACGTGATTCTTTAGCAAAAGCGATAAAGGTACGGCCTTTTTCAGTCGTTACCAAAATGCCCAAAGCCGCAGCGATAGCTGCAACTACACCAACAGCGCGTACTAAAACAGATAAATCGGCATATAGATAATTACCAACTACGGCACCAGTTAGAAGTGCAATAGCAGCTAGCCACTTTACCGTGTCCATCGAGCTTGACGAGTTTTCAACATTAGTGCTCATAATCAATTTTACCTTAAATACAGACACAACAACCCTGCATAGAACAGGGTAAATCCATTCAATCCAAATTTACAAATAAGCGACTTAAGTGGTTTTGGGTCACGTTATTTTAAATGTGGACTTGTTGCTGAATTGGCAGGGGCGGCAGGACTCGAACCCGCAACCATCGGTTTTGGAGACCGCTGTTCTACCAATTGGAACTACGCCCCTGCAAAGTGGATGCCCATTATACTGACGAAGCAAACGAAAACAAGTGTAAAAGATATGCAAAGTAACATTTAATCTAAACTTGGTTTTGCGACGGCTTTAGAAAAGACGCAATAAATCTCCGTGATAAAAATCACAAAGCACCCAAACTTGCTCAAATGGATGACAATCAGGGATCTCCCAAGCGGCTTTTAAGCGCTTAAAATCGTCAAGATGATAAATGGGGCTGGCATTTCGAATTAACAACCAAACACGTTGTGAATCATAGTGTTTTTTGGCTTTTTGATTGAGCAGCCGCTGTAAGCCGATACTCAGTTGATCGGAGTCAGCGGCTTGACTCATTGCTGCTAGCTCTCTTTGCGTGGAGAGAGACAGCGGACGCCCAAGCACAGCCATCGCTTCTTTCTCACTGGCATAAAAATGGGCTATTTCTATATCAAGCTGTGTTTTTCCTTGATAACAACTGACGTCCGGTTTATTAGGCTCATTGTGCCAAATATGGCGCATATGCACTGCAAACTGCTTTTCATAACTGCGTAAAAACAGTTTAGCCGCGTCATGCTCAAGCTTTACCTTTTCTGCTTCACTCGCTCTGTCCATTCACAACCACTGCTACATCACTCAATAGGCTTGAAGCACCGAATCTAAAATTATTGGCATTGAGCCACTCGGCCCCCATAATTTCTTCCGTCAATCGTAAATATCGCTGCGCTTCTACTACTGACTTTACTCCACCGGCCGCTTTAAATCCAACTGATTTACCGCTGCTTTTGATTGTCTTAAGGATAACTTCAGCCGCTTCTGGTGTAGCATTGACAGCAACCTTTCCAGTACTTGTTTTAACAAAGTCAGCGCCCGCCATAATGGCAAGCTGCGCGGCCTCCGCAATGAGCTTTGGCTTGGCCAATACGCCACTTTCGATGATGACCTTAAGCTTTGCTTTACCTTGACAGGCAAGCTTGCTTGAATGCACATATTGCCAAGGTGTATCTGGGTCACCCGCCATCAGCTGCTGATAAGGAAGCACAAGATCAATTTCGTCGGCACCATCTGCGATTGCTGAATGAGTTTGTGCAACGACCTGTTGGAGTTTTTGCTCTCCAGATGGGAAGTTGGTCACCGTTGCCACTTTTATCTGCGACCAACCACGCTTTTCCAATTCTTCTTTTACTAACGCCACAAATTGCGGATACACGCAAATCGCCGCAGGTAGTCCGATATCGGGGTTAATGCTATTCAATAGCGCGAGAATACTTGCCGGCGTATCGTCCTCTTTCAAAGAGGTCAAATCCATTAAACTCAGCGACAATCGAGCATCAGATTGTAAAGTCATTACCGTGTTCCTTTTCACTCTATGTAATAAGCCTAGTTAAATGCATACAGTAGGACCAACAATAGGACAAATGTCCGCATACAATTACCTGTCGGATACGGTTTTTACTATGGTTCATTAAATGAATATCTCATAACCAAACACTATAATCGTCAAACCACGGTAAAAACTTAAGCTAACCCCATGAAATAAAAAGGAAGTGATATTTACCCGCTTTTTTTATAACTTTTGGTTATATGGAGTCGGTTTAAATTATTTTTTCCCACATTTGCAACTCTATATGCTGCGCTCTATTACTGATATCAATCAATATTGATATCAACCGTCGTAATGTTTAGCAGAGGTTATCGTGCAATACTTGCCAATTTTTACCAAACTAGAAAATAAACCTGTATTGATTGTAGGTGGTGGTGAGGTTGCGCTAAGAAAGTGCCGCGCCTTTTTAAAAGCCAATGCAGCAGTTACTTTGGTTTCACCTGAGTTTTGCGCTGAGCTTTTATCACTAGCAGCGGATGCTAGCGTTGCACTTCGGCATAAACCATTTGATGCATCAGACCTAGATAATGCCATGTTAGTCGTTGCGGCAACGGATATTGAAGCCGTAAATGCAGAGGTGGCAGAGCTTGCTGAAGCTCGCAACCTTTTTGTTAACGTAGTCGACGACCAACCAAAGTGTAATTTTATTTTTCCTTCCATCGTGGATAGAAACCCTATAACGATTGCTATATCCAGTGCTGGAACTGCGCCCGTCCTTGCAAGACGATTACGAGAGAAGTTAGAAACCCTTATTCCACAGCATATTGGTCCGCTGGCAACGCTTGTTGGTCAATTCAGACATAAAGTCAAAGCGCGCTTTAAACACTTTGCTGACCGTCGTCAGTTTTGGGAATCCGTCTTTGATTCTAATGTGGTAAGTGAAGTACAAGCTGGTAACAATGAAAATGCACAAATTCAACTTGAAGCCATGCTAGAAAGTACTCCCTCCCCTGAAGGCGAGGTTTATGTCGTCGGTGCGGGCCCTGGCGACCCTGAGCTACTGACGCTTAAGGCATTACAACTCATGCAACAAGCCGATGTTGTGGTTTATGACTACCTAGTTTCAGACGAAATCATGGATCTTGTGCGTCGTGACGCTGATTTAATCTGCGTGGGCAAAAAAGCCGGTAATCATAGTGTTAAGCAAGAACACACCAACAAGATTTTGGTTGATTTAGCCAAACAAGGTAAAAAGGTTTGTAGAATAAAAGGCGGCGACCCATTTATTTACGGTCGCGGTGGCGAAGAAGTGCAAGTATTGGCCGAAAATAACGTGAAATATCAAATTGTTCCTGGCATTACTGCAGCAGCAGGATGTAGCGCATACGCTGGTATTCCATTAACTCATAGAGATCATGCTCAAGCTATTCAATTTGTGACTGGGCATTGCAAGCAAGATGGACAAGAACTCGACTGGGAAGGCTTAGCTAAGGCGAATCAAACGCTTGCTGTATACATGGGAGTGATTAAATCGCCGCATATTCAGGCGCAATTACTCGCTCATGGTCGCTCGCCGAATACACCTGTAGCAATTGTTGAAAATGGCACGCGTAAGTCTCAGCGTGTCGTAAGAACACAATTAGATCAACTTGCACAGACCATTACTGCGCATGATATTCAGTCACCAGCACTACTGATTATTGGTGAAGTGGCAGCATTACATGAGCAATTAGCTTGGTTTAATAAGAACAATCAAATCAGTAGCTTTGCTCAACCCATTACGCAAGTCGCGTAATGGCCGTAACAGATAGTTAAATTTATAAGTAGGACATTAATCATGGCTTTAACCCATCTCCAGCAACTCGAAGCTGAGAGCATAAAGATCATCCGAGAGGTTGCCGCAGAGTTTGAAAACCCGGTAATGCTGTACTCGATTGGTAAAGACTCGTCGGTACTGCTTCATCTTGCTCGTAAGGCTTTCTACCCTGCGAAGATCCCTTTTCCTCTACTCCATGTTGATACCAATTGGAAATTTAGAGAAATGATCGAGTTTCGCGATAGATTAGCAAAAGAGTACGGATTTGAATTGCTTGTGCACAAAAATCCAGAAGGACTAGAGATGAACATCAGTCCATTTGTTCATGGTTCATCTAAGCATACCGATATCATGAAAACACAAGGCCTTAAGCAAGCGCTAGATCAATATGGCTTTGATGCGGCCTTTGGTGGTGCCCGCCGTGATGAAGAAAAATCTCGCGCAAAAGAACGGGTTTATTCATTTAGAGATAAACACCATCGCTGGGATCCTAAAAACCAACGTCCGGAGTTATGGAATACGTATAACGGTCAAGTGAACCCTGGCGAAAGTATTCGAGTTTTCCCATTGTCAAACTGGACTGAACTCGACATTTGGCAATATATCTACCAAGAAAACATTGAAATAGTGCCACTTTACCTCTCTAAGCCAAGACCAGTTGTCGAGCGTAACGGAACGTTAATCATGGTCGATGATGACCGTATGCCGCTTGCTGAAGGTGAAGTGCCTGAAATGAAATCTGTACGCTTCAGAACGCTTGGCTGTTACCCACTAACGGGGGCAGTTGAATCAGAGGCTGATACGCTCACTGGAATTATCGAAGAAATGTTGTTATCTACGTCGTCAGAACGTGAAGGTCGAGTGATTGATCATGACTCATCAGGATCAATGGAGAAGAAAAAGCGCGAGGGGTATTTCTAATGTCAACAGCAAATGAAGTGAAAGAATTAGGCATTGAAACCTATTTAGCACGTCAGCAGGATAAGAGCTTGTTGCGCATGATGACCTGCGGCAGTGTAGATGACGGTAAATCAACGCTGATCGGCCGTTTGCTACACGATAGTCATCAAATCTATGAAGACCAATTAGCTGCGCTACACAAAGACAATGAAAAAGTCGGCAATGCGGGAGAAGATCTAGATTTAGCGTTACTTGTTGATGGCTTACAAGCAGAGCGTGAGCAAGGTATTACCATTGATGTGGCTTACCGCTATTTCTCAACTGCGAAGCGTAAATTTATTATTGCCGATACGCCGGGACACGAGCAATACACACGTAATATGGTAACAGGTGCATCCACCAGTGATTTGGCCATTATCCTTGTCGATGCCCGTTATGGTGTGCAAGTTCAGACTAAACGCCATAGCTTTATCTGTGATTCACTGGGTATCAAACAGTTTGTTGTCGCGATAAACAAGATGGATATTGTCGACTTTGATGAAGCCGTATTTGAGCGCATAAAGGCCGACTATTTGAAATTTGCTGAGCAACTGAATGTGCAAGATATTCGCTTTGTACCAATGTCAGCACTTAAAGGCGACAATGTTGTAAATCGGTCAGAAAAAACGCCTTATTACCAAGACAAACCATTGCTGGAACTGCTGGAAGATTCTCCTGCGGCAGAGCCTAACCATAGTTTTGAAGCCCGTTTCCCGGTGCAATATGTAGTGCGTCCTAACCTAGACTTCCGTGGTTTCCAAGGCACATTAACCTCTGGTAGCTTAAGCGTTGGCCAAGCGGTTAAAGTATTGCCATCAGGTAAGACTTCAACCATCAAAGAACTCGTGACTTTTGATGGCAATCTCACCCAAGTGGAAACCGGGCAAGCATTCACTATCACATTAGCAGACGAAGTCGATGTGAGTCGTGGTGATGTGATTGTGCCTGCTGAGTCCACTGCTCAGGTGACGAACCAGATCACGGCTAAGCTGGTATGGATGCACGAAACACCACTACAATTGGGTAAAAGTTATAACCTTAAATTGGGTAGCAAGAAAACCGCGGCAATCGTGAAAAATATCGAGCACACTATCGATGTGAATACACTTGAGCACGGTCAAGCCGATTCATTGTCATTAAATGAAATTGCTATCGTGACCATCGAGCTGACAGAAAATGTTGTTGCGGATGAGTATTTAAATAATCGTGAAACTGGCTCGTTTATCTTAATTGATCGCCTATCAAACCTAACCATAGGTGCGGGTATGGTGGAAACGGTTGAAGCAGCAACAGCAACGTCCTCAAGTCAGTTTAGTGAATTTGAGATTGAGTTTAATGCATTAGTTCGCAAGCACTTCCCTCATTGGCAAGCGCTTGATATTTCGAAGTTAAAATAATGCAATTTAGCCTGTTAGTCGAGGTATGACGTCATTATGGAACAAGTCATTTTAACAGGCATTATGCTAGCGTTAGTCGTGTGTCTTTTTGCCACACGCATTAACGCTGCATGGCTATTCACAGGCGCAATCGCCACCAGTTATTTGACTGGCCTCATCGATCTTGAATCGATGCTGGTGAATTATGCGAATCCGTCTTTAATCACGCTTGTGTTACTTATCCTCGTTTCTATTGCGATTGAAAAAACAACCTTAGTCAAAAAACTCGCCCACTCAATGGCGCAAGGTAGTCTCGCAAAAGCGGTGATTAAATTGGGTTTATCCACCGCCTTTTTGTCTTCTTTTACCAATAACACGGCGGTGGTCGCTTCGCTGATCACTACCGTTAAAGAGAGCAAAACACACGCGCCTTCTAAGCTGCTATTGCCGCTTTCTTATACTGCTATTTTAGGTGGTACGTTAACGCTGATAGGTACTTCTACCAATCTTATTGTTAATGGCTTTGCCGTGGAAGCAGGGATGGCGCCGCTGGGCTTTTTTGACTTTACCTTAGTTGGCCTCGCCGTCCTGAGTGTTGGTTTATTGACCATCACGATTATGCTCAAATATTTGCCCGACAACGGCAAAAATAATGACGAGGTCGTGCCGTTTTATTTAGAAGGAAAAGTTGAGCCAAGCTCCAAGCTAGTTGGCCGCACGGTTGAAGAAAACGGCCTGCGCGATCTCAAAGACTTATTCCTTGCTGAAATCATTCGTGGTGAACGACGGATCTGCGCCGTTACGCCACAACAAGAAATTCTTGCTGGTGATGTTCTGCTATTTGTGGGCGACATAAACTCAGTGCCACTGCTACAGCGTTTCGATGGATTAAAGATAGTCCATGATAAACACGAGAAAGACGTTGAGCACTTGGTGGAAGTGGTCGTCAGTCAGTCTTCGCGCTTTCTTGGCAAGACCATTAAAGAGATCCGCTTTAGGGAGCAGTTTCATGCCGCTATTATTGCGATACGTCGTGGTCATGATCGCCTGCAAGGTGGGATAGGTCAGGTCGAATTACAAGCGGGCGACTCTTTAATACTAGCACCAAGCAGCGATTTTTATGCACTCCCCAATCTCAAACGCGAATTTGTGTATATTTCAGGCTTAGATTTACAAACACATCTATCTCGCAATAAGTCCAACACGGTACTTGCGAGTTTTGCGACAGTGGTTGGCCTTAGCATCTTTGGAGTTGTACCGCTGGTAAAAGGATTAATCGTTTTACTTGCCGCCCTTGTGGTGCTCGGTACAATTAAAGTCCCAGAGATGAAGCGCCGCTTTCCTATTGAGCTTGTCGCTATTGTTGGCAGTGCGATAGGACTAGCTAAGTTAATGATTGAAACCGGACTGGCAGCCGAGATTTCTTCAAGCTTATTGTGGTTGTTAGGGGATTTTGGTCCTTACGGTGCATTTATCGCCATTTTTGTGATGACTGTGATATTTACCGAGCTCATCACTAACAATGCCGCGGCAGCACTTTCATTCCCAGTGGCTTATGCGCTGGCAAGTGGTTTTGGTGTAAACCCACTGCCATTTGTAATGGCGGTAGCCTTTGGCGCATCCGCGAGCTTTATCTCACCTTTTGGCTATCAAACTAACCTCATGGTGTATAGCGCAGGCAACTATCGAATTCGTGATTACGTCACCATGGGACTGCCCTTGTCATTGATTTATTCAGCGACGGTACTGACTGTTATTCCATTTGTCTTTCCATTTTAATAGAGCAAAGTATGGACGAAAATATTGTTTGGCATAACTATGCCGTAGATAAAACAAAACGTAGCGAGTTAAAAGGTCATAAGCCTTGCGTGCTGTGGTTTACAGGCTTTTCTGGCTCAGGCAAAAGCACCGTGGCCAATGCACTTGAGCATGCACTGCAAGCTAAAGGCATACATACCTACCTCCTTGATGGGGATAATGTCAGGCACGGACTGTGTAAAGACTTAGGGTTCAGCGATGAGGACCGCGTCGAAAACATTCGTCGAGTGGGTGAACTCAGCAAGCTTATGGTTGATGCGGGACTCATGGTACTCACCGCGTTTATCTCTCCTTTTCAAGCAGAGCGAGACATGGTACGTAACTTAGTCGCAAGCGGCGAGTTTATTGAAGTATACCTAGATACGCCACTTGCAGTTTGCGAGCAACGAGACCCTAAAGGTTTGTATAAAAAAGCACGTGCTGGAGAAATAAAACATTTTACTGGCATTGATTCGGCGTATGAGCCCCCAATTAGTCCAGAAATATGTTTAAATACTTCCGAGCAGTCGCTGGAAGAGTCTGTCCAGCAGCTAATACACTATCTACTGTCAAAGAATTTAATAGGGTAAGTCATGAATCATACGGATCTGCTGGAAGAAGTATTAAATCTGAGTATTCGCGCTGGTGAAGCGATTATGGAGATTTATGCCAAGGACTTTAACGTTGAATATAAAGAAGATGAAAGTCCCGTCACTGAGGCAGATCTCGCTGCACACAAAATTATTGTTGCAGGCCTAAAGCTCCTCACTCCCGAAATGCCGATATTAAGCGAAGAAAGCGCGGGAATAGATTGGCAAGAACGCCAACAATGGCAAGAATATTGGCTGGTTGATCCCATTGACGGCACCAAGGAATTCATCAAGAAAAATGGCGAATTTACAGTAAATATTGCACTTATCAATAACGGCGAACCTATTCTCGGTGTTGTTCATGCTCCAGCACTAAATGAGAGCTACCTTGCAGAAAAAAGTATTGGCGCGTTCAAGCAAACGGGTGAAGCTCGCATAGAGCTAAAAGTCACAACAAAGCCCAATCAAGGCTTAATTAAGGTGGTCGGCTCGCGCTCACACCCTTCACCAGATTTAGCTGAGTACCTTACCCGTTTCGAGCAGGTCGACATGGTGCCTAAAGGTAGCTCACTTAAGTTATGTTTAGTGGCAGAAAGTAAAGCCGATGTTTACCCTCGCCTTGGCCCGACTTCAGAGTGGGATACCGGAGCCGGACATGCAGTGGCAAGTATCGCAGGGGCAAAGGTCAGCCAAGTGAATGGCGAGCCTCTGCGCTACAATCAAAAAGCCGAGTATCTTAACCCTTATTTTGTGGTTTCTAGGTTGGAAGACTAAGCGAGAAGGTGGTAATACCGTAAACTAATTCACGTAAAATCAGTCGAATTAACGTTCGACTGGTTTATTTGCGGCGCGAGTTAGGACTTTATCGTATACGCTTTTTAAAACTGCTCTTGGCGTTTCAAGCAAAAATGTCTCTTTTACTAACTGCTCTAGCTGAGCAAAGCTCTCCACTGTAGTCTCTGTAACACTGCCATCGCATTCATGCCATTCAAAATAGCTCTGATTACGCAGTAAATAACGGTGGCAATCTGTAATTCGAGAAACCACTAAGTTATTCACAAACGCCGCTTCAGGATGTTGATGGGAATAAAAGTGTGCCACTTCACAATCGGATTCGAACACCTCAGCAAGGTCGACATGATATAGAGTGAGCGGTGCTTCTCCCTCCTCTAACAAAGTCACTTTGACTGTGTCTGCTGTTTTTTGTACCTGATAAGTCTGCCGACCTTGGATAGTTAAGGCCTGATTGATGTTAAGCGGTACACGAGGAGACTTCACTCCAAACCCCACATCAATCAAATATTGCTCGCCATCCAAGTTAAGCAATGTCATTCGATGAGAACGAGGATTGGAGGGGCTACCATTTAGCATCACTCTCGCAAGAACTGGCCTTACTGTAAACCCAAGCTGTTGCAGCGCTAAAAATGCCACCTTGTTATGCTCAAAGCAGTAGCCACCTTGTCTTTTGCTCACTAAACGGTTAAATAGCGATAATGGGTCAAGCAACAGACGCTCACCATACATGGCATTTATACTTGAGAAGGCGTAGCAAGAGAGGTGTTTTTGTTGTAACTCGGTGACCAGCTCAATCCCAGCAAAGTGCTGTAACGATAAACTGCTAAGATATTGATTGATATTCGATTCTAATTCCATGACTGACTCCTAAAGTTGATGGAGGCAGGTTAAAACCTCAACCCATGTTAAGGTCAATAGGTATTTTTACTTTTTCAGCTATTATTTCTATCACCTAATAAGATGTCACTTTGTTATCCAAACCTCTGCTTACTTATTTAACTAAGCAAATAACTGATGCACTTTTTTATTCGGTGAAACAAGGCGTTTAGCTTCAGCCACAACCAGCGGCTTTGACATAAGATAGCCTTGTGTTTGATGGCAATAAAGCCTTGATAACGTATCAAGCTGCGCTGCTGTTTCAATGCCCTCAGCAGTCACGACAAGGTTAAAGCTCTGCGCAATCGCGCAAATTGCTTTAATGAGTTGCGTCGCCTTGCCGCCCTGTTCAATGCCTGACATAAAGGCCCTATCTATTTTAATGCCATCCACAGGAAGATGGTTTAACCGCGCAAGGCTGCTATAACCTGTGCCAAAGTCATCAATATAGATGCCAAACCCAGCTTGATGAAGTTGCTCCAGCGGCCCTATAAGCATGTTTTCCTCCGCCATCATGGCAGATTCTGTCAACTCAAGCTTAACTTGTTTCATCGCAACATTTTCATCTTCACAACGAGACACTAGCCAATCGATAAATTCCTGCGACTGGAGTTGCAACGGAGAAACATTAACCGCGACAAAAAGGGTACTGTCTCCTACACCATTGATAAAAGTGAGCGCCTGATCAAATACCCAACGACCAAGCTCTGAAATCTTCGCGCATTGCTCTGCAATGGGAATAAACTCAGCAGGACTTACTTCTCCGAGCGTCGGGCTATTCCAGCGCAGTAGCGCTTCGAACCCTTTTAAGTTCTGCCCTTTTTGACAATAAACGGGCTGTAAATTCAGGCTTAATTCGCGAGACATCACTATTGCCTGTAGCGCTTGCTCAATCTGGATCTTTCGACCTGCTTCGCAAGCGATAGCATTAGTGAATACATGATAAGTGTTCTTACCTCGCTTCTTCGCCTCATACATTGCAATATCAGCATCATGTAGTAGTTTCTCAGCATCGCAATGTAAGCACGGAACGGTAAAGTGGCGTACACCAACGCTACCACTTACACAATGACTGTTACCCTGGTACAGAAATGGCGCACGGATCCGCGCAAGAATATCTTCAAGCACCCCTTCAATTGGTTCATGTAGATGCTCATCGTAAATAAGGACAGCGAATTCATCACCGCCAAGCCGAGCAATATCGGCATAGCTACTAAGCAGCATACGCATTCTTGTTGCAAACTCGATAAGCAGCTTATCGCCGGCTTGATGGCCTAAGGTATCGTTTATTAGCTTAAAGCGGTCTAAGTCAATATATAGCAAAGTAAATTTGGCGCGTTTACGCTCACGGAGCTTATCAACCAAAGACACAAAGCTCTGACGATTTAGCAGATCGGTCAAGCTGTCATGTTGCGCTTTATATCGCAATTGTTCTTGGAACAGTTTAGCCTGAGTAATGTCCGTCACTCTCCCCTCATACAGGCAACTATCCGGTTGATGCAGCCAATGCCCAGAATGTCTAAGCCAGATATGCTCTCCCGATTCTGCTTTTGCTAACCACTCAATTTCTTGGTGAGCTTGCTTAGTGGCAACAATCTGGTTCCACTTCTCATGACACTCGGAATCTTGCATAAGTGCACTAAAGTCTGTATTTGGCGAAGGAATACGCCCACCAAAAAGTAACGCATTGAAAGCGGGGTTGGAGTCAATAATGTAGCCTCGGCGGTCTAGTACAAATAAACCTTCATGGCTATTAACGAATAAACTTTTATACTTACGCTCTGCAGCGACCTGTTGCTGCAAAGCCCCTAACCGTTTATTCGATTCGACTTGTAACCTGTGGTTAGACACCTCTAGGCTTTTAGTTCTTTCAACAACTAAATTATTGACGGTGTCATTGCGGTTTTTCAGCTGCCGTAGCTGGAGCCACACCAATAAAATACAAGCGGCAAAAATACCTAAAAAGAGCGCAATCAGTACACTATGGTTATTTAACCAACTTGGGTGTAAACACGCCTCATCATATAACTGCATGGTAATGGGCAAACCATAAAAATTAATGGTGTGTACCGCACTTGGCGTTAAATTATGAAGGTCGAAGCGCTTCTGCCAATCGGAGCTATAAATAACTTCTTTTTTTGAAGAGACCAATAAGTGTTGCATGCGCTGCTGATATAATTGGCCAAACAATGAATCCAATAAAAAAGGTAACTCAAAACTTAATCCCAGTAACGTTTTAAACTCTCCAAAACGAGGTTGCTCAATCAATACACTGAGTTTTTTCCTATTTGGCCAGACATAGGTCGTTAAGTCATTTTCATCCCGCTCTGCAAAAATATCTCTCTCAAGCACCTCCGCCTGCCCGACGGTCTGACCAACTTCAGACACAGGTGCGGCACGGGTAACCACCAACCATTGGTTAGCCTGTTTATCTAGATCGCCTCTAATTTTAAAGTCAAAATAGCCTCTTTCTCGCTGCACTTTCTCTAATATGGAGAATTGTTCAGGTGAAACCACTGCGTATGTTTCCATACTCAACCCTAAATTCGCCGTGGTAAGCTGTGACTGCGCTATCTCATAAAAGTCTGCATCTTGATGGGTGTTGAGGTAGGCGTCTATTGAATACAGTAGGTGAGCAACGTGTTGCAACTTACTATCCAGTAAGTATTCTAATCGTGTCAACTCCTGCGCACTTTTGCTTTCTGATTGGTTTTGGTAGTAAACATTCGCTATCAAGCCAACATATATCAAACAGGCGAACAACAAGATGAACCCCAACACAGGAAGCCTTCGCTTAAAAACCTGTTGAGTACTCTGGAGAATGGCATTTATAAAAACGCGTCGTTTAAGTCTGGACATCTTCATCGAACATTGTATGCTACACCCATTCGATAATAATTCTTATTTGCAATGAATAAAAGTAAACTTTTCCTTTTTTTGCTCTTTTGGGTACATTTTGGTCAAGCGGTTGCAAAGCAGCCCCACACCTCGCAAGTAAACGTCTATTCATTTAGAAAATATGAATTAATTCAACCTGTCCTCCAGGCATTTGAAAAAGAGACTGGGATCACCGTAAATTTAGTAAATGGTAAATCAGTACAACTACTTGAGCGTCTCAAAAACGATGGCGCCGACTCAAAGGCAGATGTGTTGCTCACCTCCGATCTAATTCAGTTGCATGATTACAAAGCACTACTGCGTCCTATCGACAAGATCACAAATTGGCAAGCAGTAAATCATGAACTCAAGGATGATGATAAGCGGTGGATCAGTGTTTCGATAAGGACACGCGCATTATTCCGTAAAAAAGGCGTTTCTACGCCTTTGCCCGTGCGCTTTTC
This sequence comes from Pseudoalteromonas sp. S2755, assembly GCF_005886535.1. GTDB lineage: Bacteria > Pseudomonadota > Gammaproteobacteria > Enterobacterales > Alteromonadaceae > Pseudoalteromonas. The sequence goes on from NZ_PNDS01000009.1 coordinate 28,826, forward strand.
GGATTTAGATAAAGCGCTTTACAAGGGTAAGTTTTGCATTCGACAGTGGTCTCATAGTTATAACTTGACGTTAGCATCAAGCCTCTATGCTTCTTCAAATAGCAATGACTCCTCATGGCTCAACCACGCTAATACGCTATTAGCAAAACGCCCTGTGGGAGGAGATAGAGATCAACTAAGAGCGCTTGCACAAGGTCAATGTGAATTTGCACTGGCGAATCACTATTACTGGAGCATGATGCAGCACTCCGAAAATAAGCGCGATAAGGCACTTGCCGAACAGCTAGAGATCCACTTCCTGAAAATGCACTCGGGAAAAACGCCTATTTCTACCACCACGGTTGCGATAGCAAAGCACTCACCCAATGCACACAATGCCGAGTTATTTATTGATTTCTTGCTGAAACCGAGTACTCAGTCCATGTATGCTAATTTGCTTCATGAATATCCTGTGATTCAGAGCTCGCAAACGGCTCCGGCTCCGTTTGTTCCCGCCACGAAACAGGTGAAGCTCGGCCTGCAGCAAGTGTCACGAGCCCAGCGAGTTATTAACTCACTCAGCAAAGATCACTTGTAAGTCACAGTTAAATACTGGTACTGGTCCATCGAAAAGCTGCTGGCGGGTAAATGTTTTTGCAGGCTTGGGCCCCTGTAATGTCTGCACTGTATGTTCACGCTCGGCATACACTTGCTGGTAGGGGTGCTGTTCGGGTTTCTCACGCCATGTGAGCGTGAGATGTTTACTTTTATAAGTCCAACGCCCCCGATACTCAGTGCCAACCTGCAGCCAATGACCATTGGGTTTCAGCTGCAATTGGATAGAATCGTCTTTGCATTGGTGAGCAAATAATAGATCTGGCAATGCTTGAACAGCTCTGTTTTGCACCAGATACAACCCCGCGTTATTCGGTGTATAGCGGTGCCCTTCCATATTAAACTCTGAAATCGTCAGCGTATCAAAACCTATCTTTTTCACCACATATTCGATATCCCTAAGCCACTTGTCGCCTGAAGTCATCGGTGGAATATTTAATTGTGCACTCTCATATTGTAGCGGTACGGGAAGCTCGGTAAAACGATAATGAATATCTCGCTTTTCTAACGCTTGAACTAAGTTAGCTCTAGTACCTTCATCAAGACCGGATTCAAAGATATGTAGGGTTTGGGTGCTACAGCCACTCAATAATAAAGTAGCAATTGCGAAAATACGTTGCATTGTCATCCTTGGTGTTACGCCTCAGTTTGAAGTGCACCTAATCTGGGAAGTACACTTCAACCTCAGTCTTATTAATACTTCAAATTAACACCTAGACAACCAATTTTCAACAGACGCTTTTGGGTAGAGAATATCTTTAAACAATCGATGCTGTTGATGACGTAGGTGCCGCTCCTGACTTGGCAGTCCGGCTTGCACCTGACTATGATGCTCATTAAATCGAGAGATGACCGAAAGCTTATCCTTAGCTTGAGTAAGAGACTCATTGACATAGTGACGTACATCATCCGCGGTCATTAGATCAGTCTTATCTACGTTCATAAGCTCTTTTCTTAATGCTGTGCGAATACCCATCGTTGCCTCCATAAAATACTGATAAAAACAAATCGCGTGGTCGGCCTGCAAGATACACACCAAATGCTTCAATAATGTTAAAGACCCCGGATTTAACGAAAAAGTTTCGTCATTGACCGCTGTAATTTTATATACTGTGGTATAAGGCAATCAGACAATGGCTGTGTTAGGTAAATACGGTATATTGAGGTTATTAAAATGCAAGATGGGTTTATTGAAATTGAGCTCGAAGAAGAGCCAATAGAATTATGTAACCTTTTGAAAGTACTGGACTTAGCAGAAACTGGCGGACATGCTAAGTTATTGATCACTGAAGGTTATGTAGCAGTCAACGATGAAATATGTACACAAAAACGTAAAAAGATTTATTCAGGCGATATTCTGCATTTTGATGGTGATGAATTTCATTTAACCTTAGCACCTGATGCTACGCCGCAACCGCGAGCAGTTGCCACTCCACGCGCCGAAACGGCACCAACGCCGAGTAAGAAAAAACGACAAAAGTCAGGAAAATCTTACACACAAGTAGACAAAAATACAGGCCGAAAACCCATTTCCTTCGGCTGACAATTCAACATGCTGATGCATTTAATTACAAAAATGCTCACCTTTTTAGTGCACCTATGCTTCGCGAAAGTGCACTTCCCCCTTGAAAAAGTCCCCAATCAACACTAGGACTATAGCAGTACAAAAAAACGGCAAGTCTGCAACTGGTACATTCTATGCACCTTGTTTTGCATTTTTAGAACAAAACCAATTCACTTAATTGGATGCTCTACTTTCCTCTAAAATAGAGCAAATCTTAAGTGCAGCTGGTATAAGGAAAGGGTCAAGCATGAATAACTCATATAACACCCTGACTCAGCTTACCGTCGGCGAGCGTCAGGTCCATATTCACTCACTTCCAGCTTTAAGCGATAGAGCAAGAAGATTACCGTTTTCGCTCAAAATTTTATTGGAAAACTTACTGCGTCATGAAGATGGCAAAAACGTCACTGCACAAGACATTGATGCCTTACTCAACTGGAAGCCGGAAGATAAACCCAGTAAAGAAGTTGCTTTTACGCCCGCGCGCGTCGTGATGCAAGACTTTACAGGCGTACCGGCCATCGTGGATCTTGCAGCAATGCGTGACGCCATGGCAAAACTTGGTGGCGATCCAAATAAAATCAATCCCTTATCACCTGCTGAAATGGTCATAGACCACTCAGTACAAGTAGACGAATATGGCCACGATGGTGCCTTTGATCTTAATGCCAAGCTAGAGTATCAACGCAACAAAGAGCGTTATGAATTTTTGCGCTGGGGGCAAGGCGCGTTTGATAATCTAAAAGTGGTGCCACCCGCAACCGGGATCGTGCACCAAGTTAACCTAGAGTATTTAGCACGTGTCGTATTCGAGAAAGAAATCGACGGTATGCCATTCGCTTACCCTGATACATTAGTGGGTACTGACTCTCATACCACAATGATCAATGGCCTTGGCATTTTGGGTTGGGGCGTAGGCGGTATCGAGGCCGAGGCCGCTATGCTTGGCCAACCAATTTCACTGCTCATTCCTCAGGTCGTTGGTTTTAAACTTGAAGGACAGTTGCCTGAAGGCACAACCGCAACAGACTTGGTACTCACCGTGACACAAATGCTACGTGAACATGGTGTAGTAGGTAAGTTTGTCGAATTCTTTGGTGATGGTTTAGCAGACTTACCACTTGCTGATCGTGCTACCATCGCCAACATGGCACCTGAATATGGGGCAACCTGCGGTATTTTCCCCATTGACAACGAAACCTTGGAATATCTGCGACTAACTAATCGTGATGAAGAAAAAATTGCACTGATAGAGGGTTATGCTAAACATCAAGGTATGTGGCGAGAACCCGGTGACGAACCACTTTACACCGATGTACTAACACTAGATTTAGCGACAGTGGTTCCGAGCCTTGCAGGTCCAAAGCGCCCACAAGATAGAATTCCTCTCAATGACGCAGGCAAAACAATTCAAGCCCATTTGGGTGAATTCCAGCATGAGCGCAGTGAAAAAAATGCCGTGTCAGATCAAGATGAAGCTCGCACTGTTGGTGAAGGCGGGACTTCTCGAGTTGATCAAGATGAGCCCGCAACGCTTGGCGTCGGTAAGGTTAAATTTAAAGATCAAGAGTTTGAATTAGTCGATGGCGCCTGTGTTATTGCCGCCATCACAAGTTGCACAAACACCTCTAATCCAAGTGTTATTCTTGCCGCAGGTCTTGTTGCACAAAAAGCAAAGGCACTTGGCTTAAAACCTAAGCCTTGGGTGAAAACCTCATTGGCTCCAGGCTCAAAAGTGGTTACCGATTACCTAAAACAAGCTGACCTCTTAAAGCCGCTTGCTGAACTCGGCTTTGACTTAGTCGGTTATGGCTGTACAACTTGTATCGGCAACTCAGGTCCATTACCAAAAGAAATTAACGAAGCGATCGTTAAACACCAGCTAGTCGTCAGTTCCATCTTATCAGGAAACCGTAACTTTGAGGGGCGGATCCACCAAGACGTAAAAATGAACTTCCTTGCGTCGCCGCCGCTTGTCGTTGCCTATGCACTTGCAGGCCGCACTGATATCGATGTCTACAATGAACCACTGTGCCAAACCGATGATGGGCAGGATGTATTCTTAAAGGACATTTGGCCATCGGTCTCTGAAGTCAGTGAACTTGTGTCTCAGACTGTCACACAAGCCATGTTTGAGAAGAACTATGCAGACGTTTACCAAGGCGACCAACATTGGCAACAAATCGCGGTAAATCAGAGTGAGCGCTATGATTGGCAAGATAGCTCTACTTATATTCGAAAAGCCCCTTTCTTTGATGATATGAGTAAAGAACCACCTGGGATCCCAAGTATCAAAGGCGCACGCTGTCTTGCTAAACTGGGTGACTCAGTGACGACTGACCACATTTCTCCAGCAGGTAATATCAAGGCCTCGGCACCAGCTGGGGAGTATTTACAAGCACAAGGAGTGACACAAGCTGATTTTAATTCGTATGGTTCGCGTCGTGGTAACCACGAAGTCATGATGCGAGGTACATTTGCAAACGTGCGCTTACGTAATCAATTGGCTCCAGGTACCGAAGGTGGCATTACCCGCCTATTACCCGAGGGCGAACTTATGAGTATTTTCGATGCTGCTGAGCATTACCAGCAACGTAATACGCCACTCGTTGTGCTCGCGGGCAGTGAGTACGGCACGGGTTCATCACGAGACTGGGCTGCTAAAGGATCTTTACTACTTGGGATTAAAGCCGTACTTGCTAAAAGCTACGAACGTATTCACCGTTCGAACCTCATTGGCATGGGGGTGCTACCACTACAATTTAAATCTGGTGATGGCCACGAAGAGCTAGGATTAACTGGCGAAGAAGAGTTTGAAATCGAAGGAATATACGATACATCAACCGAAGTGATAGTTACGGCAACAAATGCGGATGGCAAAGAAATCAAGTTTTCGGCGGATATCCGGATAGATACCCCTAAAGAGTGGGAGTACTACCAACATGGTGGAATTTTACAGTATGTCTTAAGACAAATGCTATAGGCCACTTTTAGCAATACTGTAATGGAAAAGACGGCACTGGCCGTCTTTTTTAAAACCTGCGAGTATAGATTAGCGTAATTGTATCGATGCCACCATCATCAAGCGCACTGCCAATTCCAAACTTCAGCGCCGATTGTGAACTAAACCAATAATCGGTCTGCAATTCCACTACCGACTGATCAAAATCATCTTCACGTAATCGAGCTGCTACAGACACTTGCCAGTCCTTAGCCAAATAATAACCGGCATGGATCTGCCAAAAGTCGATATCGGCTGCAACTTTTTGCATTTTTACATCCCATCCAACACCGTTATCAATTTCAGTGTAACGGAAAAATGGTGCTATTGCAGTTTCTGTTTCTCGTTCATCCACTCCGTCGTTATCAAATTCTGAGCGCTCACCGATGAGCGTAACACCAAACTGCATATTCTCACTTACAAAGCGCCCCACTTGTACCAGCGCAATTGTGTCTCGCGTCGCAGTAAAAAGCGCAGAGTCATCTCTAAATTGAGTTACATCAACGGCAACTCGCCAATCTCGTCCAATAAAGAACTCAGCATCAGCTTGATAAAGGTGCCAATCATCATTTTTAAAACCACCTACAGAGAAGTTATTACTCTTTTGCAGATACCCCTGTAAACCGTAGGGTGTACCATCATTCTCTAACTCAGTAAGGTAGTGTCGATACTGAACACCTAAGAATCCATCCTCAATTTCTAAAAACTCTCCGAAGCCAACACTGACTTCGTGAGAGTTGGCGATACTAAAACCTGAATAACATAACAGTCCTATCAGTGATAATGCTTTCATACTTTCCCCTTTAAGTTAATGAAACGATTGTAACTACGAAAAAAAATCGCCATAGTAAAAAAATGTAAGCATATGTATTCAAAAGAGAGACAAGTATGGCAATCTGGTTTAAACCCGTAAGTGTAGAGTCATGCAAAAAGCTGGAAGATGGCATGACAGGTAAAGGTACGCTTATGAAAACGTTAGGGATAGAAATCAGCGAGGTGGGTGACGACTACTTAGTCGCGACTATGCCCGCCATTCCTGAACACCATAACCCTATGGGTATGGTCCATGGCGGCGCAAACGTTGCTTTAGCGGAAACCGTTGCAAGTTACGCAGCAAACTTTGTTGTAGATACCGAACAATTCTACTGCGTAGGACAAGAAATAAATGCGAATCACTTAAAGGCATCAAGAACTGGCATGCTCACAGCCATTGCTAAGCCTGTACATCTCGGTAAACGTTCTTCTGTATGGGAAATCCGTATCACTAACAGTCGCAATGAGCTGTGCTGCATTTCCAGAATGACCGCTGCAGTTGTATCACGCTAAAACTTGATCTATCACAACTACGAAAAACCAAACCCACCACATTATTATTGCAACACAAAGAATAGTGAGGTGGTACTGTGTCAACTCAAAAGCTTTGGCCTCTGCATATGCTCATGGTGGCGGGATTAATTTTCACGGGCCACACCATGTTAACGAGCGGCTGGTTGAATACTCTTGGTCCGAGCGGTTTTATAATTGGTGCGAGCTGTGTCGCGCTCGGTCTCATTTGTTCTTTACCGACTAAAATATATCTGACCATTTTGCTGATGCGCCGAGAGCGCCACGATTAGCGTATACCAGCTTGATATTGAGCTAGTTTTACTGCACCCTGAGCGTCTACGTTTATAAAGGTACTCAGTTTGTGGAAAAGGTCGACACCCTAATTATTGGCGCTGGCGTTGTAGGCTTAGCAATAGCGGCAAAGCTCAGCCATAGCCGCAGCGTTATTGTTATTGATAAAGAGTCTCGCGTTGGTGAGCATACGAGTAGCCGAAATAGTGAAGTGATCCACGCAGGTATTTACTACCCCTATGGTAGTTTAAAACACCAGCTATGCGTGCGAGGGAAAGCACTTCTTTATACACACTGTGAGCAGCTAAACATTCCCTATCAGCGACTCGGAAAATTCATTGTCGCGACAAACGACGAGGAAGCGCAAAGCCTAGAACAAATTAAGGCTCGTGCCCATGCTAACTCTGTTACAGATATTGACTTTGCTTCATCCAAACTAATCAAGCAACAGCTTAGCTATTTGAAAATACATAGCGCACTATTCTCCCCCTCCACCGGTATTTTAGACAGTCACCAATTTATGTTGTCACTCATCGCTGAGATTGAAAGTAATGGGGGGATTGTCGCAACACAAAGTGAGTTTATTCACGCACAGCAATTAGGCAGTGATTTTATTGCTACGATGCGCTGCGATGGCGAGCGGTTCGAAATGGGCTGTGGTCAGCTGATAAACAGCGCTGGGCTAAACGCCCCAGATGTGCTCAATAAAATTACCGATAATAGCAACAAAGCCATTGCCTATTATTGTCGTGGTCGTTACTATCGCTATCAGGGAAAACACCCTTTTCAACAGCTCATCTACCCTCTACCTAACACGCATGGATTGGGCGTACACGCGACATTAGATTTAGCTGGACAGCTTAAGTTTGGTCCTGATACCGACTATATTGAAAACATTGATTACCAGTTTGATGATTCCCAAAAAGCGCGCTTTGTCGCCGCCATAAAACGATACTGGCCAACTCTGGATGAGAGTCGACTGACAGCGGATTACACTGGAATAAGACCCAAATTAAGCAAAAAAAAGCAAAGTGACTTTGTAATTCAGTTCGAGGCAACACATGGAATATCAGGCTTTGTTAACTTAATGGCGATTGAATCACCAGGATTAACCGCGAGTCTCGCCATTGCAGAATATATTGAACAACGACTTTAGCGCTGGTTTTCCTCCAGCGCCTTTTCAAGCTGTTTCGTTCGATTATCCATTAGCTGTTGGACGTTTTTCGCGTCTTCCATCACCTGCTTTACCACTTTTGGATTTAATGCCGTTGGTAATGCCGAAGCGGTTTCTTTACTTGCGACTTGCTCTGGTTGTTTATTCAAAATGCTTGTGTCTTCGGCTGCGATCACGGTAATTTTTCGCTCGTCTAATTGGTAATGCTGCGACTCGCCGTTTGGGTTGGGTTTATCTGAGTAATGCCATTGTCCTTTGGCGTCCTGCCAACGATACACTTGTAGCAAAGGTGTAGGCTGTTGAGTGTCGTCACTCACTAGCTCCTTAGTGTGTGTTTTCACTTTCTCAAGCGCTGTTACACTTTGAACTGTTAATTCTGTTACCTGCTGCTCAACCTTGTTGGTCAACGAATTTACACTTAACCATGGCTTGCCATCAGGGCGCTTCAATACAAATAAACTGGCTAACGCCACCAACATTATCATAATCATCAAGTAACTTGCGGCTTTCATCTTCATACTCTGACTTTCCTTAGAGCCCATACTTTAACAGTATCTGCTTAAATTGCTCAGTTTTTTTGAAGTCGGCATAAAAGTGATTAAAGTCATCACACAATTTTTTCGCTCTTTGAGTGCGGCCAAACTGCAATTGCAACGGCGCCACATCAGAGACACCGTGCACGCTAATCGTACTTTTGAATACTGGATATTTCAGCTGTAACCAACGCAGCGTTGGTTCGCCAACAATAGAAAAAGCGAGAGCTTTGTCACTTCCGCCTGCAAGCACGGACAAGATATCAAACTCTGAGTAATAGTCTTTGCGCTGTAGCAAGTTATTATCAAAAGACAGCTCTAACTGAGGGTATGTATAGCCAAATCGACCTAAAAATAAACGTTCATTTAAGCCATTTATATCAAACTTCCCACTCTCCTTGTGTGTAACAAATACATCTTCAACCGCATAAATTGGCTCACTCCAACACATTTGCATTGTGCCACGATACCAATGTTCAGACTCCATACGCACATCAACATTCCCTCGTTCAATTGCTATGGAAGAACGCTTTTCTGGATAAACCAGATAATGTGCTTGGTAGTGATATTGAGCTGAGAATAGCTCAAAAATATCGATCAATACTCCCTGCTCTCGATCGTGCTCAATAATAAAAGGAGGATAATACTGAACTGCAAAGTTGATAAACGTTTTGTTTTTTTGTGCTGATTTAGCGTGACCAGCAAAAGACAAGATACAACTAAGTAGCAATAATAAAATCGTCTTTGGAAAGTAGGTCAAAGCCACCTCCAAGACCTTGAACAAATAATAGACTAAGTATGACCGATCGCTGGGAATTTCCAAGTCAAAAAACCAGCCACACTCAAATCTGCTAAATGGACCTTGGGGGTCTAAATACCATCACCATCGATATGCAGCCCACACTCACGATTCAAACCGAAGAAGCGTGTTTCTTCCTCTGTCATGCCGGGCTCAAGCTTACGGGTGGTGTGAACATCCCCCATAGAAACGTAACCTTGTTCCCAGAGCGGGTGGTAAGGTAAATCAAATTTTGTAAGATATTGATACACATCACGATTATGCCAGTCAATAATAGGATAAAACTTGACTGTGCCGCGGCTGAGCTCAACGATTGGCTTATCCGCACGTGTTGAGGATTGTTGACGACGTAAGCCACTGAACCAAGTGCCAGCGCTAAGTTCACGCAACGCTTGAGTCATTGGCTCAACTTTATTCAGTGTATTGTATTTTTTAATACCCTCTTCGCCTTGCTCCCATAATTTACCATACACCGCTTCTTGCCAAGCCGGGCTCTGTTTAGCACGATATACCTTAAGGTTGAGTGCCAAACGCTCTGACAGTGATTCAATAAATTGATATGTCTCAGGAAACAAATAACCTGTATCGGTAAGTACCACGGGAATATCAGGCTGCTGCTGGGTCAAAAGATGTAACATAACCGCAGCTTGAATACCGAAACTAGAAGACAAAAAGTGAGTATCCGGTAAGTTTTCCAGTGCCCAAGCCACTCTCTGCTCGGCAGTTTTATCACTCAGCAGGGCATTAGCATCCGCGAGTAGCATCTGCTGAGTTGCACTGTCCAGAGTCAATATTTGCTTAAAATCACTCATTTTCTCATCCAATGGGCAGCAGAGCTGCCCGTTCTAAATCAAGCATGGAAATCAGTTTTTGACACTTTGACTTCCGCAACAATTTCTTTGCGGATGACATAGTCACCAAAACATTCGTCTTCGTTGCGCTCACTGACCCACTGACCAATCAACTCATCTAGCGCTGGCAGGAAGACGTCTTCGCCGACATTCTCTAAGTACAATTTAGGAATGCGAGTACCGGCGCGGTTACCACCCAAATACATATTGTATTTACCAGGACCTTTACCCACGAATCCAACCTCAGCTAGCATCGCTCGACCACAGCCGTTAGGGCAACCAACTACACGAAGGATAATATTCTCTTCAGCAACCTCATGCTTGGCGAGCAACTCTTCTACCTTTGTCACAAGCTCAGGTAAGTAACGCTCTGCCTCAGCCATCGCAAGTGGACACGTCGGTAACGATACACATGCCATTGAGTTCTTGCGCTGCTCTGAATGCTGGTTATCTATCAAACCATGCTCGCGGGCAATTTGTTCGATTTGCGCTTTATCTTCAGCTGCAACTCCAGCAATTATTAAGTTTTGGTTTGCTGTCATGCGGAAATCCCCTTTGTGGATCTCTGCAATTTTGCGACAACCTGTTTTAAGCGGCTTATCTGGGAAATCTAAAATACGGCCATTTTCGATAAACACCGTTAAGTGATGCTTACCATCAATACCCTCAACCCAACCAAAACGGTCACCACGGTGGGTGAATTCATAAGGACGGCTTGGCTCAAATTTCATACCGGCACGGTTTTCAACTTCCGCTTTAAACGCTTCAGTGCCAAATGTATCTAGCGTATATTTAGTTTTTGCATTTTTACGGTTTACTCGGTTACCCCAGTCACGTTGCACAGAAACCACATGCTCAGCAACGGCAAGTGTATGCTCAAGTGGAATAAAGCCAAGGTCATCTGCTTTACGTGGATAGGTATTAACGTCACCATGAGTCATCGCCAAACCACCACCCACAAGCACATTAAAGCCAACTAGCTTGCCTTCATCTGCGATAGCAACAAAGTTGAGGTCATTGGCATGTACATCGACTTCATTGTTCGGAGGGATAGTCACAGTGGTCTTGAACTTACGTGGTAAGTACGTATCACCCAAAATCGGCTCTGCCGTTGTCTCGGTTTTTTCACCGTTCAACCAAATTTCAGCGTAAGCTTTGGTTTTTGGTAGCAAGTGCTCTGAAATTTTAGCCGCCCACTCGTACGCTTCTTGGTGTAACTCAGACTCGACCGGGTTAGTTGTACATAACACGTTGCGGTTTACATCACCCGCCGTCGCAATAGAATCGATACCTACACTATTCAGCAGCTGGTGCATCCCTTTGATGTTTGGCTTCAATACACCGTGGAACTGGAAAGTTTGACGTGTAGTCAGACGAATGCTGCCATACATGGTTTTATCCGCCGCAAACTCATCTATCGCCAACCACTGATGTGGTTTTATGATACCGCCAGGCATACGAGCGCGAAGCATCACGTTATGCAGTGGCTCAAGGCGTTGCTTAGTGCGCTCTGGGCGGATATCTCGGTCGTCTTGCTGATACATACCGTGGAAACGGATCAATTGGAAGTTATCCGCAGTAAAGCCGCCGGTTAGCTGATCGGTCAGATCCGTTGAAATTGTGCCACGCAAGTGGGCACTTTGTGACTTCAAACGCTCATTATCAGAAAACTTTGCGCTTGCATCGAGCTTACTATTCGGTTTGATTTCAGAGTTGCTCATTGTCTTTCCTACATTAAAATTGGCTGACGGTATAACAAGACGCGTTAGTAAACGTCTTTCTGATAACGGTTTGCGCTACGCAATGCTTTAAGATATTGCTCAGCTTGTTCATCATCTTTCCCTCCATGGGTTTTAATGATGTCGATAAGTGCTTGGTGTACATCTTTGGCCATTCTGCTAGCGTCACCACAGACATAAAAATGGGCGCCCTTTTCAAGCCATGCAAATACAGCTTCGCCCTTCTCGCGCAGTCTATCTTGCACGTAAATCTTTTCTGCCTGATCACGGCTAAATGCCAAATCTACATGTGTTAATAAACCCGACTTTACATACTTTTGAATTTCTACTTGATAAAGGAAATCTTCCGTAAAGTGTGGATTACCAAAGAACAGCCAGTTTTCACCCTCTGCGTCACGCGCCTCACGCTCTTGCAAAAAGGCTCTGAACGGTGCGATACCTGTACCTGGGCCAACCATGATCACAGGTGTGGCATTGTCCGCTGGTAATCTAAAGTTATCGTTCTGCTCACTGAATACTTTCACTTTCGTACCTTCTTCAGCACGATTCGCTAAATAACCTGAGCAGCCGCCAAAATGCTTTTCACCAAAGGTATCAAATTCAACTAAACCTACGGTTAAATGCACCTCTTCTTCCACCTCAGCTTGGCTTGACGCGATAGAGTACAGGCGCGCTTGTAATTTGCGACAACAATCAACTAGCGCTTGCGCCTCAATGTTGGCAGGATTTTGCTTAATCACATCAAAGATTTGACGCTCTTCAATATAAGCACGCAATGCCGCTTTATCGTTTGCAAGTGCGCTTAGTTCCTCATTCCCAGTCGCAATCGCATACTTTTCAACAAAGCCAGGATACGACTGTGTTAGCTCAAGATGTTCAATTAACGCCGTTTCCAATGAAACGGTGAGTTCACCTATTTTTACGGTTTGTGCTTTGTCGAGTTTTAAGACATCGATCACCGCCGCCACTTCTTGTGGGTCATTTAAGAAATACACGCCAAGTGAATCACCCGGCTGATAAGTGATATCAGAACCTTCAAGGGAAATTTCAATGTGACGCACATCTTTGCTTGAGTTTCTGCCGGTGATCTTTTGTACCACACTCAGCTCAGCCGCGAATGGGTTTTGCTTTGTATATTGGCTCGCTGCGGTCTGAGGCGCACCAAACGGCATGCTGATAACGTTACCACCACCTGCTTGCTGCTGAGCTTTAAGCGCAGGCTCTAATGCATCTAGCGCCTGTGCGATCCACGCCTCAGCTTCAGCCTCATAATCCACATCTAAGTCAGCTCGCGGCACAACAATTTCAGCGCCAAGCGCAGCCAAGCGCGCTTCAAAATCCTTTGCTGTTTGGCAGAAGAATTCATAACTTGAATCACCAAGGCCAATCACTGCTTGCTTTACACCTTCCAGTTTAGGCGCCTTCTTACCGGCTAAGAATTCATGCAATGCTTCTGCATCTTCTGGTGGCTCCCCCTCACCGTAAGTAGAGACAGCAATCACTAAGAACTTCTCTTTCTTCAGGTTGGCAGGTTTGTAGTCAGCCATATTGACCAACTTAGTCGTCAAGCCACGCGCTTCTGCCTGAGCTTTAATTTGGTTTGCAACCCCTTTTGCGTTACCGGTTTGTGAACCAAATAAAATAGTTAGAGGTGCAGACTCGTCAGCGCCCGCTGTTGCTTGTCCAGCAATACCTGATAATGCAGCTGAATTTGCGGTTGCAGCTAAATAGCCACTCACCCATGCCTGTTGGATTGGATTTAACTCTCCAACTAAGCCTTGTAGTTTTTGCAGTTGTTCATGTGTCAGCGGACTTGCTGCAGCATTAAGTTGACTTAACAACATCATGGATCCCCGTACCCAAAAGGTTTTGCTTGCTCATTGCATAACTGGCTCGCACAGAGCGTAGCCTACTTTTATTAGCGTGAAGCATACGTGGCAAATTGAGAGATCAAAAAGAATAGAATCTGCTTTTATATTCCTTTTAGTTATTGAAGATTGAAAAGTCCAAAGAAAACAGATTAAAAGAAGTTCGATATTTAACCGTTAAAAAGTTTAACATTACCGTAACAGTTTTGATGCAAAATCAAACTGTCATACACAGACAAATCAATAATACAGATAATCATAATAATGAGACTAAAAATGAAACACGGGAAATATATAAACCTAATACTCAGTTCTTATTGCTCAATACTCAGCTTAAGCGCTGCTGCAGAAGTTACAAATGGCAGTTTCGAGAGCTGGAGCGGTCAAGTCCCTAGTGGATGGACGACGATAGACTCGGGCATCACACTTAGCTCGGTTACGACACCAATAAAAGACGGTAACCTTGCCGCTGCGGTGCAGGTAACCACAGCAACGCAAAGTAGCACTGACTTACAACAGCAAGTAAACGTTGAAGCGGGTAAAAGCTATCAATTTAGCACTTGGATCTATCACACGGAAGGCGGCGTAAAGGCTCGACTGGTGGTGGATGGCTATCATGGCTATTCAGATCAGTTCAATGTCGGACAGTGGCAACAACTTAGCTATACCTATACCGCAACGGCAACCACGGCGATTAATGTTGGCTTACGCTTTTACGATGGCAGTGGTTTTGACGGCAATGAAACTGTCTACGTTGACGGCTTTGGTCCAACTTCTACCACACCAGAGCCGCCTCAAAGCTGTCAAAATAATAGTGTCACTCTCGCTTTGATGACCGATAATTATGGTAGCGAAACTAGCTGGCAAATCACTAATACCGCAAACACAACCGTTGCTAGTGGTAGTGGCTATAGCAATAATCAATCGGTAAATGAAAACCTATGCCTTAGCGACGGTAGTTATACCTTTACGATTTTAGATAGCTATGGAGACGGAATTTGTTGTACCAATGGTAATGGCCAGTATACCTTAACGCATGCAGGTACCACACTCGCTTCCGGCGGCCAGTTCAGTAATCGTCAAGATCATACCTTTGCGCTTGGCACAACCACACCACCCCCTTCAGGCGATGGTTACTATGCCTCTGCTGCTGGACTTAGCGGTTATGCACTGAAAACAGAGTTACACCAGATTATTCGTAACCACCAATCACAGGGTTACTCTGCCATTTGGAGCTTTATCGATCAGAACGAGCGCGATCGCCATTTTGAAAAAGATAACAGCATCTTAGATCGCTACTCTGAAAAGCCAACGGCAAATGATAGTATTAACTATGTTTCTACAGGATCCCAGTGCGGCAGTTACAGAAGCGAAGGCGATTGCTATAACCGAGAACACTCCTTCCCCAAATCTTGGTTTGGCGGTCAAATAGAACCGATGAATTCGGATATCCATCATATTTTTGCTTCCGATGGCTATGTAAATTCAAAGCGCAGTAACTATCCATTTGGCGAAGTAGGAAGCGCTTCTTATACCTCTAGCAATGGTAGTCGCTTAGGTTCAGCATCTGGTATTAACTACAGCGGTACTGTATTTGAGCCAATTGACAATTTCAAAGGCGATTTTGCTCGTGTCTACTTTTATATGGCAACGCGTTATCAAGATGTGATTGCAAATTGGCAAAGTAATACTAGTTACAGCAATGCGGTACTCAATGGCACCCAGCACCAAGTCTTCGAAACTTGGGTGGTCAACATGCTAAAAAGATGGCATAACGAAGATCCTGTCGATGCTCTAGAGCAAGCACGCAATCAAGCGGCTTATGAATTTCAGGGTAACAGAAATCCATTTGTAGACCATCCGGAATTTGTCGAAGCAATTTGGTAACGATAAATAAAAAGAAATAAAAAAGGCCAGTTACTGGCCTTTTTCCATAACATCACTTTGACTAATATTTAGCGAGGGTTAATTGTAAGTGGCTCAATCGTCACTTTCGCATTACCACTTGCGCCCATATGCCCATTGTAAGTTTGTCCTTCAAACAAGGTGTAAAACACATCAACGTAGTCATCATCGTTAGTAAACCAGTGGCTTGGCATCGCCTTGATCAATTGATTCGTCAGTTGCGGAATAATCGCATAACCCTGAACATTGGGGTCAGGAATGGCACGCATGACTTGCGTCACAATATCTAAAAACGTCGTAGCTAAGTCTTGGTAATTGGTATTGTCATCTTGCTCCATTAACAATAGATCTGCTGCCTGCCAACGATATCGTTCCCAGTGAATGATAACTTGATTAGGCGTATAGTCCGTACCATCATGATCCAAATAGGGCATATCCACGATATCTAGAATGGGTTCATCTCGAGATGGATTTACACCAGTCACAATGCCGTAAACTTCCGCAGCCCCAGATACCCAAGGCTCTTCATCGTCATTTAGTCTGATTTTTTTCAATACACTGGTTGAAATCGGCTCCACATCGTCGTTGCTCTGCACTTCTATTGATGGCATGACTAAGCCTTGCTTGGCAAACACTTGCCTCATTACCTGCATGCCTTCTTGCTTCACCTTACTACTATCAAGTTCAACAATTAACACCGGCCGCTCAGGCATTGTATGTGCGTCAAGTAAATGTAATTGACCATGCTCATCAAAGGCCTCTACATACTGCCAATGCTTATCATCACCTTTAGGTGCAAAAGCAATTAAAGGCGCTTCACCTTGTTGCCACTTTGTTAGCATTTCGCTAGAAGCAATACGCAACTGGTATAAATTAGAATTATGGTTAGTTAAGCCCTTTAACGAACGAGTGTATTGGCTCGCTTCAGTCATGAGTTGCTGAGCCGCCCCCGAAACTTGTAGCTGCTCTAATGAAATAGCATCTTGATATTGGCTAAGTTTAGTTTGAACTTGGGGACCTACGTGACTAAGTGACAGCGCTAACTTTTTCGCAATTTGTTTCTTTATATCAGCTACTTGAACTGGCGCAGCGTTAAATTTATCAAGCTGCTTAAGTGAACTGTAAGTATTAAGGTTAGCTTTGTCTGCAGCTGAGCTTGCGAAAGACACTCCGCCGAGCATAGCTATCATTAGGGTAGAGAGGGTTACATGTTGTTTCATCTTGCGTTCCTAGAAATAATCCGCGTTGTGGAATAAACAAGATAAAACAACAAAAATAAATTATCAATACATTAACATAGTTAACATATAAAACAATTTAATCTAGCTTTTAGAGTTTTTATTCTTCTATTGGATAGATAGTGATTTCGATGCTAGCCCCTATTGCCGAAATTCTAAGCAACGTATCAGCATGTAACGCTTGTGAGAAGCACTTGGGCGACTTGCCTGAGTTAAAACCAATGTCAAAAGTTCGCTTGGTACAACTTAGCCATTGTTTAAGTGCCGCTTTAGAGCAAGACTCAATTAACTCACACAGTTGGTTAATCGCTTTATCAGGAGTTAATTCATTGGTATTTGCCTCAATACGAGCCAATTGACGATAGTCATCTTGATCGTAATGCAGCACGATAGCATTTTTCTTTAAATCCGAAACTAGCGCACTGATATCTTGCTTTGACTCCAGTTCCAAATCGACATTTAAAAATTGAATTTCAGACATGTATTAAAAGCTACCTTGTAAAACTAAATCTAGTAATGGCTTACTTATCGGCGTGATAAGGACATTACTTATTGGACAATGCGACAATTTGTCACATTCTAAGTACCGTGCGTTATAGTTATCATACTCACGAACACCTAGAATAACATATTGTGATGATTAAAAAACTGCTAAAACCCGCTCGTAAACTCCACAAGTATCTTGGCTATTTACTGTTTTTACAGATCTTTGCTTGGCTATTAGGCGGACTGGTCATGAGCGCGATCCCATTAGAAAAGATCCATGGTAAACACTTGGCACATAGAAGCTTAGATAACCCCTTTCCCACCACAGCATACCGGGCAGACCTCAATCAGTTAGTACAAAACACAGTGCAAGTGCGCCAAATCCAGTTAGGCCATTTTCTCGATACTCCCATCATCAAACTCAACCAAGATGAGAATCTCATTTTCAATGGGATAACAGGGGCGCCTTTTACCACTCCAAATCAACAGCAAATAATACAACAGGCCAACCAACACCTATTAATTGCAGCAGATGTTAGCCATATTGAACGACTTGCCACTGCTCCTAGAGAAGCAGGTTACAAGGAAGATGTTTGGCGAGTCGAGTACAACGATATCCTCTCCACCACGCTGTATCTAAGCGCAACCAGTGGCGAGGTTGTGACGGTTCGTAGCACGTTGTGGCGCATCTTTGATTTTTTTTGGATGTTACACATTATGGATTACGACGAGCGAGAGGATTTTAATAACCCCTTGCTGATTTCCTTTGCCGCTACGAGTGTGCTCTTTTGTCTAACAGGGGTATTGTTATTATTGCAATCTCCACCTTGGCGAAAACGTCGCCCTACACTAAATAAATAAAGGTTCTTACCGTACACTCTTGTTGGTATTGATGATTTTTTTGATATAGTGACATTTCCTGTATTCCACCGTTTGGTGAGAGGTTATGTCACTATATTGCTATATTTTAGCGCTTAGCTTATTGGTATTAACAGCTAACGCTCATGAGTTCACGTCTTTCTCAAAAGCAAAGAAACATTTATCACAACAAGTTACTGACAATACCCGCACGCTTTATTGTAATTGTAATATCAAAAAGCAAGGCAAAAAGCTGGTGCCGGACCCTGCAAGTTGTGGTTATACCCCGAGGTTACCTTACACTCGCAATGGCAAAGAGAATGCCCGAGCCCATCGCATTGAGTGGGAGCATATCGTGCCCGCGTGGGAATTTGGACATCAGTTGCAGTGCTGGCAAGATGGGGGCAGAAAGCACTGCCGTAAAGTCAGTGAGCAATTTAGGAAGATGGAAGCAGATATTCACAATCTCGCACCAGCAATTGGTGAAATTAATGGGGATCGGTCTAATTTTCGTTTTGGCATGTTGCCAAGCACTGAAGCAAACTATGGCGCATGTCCAGTGAAAATAGACTTTAAATTACGCCGAATTGAACCACCAGAATATGCAAGAAAACGCATTGCTGAGGCGTATTTTTATATGGAAAAAACCTACGGACTAAAAATCTCCCCACAACAGCGGAAATTATTCACGGCTTGGCAGAAACAGTGATTGCGAGATAACCCAAGCGGTGCTAGTTTTTAGTCATACAACTAAAACAGGAACGTGAATACGATGCAACGTATTACTCTAGTTTTCGCATCAACAGCAATGAGCTTGTTATTAGCCGCTTGTGGTGGCGGTGGCAACGATTCATTAACCACCGATAACCCTAGTAATAATACGGGACAAACCGAGCCGCCAACTTGGACGTTTAATCAATTTCCTGCGTCAAGTCAGTTTATTAATTATTGTGCCTCCCCAAGAACGGGTACAGACAAATATAACAACAACCAACCTTATCCCGATAAGGTTGGTACGGCGATGCATGAAAAAATGTGGCTCCGCTCTTTTACCAACGAAACCTACCTTTGGTACGACGAAGTACTAGACAACGACCCAACACAATTCGATACCGTTATTGATTACTTCGAGCAATTAAAGACAAACCAAACGACGGCGTCGGGTAATGCCAAAGATCAGTTTCATTTCTACGAATCTTATGAAAGCTTCCAAAAAGAAGCGCAATCGGGCGTTGCAACCGGATATGGAATCCGTTGGGCAGCCATATCCACATCACCACCACGTAATTTTACTGTCGCCGCAGTAGAGCCCAATTCACCAGCCGCGAATGCAGGGATCGTACGTGGAGATAAAATCCTTTCGATAGATGGCGTCGACTTTATCTCAAGTGACAATACCGCTGCGCTGAACGCAGGTCTATCACCAGAACAAAGCGAGTCGCATAACTTTGTATTTGAAGATAAAGCAGGCAACGACAAATCAGTCACCCTGACTTCAGTCGATATTGAAACCTCACCGGTGCAAAACGCCAAAGTCATTAGCTATGGCGAGAAGCAGGTTGGGTATGTGCAGTTCAATCAATTTATTCCAACAGCCCAAGAAGGATTAATTGAAGCATTTAATCTATTTAAAACACGACAAATAGACGACTTAGTACTCGACATGCGTTACAACGGTGGAGGTCGCGTCATTATGGCAGCGCAACTAGGCTATATGGTTGCGGGCAACAGCAGCCTAAACAAAACCTTCACTTATAGCACATTGAATGACAAGCGTACTGCAGAAGAAGAACGAACAGAATTTGAGTCTAGAGCAATAAATTGGGCTGAAAACAAGTTTACAACCACGTCTTTACCCACGGTAACCTTACCTAGAGTGTACATACTCTCAACACGAGGCACAGCCTCTGCCAGTGAAAATGTAATTAATGGCCTGCGCGGCATTGATGTTGAAGTCTTTTTGATCGGTGGTACCACTCGAGGCAAGCCCTATGGCTTTGTACCCGCGCAAAACTGCGGCACGGTTTACTATACCATCCAATTTGGTTCAGAAAACGCGAAGGGCTTTGACGCTTACGCAGATGGCTTCACCCCATCAGGCGCTTCGAGCAGTGGTGAAATTGGCCTAAGCGCGCAAGTGCCAGGTTGTATTGTCGCAGATGACTTCTCAGAACCGTTAGGCAGTGAAAATGAAGGACTCTTAGCCGCAGCACTTACGCATATAGATACCGGTCGTTGCCCAAATGTAGCGCAATTTGCGCCTAACGCTCAGCCACAGTATCAAAATAAGGAGCATGCGGTTACGCTTCCAGTTTATCCACTGCGGGAAAATGCCATTTTGATGAAGCCTAAGGAGTCGCAATAATGGCGCTACTAAAAGCGGCGAAAATCACCGTTTTGGCTTTATTGCTGCAAGCGTGCAATAGCACGCCTGCAGCAACTTCGGTAAATGAGGCTGTACTCTCGGCATCTTCGCCCGAAGTGTTATCACAACTCAAGCAAGCTATAGTAAAACTCAAAGGCGGTATACCACCGACGCTCGCAAGCACCGCTTTTCAACGTAGTCCAACACTACTGCTTGAGCATGGCCAAAGCCTAGATGGCAATGGCAGTCCAATTTTAGGTGCCCATAATCTCGCTTATGAGAGCTTCATTTTGCAGCTTCGCGACACCCAGTGTGTGCTCTACTATCCGAAAAAGGATACTTATGTCATGCTCAGTAAAGTTAGCTGCAAAAAGCTGGAAGAATAACGCCTAACGCAACTCCTAGCCTCAGCTCAGATTAGCAAAATGGCGCTTTAACACGTCACATAATGCCTGTACTTTAGCCGTTCGGTGAACCAAAACATGTGTAACTAGCCAAACTTGGCTTAACCACTTTAATTCATCATGCAACACCGGCTGCAAATCTGGATAGCGTTTTGCCACATCATGCTGTAGCCCGCCAATACCCAAACCATTAACAATAGCTCGCGACGCGTCTGACGTTTCAGACACCCTAAGCGTCACTTGCGTCTCAGGAATATGCTCATCTACCCAAGCGAAATATGGCACTCTTGCATTAAACCCGGCCACACCAGAGACAAAGTTATGCGCCTGTAACGCTTCAAGTGTTTTAGGGATCCCCATACGCTTGATATAACTAGAAGACGCATACAAACCTGCTTCTAAAGTATTTAGATGCTGCACTATGTAGTCGGGCTCATCGGGCTTTGGTCCTGCCCTCACCGCAACATGCGCCTGTCCGTGATCTAAGCGTAAACGCTTTTGGTCGAGAATAACTTCAAGTTGTACCTGTGGGTGTAATTGCTGAAAAGTCAAACAAGGCTCCGACAGCATATCCATAAAACCACTGACCGTTGTCACCAAAAGCTTACCTCTAAGCTGGCTGTCCGAGGCAACAATAGAAGTACTCAACTCCATCAAGCGCTCGTCTATTTGACTCGCAGTCGCAAGCAGCTTTTCTCCTGCCTGTGTTACCTGATAACCTCGGGCATGACGGTGAAATAACCGCGTTCCCAATGCTTCTTCTAAGCTATTTATTCGCCTCAGTACCGTACTGTGATGGATCTCTAAATGCTCAGCCGCCGCAGATAAGGTGCCAAGCTTGGCAACCGTATAAGCGACCTTAAGATCCTGCCAATCTGTGAATTTATCCATAACCACCTCTGTGCATATATGCACACAAGCTTTGCGTTTATTTCGGTTTTGTGCAAGTAAAATTTTGCTACTATCACTTTAACGAAACAAAATAAGGTATCAGCAAGATGACTACAGCAAAAATTATCGCACTAGCAGGCAGTTTAAGAAAAGACAGCTACAACCAATTACTCATCCAAGCCGCGGCAAACTTTGCACTAGAAAGTGGCGCAGAAGTAGAAGTGATCAAGTTACAAGATTTAGATATTCCAATGTTCGATGAAGATCTTGAAGCGCAAGGCACACCAAAAGGTGCTCAACTTTTAAAAGACAAGCTGCGCGATGCCGATGGTATTCTATTAGCAAGCCCAGAGTACAACGGCTCCTTCACTGCGGTGCTCAAGAACGCAATAGATTGGGCTTCTAGAACAGAACAAGGTGCGGTGCCCGCATTTAGAAACAAAGTAGTGGCACTCTATGCAGCCTCACCAGGCGGCTTAGGTGGATTACGTGGCCTAAACCATGTCCGTGATGTGTTGTCTGGCATTGGCAGTTTAGTCCTCGCAGACCAATTGGCTGTACCTAGCGCATTTAATGTATTTGATGACCAAGGTAAAATTAAAGACCCAGGGCTTGCTGAAAAAGTATCAAGCCTAGCTCTGCAACTGGTGTCAGTTGCAAGTAAGTTAAAATAACTTTCAATCTCTCGTTCATATCTTGCTATGGACGCTTAGCTCATGCACACTAAGCGTCCAAAGCGAATTAGAGGCGCAATATCAGCCTTGTAATAATGGATACGAATAACGGGAGTCAGCTTTGCAAAGCACTCAGAGTCACCTATTTACCCCCTACCTCTCACACCATTTTCATTGCATTCAGTTTGATCCTGACAGCTTTGACGCGCTTTCCTTTGAACAGCAAAATATACTCCTGCCCGCTTCACTAGATAAAGCAGTGGCGAAAAGGCGAGCCGAGTTTTTAGCGGGACGGATATGTGCCAAGACCTGCCTAGCACAATTTGGACAAGGTGACTTTACGCTACTTAACGGCTCCGATCGGGCGCCTATCTGGCCTGCTAATATTGTTGCCAGTATTACGCATACTCGAGGGATCGCGGCTGCGATTGCTACAGATGATATCGCCGTGAAAGGCTTAGGCATTGATATCGAAAGAGATATGAAACCGAAGCAAGAAGTCGAACTACGACGACAAATTCTACATCCTGAAGAAGCTGAAATTTTTACACTGTTCGGCGAGCAAGTGCACTGCCCGTTGACGGTTATTTTCTCGGCCAAAGAAAGCATATTTAAGGCACTTTATAGCACGGTGCAAAAGTTTTTTGGTTTTGATGCCGTCAAGCTGACACAGTTTGATGACAAGAAACTTATTTTCACTTTGATGGAAACGCTACACAAGGATTTAGGCAAAGGACAACAAGTGGAAGTATATTACCAATGTAAAGACGCCTTAGTGCTGACCGAGTGTGAATACATCGCACAGTAAAATCATACCTATTTGACTTTATACTTACACAATTTGAAGAAGTAAATCTGACGCTAAATGCGTTAAAAACTTCTCATTTGGAACTAAAAACGCCCACTTAGGGCGTTTAATCTGAAGTTTGGATAGGGGTTCACTCACCCATTTTCACAAGTCACCTTACTGAAATACAACATTTTCACTACCAGCAGCCGCTTTAAAACGCGCTATCAGCTTTTCGCAGTCCTGTAAGATCTCCGCTTCTAGGCGCTCTTCAGCACGCCAGCGCTGGCTATCCATTTTGAAAATCTCTTTTTTAGAATACTTCTTACGCGCATCATGAGTTGGCATTTCTTTGACTTCATCATACATCTGATAAACACCAGGGTAACTCTGCTGTAAGTCAACTTCCTCGTCAAAACTATATTGCGAAATAAGCACCCAAACTCGTAAGCACCCTTCAGAATATTCACATTGTTTTTCTTTCATCGCGCGCGCGAGTAAGTTAACGCTATCCGCAATTTTTTCGTTGCGCTTCTGCCGTGACTTTTCGAGCTCAGCAGCTTTTTGCTCGCGATGTTTGGCAATCTGCTCTTTTTGCACCTTCAGCTGCCATAGTAATTTACCCGCGTAAAACGCTAGTCCAGCAATAATCAGGGCACCAATAATGATTGCGATGATCCATGCAGTATTCATTACTTATCATCTTCCTCAAAGTCGTCGTCTAACCATTCATTTGCTAGATCATTACTCATAAACTGATCCATTGGATCATTTTCTAACATATCGCCTTCTTCAAACTCATCATCAATTCCTAAGATCTCACATAGTTCCTGATGACGTGCAATGCCGCGATTGAAGTATTTCGCATCTTTACCTGTTAGCAGTTCACCGCGTTCATGGCGTTCAAGTAGCGCCATCAAGCGTTCGTCATTTTCTAACTGCTCAAGCTCTTGCTCTGGAGTTAACGTCTCTACCGCTGTAGTTAACTTAACTTGCGGCTGTAGATGGCGCTTCATCTCAGGCTGTGTATTCGACTTAGCCGGTTGTGGCTCTGCAACCAAAGAAATGGGCTTTTTACTACCAACACGCGGATCTTTATTGGTCGTCGTGTTTGATTGCTCTTTCACTAGGATCTCTGGTGCATTTCTAGAACCCGGCTTTTTACCTTTGGTTTTTTTGCTACGCTGCTCTTTTAGTGCACGTAACGCTTGTAGCTTTTCTTTACTCAGCCTTGGTGTTCCATTGGCTGCAACTTTACGTGTCTTTTTCTTTCTGGTCATAATTGGTTATCCAAAATTCTCGCGTTAACTACGCTTGGTGAGAATGATGACATCATTCCCAATAAATTCTAATTCACAATCCTGCTGCGCGGCAAAATACGCAAAGCTTTCCCGACTAAAAAATGAAATATGCGTTAGGTCATTTTTATAGTGCCAATTCGCAAAGCGTGCTTTATCAATGACGAGTTTGGTCATCAATGCCAGCGGCTTTCCCACTTTTAAACATGCTAACAATTGCGTTAATACTTTTGCAGGTTCAGCTAAATGTTCCACCACTTCTGTACTGACGATAAAGTCATACTGACGAGTCAGTACACTGGCATCATTAGCATAGTACAGGTCAAACAAAGCCACCTGATGCCCAGCTTCTTCAAGCATTTTCGCAAGCAGCGGTCCAGGCCCACAGCCAAAGTCTAAGCCTTGGCTTGGTGTCACCACACGTGCCAACAGTGGATCCGCCACTCGTGCTAGAAAGCGACGATAGCCTTCATCGGCCAGATCGTTTTCATGACTATCATAAATGGCCTTTTCTTGAGCTGGTGTTAATCTCGACTTGGGATCAACCATCACCAACTGGCAGGTTTGACATTGCCAGTACAGTCGATACTTGTCTTGATGGTAGGCTTCAAGCTGATTACCTTGGCACAGGCCACAACTGAATAGAGTTGAATCTTGCAATGGTCAACAGTGATTGCTTAATAAGGCGGCTATTGTATCAGGTATAATAGAGGCAACCAAATAAAAAGGCGGCAGAGATCACTCTCTACCGCCTACTAATCTGAGCGTCACAACTGGACACTTCTCCCTTCGACTCTTAAGTCTTATTATTATTCTTTTTATTTTATTGTCGTCCGTATTGTTTTTATTTTAGACTTCCGTGACACTTTCCATATTGTTTTTATTATGAGACTTCCGTGATTTTCTTATTCTCGGTCTTCCTGACGCTTTCTTGATAATCCTTCGTATCCAACTAGATACATAACTTTGCCACCTACGCTTCCGTATCGAATTGTCCCTTTTTTTGTATTGCTTGGCGACAACGAATAATCTACGCTCCTGAGCTTGAGTTACAACTGTTTAATAACAAATTTCTTACCTTAATTTTTTTAATTAAACAGAAAAAAGTTGAATTACATAAACTTATACTGAACAAAAACTTAAAAATAAGCTAAAACTCACACAGCTCTCAGGTAAATATCTTACAATAAAAGTGAGATATATCTCACAAAGATAACAACAAAAAAAGGCAGCCTATGCTGCCCTTTTTTCAATAGTAAGAGTTTACACTGAGAGAGGTAAACTCACTATACGACTTTAGTGTAGACCACCTAAGTACTTAGATAATACTTCGATGTCTTTGTCTGTCAGCTTCTTCGCGATATCACGCATCATGCCGTTCATATCATTGTTGCGAGTACCATCACGGAACTTTTCAAGCTGTGCCTTGATGTATTCTGGATGCTGGAATGACACTTTAGGGAATTTAGCTAAAGAAGTACCGTTACCACGAGGACCGTGACATGCAGCACAAGATGGAATACCACGTTCTGCATCACCAGCTTTATAAAGCTGCTGACCCGCAGCAACAACATCTTCAGGCGTTGAACCCGCAGACATAGATAAAGAAGAGAAATACGCAGCTAAGTCTTTCATATCTTGATCTGACAGCGGCATAGCCATACCACTCATCACAGGATCCATGCGTCCTTCTTTACCACCAGACGTCATACCTAGCTTAAACTCTTGTAGCTGCTTGTAGATATAATCTGCATGCTGACCTGCGATTTTAGGATACATAGTCACAGGGGCATTGCCATCTGGACCGTGACATGCTGCACACGTTGCAGACTTTGCTTTACCTGCTTCTGCGTCACCATCGAATGCCGATGCGTTGCTTGCTGACAACGTACCAAGCAACATTGTTAAAGTTAATGCTATTTTTTTCATGGTAAATTCTCTGTTTCCGACCCTGTAATTTGTACCCTCGCGAACAAAGTCGCTCTCTTTATTGCTCGGGCAAATAATACCAATCAGTACTAATTAGGTTGTTATGTTAATCAGATGAATCATACATGCAAACTTAGCAAATATAACGCCAAACAGCACCGATCCATCTAAATACGCCTTGCTCAGTAGTGACTACTGATAGGTATACACTTTAGATTGACATTGCAATTCCTACATTCTACACGATATTACTTTCTCTGGCACGTTTTCTGCCCATATTAAGCTTATAATTTATAGGGACTTGACCTAGATTAATTAATATTAGGGCGAGGCTTCGGCCAATTTGCGATAAAAGCGGCGTTTAGAACAAACCCCACAATACTTTTGGTTTCCGCCATACTGTTATAAAATACGCAATTCCATCCGCGAAAGTTTAATCAGTTAGGAGTCAGCGTGCTAAAATCTCGCGTAAAATACAATCAGGCACAATTTATCACAAGTGCCCCAGATATCAGTAAACTGCCACCAGACACTGGAATTGAAGTTGCTTTTGCGGGTCGTTCTAATGCTGGTAAGTCGAGCGCACTCAATACGCTTACAGACCAAAAACTGGCGCGCACCAGTAAAACACCTGGTCGAACTCAACTTATAAATACTTTTTCTCTAGGCGAAGATCAGCGTTTGATTGATTTACCTGGTTATGGCTTTGCGAAAGTCCCATTAGAGATGAAGAAGAAATGGCAAAAAGCGCTAGGTGAATATTTACAACGCCGTAAATGTCTAAAAGGAATTGTGGTATTGATGGATATTCGTCACCCTCTTAAAGATCTCGATATGGATCTCATCAACTGGGCAACCAGCAGTAATATACCGGTATTAGCCTTGTTGACTAAAGCCGATAAGCTAAAGCAAGGTAAACGTAAAGCAGAAGTACTACAAGTACGTCGTGCACTATCTGAAATCGACGGTGACATCACCGTTCATGCGTTTTCTTCTTTAAAGGGCATTGGATTAAACGAACTGGCGTGGAAATTGGATGATTGGTACTTAGGTCCGTTTGTCAAAGAAGCTCAAGAAGAAACGAGCGAGTAATCAAACGTAGGGCGCGCTTAGCTAAGATAAAAGCGCGTCTTTGCCGACATCAGATAAAAGCCTTTTTCATCTTCCTCGAGCAATTCAGCCCACTGATAATAGACATTTTGTGAAACTCTAGCGGTTAAACCATAATTGAGTGTGAGAAATGGAATATCTCCCCCGTTAACCTGCTCAAGCGCCAATGGAAACACATCACAGATGGGCCACTCACGGCCTAAATTATCTATCGCAATAATACAAGGTGATAACTCCAAAGCCGATGCTTCATCACAGTAACGCCATTGCTCGATAATAAAAGGATGAGCAAGTACTTCAATCTCACAACTTTCTGCTGGGGTTTTTAACCAGTACTGTTGACCATCAAAGGTTAAAACACTTGCAAATAAGGCTACTAGCGATTGCCGTTTAATTTCACGCCCTTGATGAAACCAACGGCCATCTGCTGTAATTTTGATATCAGAAAAACCGCACGACGGCGCCGACCAATTTTCGGTCGGCGCATGAGTCGTAACATACAGTTTGATTAACGCATCAATTTTGTTCATCAAAAACCAAGTTGAAGCTAACAGGCACACTAGTCGCGATAGTCTTTAGACCCGCAATTTCTCGTAGCGCTTCAATTCCCTTATCTAACCCAAACTGCTTAGAATCGAGAATAAAGGCATGGACTGGCGTAACCACCAAGCCATTAGCACTTTTCGTTATCAATAAGTCTAGGCTGATCTTTTGGATCTGACCATGCAGTGTCAAAGTGGCTGTTACATCATTGATTTTTTGTGTACCAACTTTAAGCTTAGCAAGCACCTCTGAAACATCAGCATTAACTTTAGCCCTTGGGTGTTGCGCTACGTTGAACAGCATCTTTTGCATGCGTTCATTACGGATCGGGATCATCGTTTCAACGCTTGCCAAGTCAATATTAACCTCAAGTTCGCCTTTAGCAGATAGTGTGCTATCTATCGTTTTAAAATGATGTACTTCAGCAACACTAGTCTGTTTCACAGACACAAAGCTAACATCACTTTGTTGTTGATTAAATTGCCAAGCAGCGAACGCCTGAGAAGAAATAAGTGCACTACCTAAAAAAAGGTACTTTAGCATGACGACTTCCTTATGAAATGAGAGTGAATTGCATTTGAGCGCTCAGTGTAAAACGCAGTGCAAATTAAATAAACCTTTAATCATAAACTCGTTGTTATGTTGGAATACTTTTAGGCTCATGATATTCATTTTACAGCGGGAAAATAGCTTTAGTAGCCAAGCAAAAACGTTGTGATCTAGCAGCCCTTTTAGCGAAGCTAATAACAGTTTTACCTGTACATTGATTGGAGAGTTACATCAATTGGTATCATCTTTGAGGAGAAAAGAAAAAGACGGCCCGTAAAAATTACGAGCCGCTATAGCAATCTGGGGAGAAGCTATCAATACACTGTATCCTCTTTCGAGAGATACATCATCAACAGGATGTCCTACAGGATGAGGACGGCGCGAACTCTAACAAATAGACGTCCAGAAATAAACACCAAAAAGCAAAACTTAAGCCAATTTGATAAACTTTCAACGTTAATTTGTTTTTTGTTACTAGGGATTAACAGGAGCTACAAAATTAAGACGCTATGCTGCTAGTGTATACTTGCAAACAAAAATGAATAAAGTTGCACTAGTCTAATTGATTAGTGCAACTCGGGTAGATTTTTATTTCAACTAGTGCGCTTGTTCCCAGTTGTCACCACTGTCGGCTTCAACTAATAACGGTACACCAAGTGTTGCCGCTGCGCTCATTAACTCACAGATCTTTTCACTGTATTCAGCAACTTTGTCGCTGTGTACTTCAAACACCAATTCATCGTGCACTTGCATAAGCAACTGGATATCATCGCTATCACAGCTTTGTAGCCATTCATCCACTTTAATCATCGCCTTTTTGATGATATCCGCCGCAGTGCCCTGCATCGGTGCATTGATGGCTGCACGCTCAGCTGCTTTTCTGCGAGCGCCATTACGCGCATTGATATCCGGTAGATACAAGCGGCGACCGAATAAGGTTTCAACATACCCTTTATCTGCAGCTTCTTCACGCGTGCGCTCCATATACTCTAATACACCAGGGAAACGTTCAAAGTACATATCCATATAATGTTGCGCTTCATTTCTTGGAATATCTAACTGACGTGACAGACCAAACGCACTCATGCCATAGATCAAACCAAAGTTAACTGCTTTGGCTTTGCGGCGCATATCAGAAGTTACTTCCTCAAGCGGCACGGAAAACACTTCTGATGCCGTTGCACTGTGTACATCTTTACCTTCAGCAAAGGCACTCAACAACCCTTTATCTTGTGACAAATGTGCCATGATCCTAAGCTCGATTTGGCTGTAATCCGCCGCGACGATTTGTTTATTACTGTCAGCAACAAATGCCTGACGAATACGACGCCCAGCTTCATTACGGATCGGAATATTCTGCAAGTTTGGATCGCTTGAGCTTAGGCGGCCCGTTGCGGTAACAGCTTGATGATAAGAAGTGTGTACACGACCAGTATCCGAGTTAACCAATTTTGGTAATTTGTCTGTATAGGTTGATTTCAGCTTAGCCAAGCCACGGTGTTCAATAATAAGTTTTGGCAGTGGATAATCATGCGCTAACTCTTGTAGCACTTCTTCAGCCGTTGAAGGCGCACCTTTGGGCGTTTTCTTAATTACTGGCAGCTCAAGTTTGTCAAACAATATCGCTTGTAGTTGCTTTGTTGAACTCAGATTGAACTCCTCACCTGCAATTTCAAAAGCTTGTTGTTCAAGCTCACCTAAGCGTTTTTCAATCTCGATACTTTGTTTCGCTAACATATCGCCATCGATGTGTACACCTGTGCGTTCAATGCGAGAAAGTACGCTCAGCAGCGGTAATTCAATCTCCTTAAACACCTGCTTAAGGCTATTCTCCTTTTCAATTAACGGCCAGAGGTGTTGATGCAGTCTCAGCGTGATATCAGCATCCTCCGCAGCGTAAGGAGCCGCCTTTTCTAGCTCAATTTGGTTAAAGGTCAGTTGGTTTTTACCTTTGCCTGCGATATCTTCAAAGCTA
Organism: Pseudoalteromonas sp. S2755; assembly: GCF_005886535.1. Classification (GTDB taxonomy): domain Bacteria; phylum Pseudomonadota; class Gammaproteobacteria; order Enterobacterales; family Alteromonadaceae; genus Pseudoalteromonas. Next base: position 59,578 of record NZ_PNDS01000009.1, read on the forward strand.
ATGGTTTTATGGCCTAAATATTTGAGCGCCAAGGAGTCCATATCGTGGCGAGTACCTACGCTGTTAAATACGTAAGACTCCAACATGGTATCAAAAGCGATCCCTCGCAGTTCAAGCCCTGCACGAGCAAGCACACTTTGATCATATTTTAAATTTTGACCCACTTTTTTGATCTGAGGATCTGCAAGTAGCGGTGCCATGATCTCAAACACCATATCTTGAGAAAGCTGCTCAGGTGCCCCCACATAGTCGTGATTGATTGGTAAGTAAGCCGCTTCGCCCGGTGCAACGGCAAAGCTCATTCCAACTAAATCTGCCTGCATATAGTTAACACTGGTGGTTTCAGTATCAAAAGCGATGAGCTGGGCTGCTTTTAACTTAGTTACCCAGTCATCTAGCTGCGCTTTTGTCAAAATGGTCTCGTATTGGGTGTCTATCTGCGCCGCTGCAGGTGCCGACCCTTCAGCCTCCACATCAACGATGTCAGCTTCTGACTGACCATCCAGCAATTCAGCTAACCAACGCTTAAATTCACACTGACCATATAGCTCGATTAAGCGATCTTTATCCATCTCAGCTATCTTAAATTGCTCTAGGTCTTGCTCTACTTCACAATCCAGCTTAATGGTGGCTAACTCGTACGACAGCCTTAGCTGTTCTTGATGTTCCTCTAATTTTTTCGCCATGGTTTTTGAGCCACGAAAACCTAAGTCAGCAATTTTGTCTAAGTTTTCGTAAAGCGAATCAATTGAGCCTAACCCCTGAAGCATCGCCAATGCCGTTTTTTCACCAACGCCAGGTACACCCGGAATGTTATCGACCTTATCTCCCATTAACGCGAGATAGTCGATGATCAAGTCAGGACCAATACCAAACTTATCCACCACCCCTTCAGGGTCTAAGATCGTATTCGTCATTGTATTGATCAACGTGACATGTTCATTGACCAATTGCGCCATATCCTTATCCCCAGTGCTGATTAGCACATGACGACTCTGCTCCGACGCTATTTTAGAGAATGTACCGATCACATCATCGGCCTCGACACCACTTATACTTACCAGTGGCAGGCCCATTGCTTTAATAATTTCGTGGATCGGCTCAATTTGCGTTCTCAGATCATCCGGCATAGGTGGGCGATGTGCTTTATACTCGCTATACATTTCGTTGCGGAAAGTCGGCCCTTTAGCGTCAAAGACTACTACCATATGACTTGGTTGATATTGCTTAAGCAAACTCTTAAGCATATTGATCACACCGTAGATCGCACCAGTTGCTTCACCTTTTGAATTTGTTAAATGTGGTGGCGCATGATAAGCACGAAATAAATAGGAAGAACCATCAACCAAGATCAACGGATTTTGAGGGATCTGAGACATAAATATTGGATCCTAAATTAGTCTTTTGTAGAGTAGAATGTAAGGATGCCACAAGGCACAAGATAAAACGAGTTTCGCGTTATCTCATCATTTAGATAAATCGTGCTTCACCTGTGGATAACTTTGTAGACAAACACGAAAAATCGCTCCGGAACTTTGTTTTAAAAGTCAGAGTACACATTAAAGCTTTGATTTTCTTGCGTTTTTTGTGCCTTTTTTATTGTTATTATCTTTACCTCTTTGTGGATAAAGAATTTTTTTAGTCACGCTTAACAATCTGGGTGAGTAAAAAATAGCCTGATTTTCTCAAGCGGAGGAGTATACTAACACAATTGATCAAAGATCATAGAAGATCCTTTATAATTTTTTAATTCGCGCATAATTCTTTTTATGCATATAGCGCGCATGATGTGACATTGAAGGGAGAAATGAATGAAAAAAGTAGCGGTAATTTTAAGTGGCTGTGGAGTATTCGACGGTGCCGAGATCCACGAGTCAGTATTAACACTACTCAATCTTGAAAAAGCAGGGGCAAGCTATCAGTGTTTTGCACCTAATATTGATCAGTTCCATGTGATCAACCACATCACCGGTGAAGAACAAGATGAACGCCGTAATGTTCTTGTTGAAGCCGCCCGCATTGCACGCGGAGAAATTGCAGATCTGGAAACATTAAGTGCAGACGAATTCGATGCTTTGGTATTACCAGGAGGTTTTGGTGTAGCAAAAAACCTTTCCGATTTTGCTTTTAAAGGTGCAGAGTCTACGATTCTTGAAAGCGTAAAGCGCGTATGTCGTGAGTTTAATCACCAGCAAAAGCCTATTGCTTATTTGTGTATTGCGCCGGCACTCATCGCCCATATCCATACACCGGGTACACTCGCGACCATAGGTAATGATGTTGATACCGCAACGGCAATTAATACGCTTGGTGCAAAGCACGTGGATTGTAAAGTGACCGAGATCGTCGTTGATGACAATGAAAAAGTGATCAGTACTCCTGCATATATGCTGGCATCATCCATTCTTGACGCTGCGACAGGCATCGAAAAGGCAGTAATCAAGTTAATCGAAATGGCATAAAAGCGATCGATACAAGTTTTTCCTCGTATTATTAAGGAAAATGCGCCAAGGTCGACTGACTCACATTTCGGCCTTGCGCTAATGCAAATTTAGGCAAAAAAGCTTGCCCTAACGCAATAAATTAATGGTTTTAACCATTTATACTCAAGTTTACGTTTTATAAATGAACAGGTGACGTTATAATCCCGATAATTCCGTCATCCATTATCGTGATTGAACACGTTCAAACGAAGTGAGCAAGGTAAATGAAAAAACTTTCAGCAGCACTTTTATTGCTATCAACAGCCGCAGTTGCGCAACCATACGACAATTCTCTAACTGAAGAAGCGATTAAAAAACGTCTTCAGCCTATCGGCTCAGTGTATTTAGCTGGCGCTGAAAGTGCAGCAGAAGCCGAGCCATCAGGCCCTCGCTCAGGTGAGCAGGTTTATCAAGCAGCATGTTTTGCTTGTCACGGCACAGGCGCATTAGGTGCTCCGAAAACAGCTGACGATTGGGCTCCGCGCCTAGCAAAAGGTTCAGACGTACTATTAGACCACGCAATTAACGGCTTTAACGCAATGCCTCCTCGTGGTACTTGTATGAACTGCTCGGATGATGAAATTGCAGCAGCAATCGATTTCATGACGAAACAATAAGTATTTCAACTTCTCTATTTGGATTGAAAGACTTATTGGACAGTGCAGCGTTTATCGCTGCATTTTCGTCTCAATATAGTGTTATAAAAGCTATGATTAACCGAAAGTTTGGATAAGGAACGAGCTAACTCCTTGTTTTAAAATCACATTGAATTATTTCCTTATTTAGTCAGAGAGTTTTGGGAATTACACCGCTTGCGTGTCCTACCCACGCTAAGATCCCTACATCCTGTAGGCAAGGCGAATTCACTTCCAAAGGCTGTCTATTGGAAGTGAGCCCAACGCAGTTAGCGCTAAAATTGGCCGCTAGAAGGCGTTAATTATCCGAAGCCGAGGTTGACTAGCACCAGCTTTATATTGCTTTATAAAGCGAGTAAGAATGAGAAATTTACACTTGACCGCCTCGGCTAAAAGTGAAACTATTAAGCTCAATAATTAAACAACAATAAGAACTGGTTTCGTCATTGGAAGAGCCACAACAGCAGGTTAGGAGACTATCTCGGCGAACCGCCAGATTAGAGTCTTTACTCAAAAAGTATAAAAGAAAGTCTCAACTTCAATACACATTAATTCAGTTATCAGAACAGGCTAGCACTGTTGCTGAGCTTACCCTGTTATATCCCGCAATTCACAATATTCTGTCTCAATATTTACCTAGCAAAAGCTTCTATGTTGTCCTGCAAAACCGCTTTACTCAAGCGCTTGAGCTATCATATTTTGTTGATGAAAAAGACGGTATTTCTGTCCCACTCCATGAAGCACATCACTTTAAAGACGGTGTGACTGGCTTTGTATTTAAAACTGGCGAAACCGTTTATCTCACCAAAGATGACATGCTATCGCGAGCCAATGCTGGCGAGTTTAAAATAATGGGCAGTCAAGCGGAGCATTGGGTGGGTGTACCTATCTATCGCGACGGCGCAATTATTGGCGTTATGGTATCGCAAAGCTACGAAGCCGAGCAATCCTACAGCGATCATCAAGTTGAATTGCTTGAAGTAATGTCACTGTATCTGGCCACTGCAATTGAACGTGTTAAAAAGCGTGAATTACTAGAGTCAGAAGTGAAAATCCGCACGCGGGCACTAATGCAAAGTAATGAAGCACTTAATAAAGAGATAGAAAACCGCAAGCGTGCGCTAGAAAGACAGCAAATCTTATTCAAGATTTCTGAATTAGCAACCCAGTTCTCCGATATTGACGATGTTTACCAACAAGTTCACGACATTATTCGTTCTATTACTTTTGCCGACAACCTCTACATAGCGCTTTACGATAAAGAGACGAATTGGCTTACCTTCCCGTATAGCGTTGATGAAAAAACCAGTTATAACCCTCGTCCATTTGCAAAAGGGTATAGTGAGCTGGTCATTCGTACTGAGCAAAGCCAGTTAATAGACAGCACCCGCGCCAAAGCCTTAGCACTTGAGGGTACAGTAGAACGCCCTGCAGGCTACAACCACAAGCTTGCTGCAACCAGTTGGCTAGGTGCACCATTAAAAACAGCTACTGGCGTCATCGGCCTGATCGCATGTCAGGCCTATGAGCACAAACACGAATTTAATTATGATGATGTTGAGCTGATCTCTTTTGTATCTAATCAGATTGCCTCTGTACTACAAACACATTTAGCGAACCAAGCGCTCAAGATCAGTCACCAGCAGTTAGAACACCGAGTTGCGGAAAAAACCAAAGAGCTACAGCAGGCCAATTTACACCTGCAAATGCAGATGGAAGAGCGCAAAAAGATTGAGCAACAGCTTTATCATGATGCTCATCATGATTCACTCACAGGTCTTCCAAACCGTAGTTTGTTTTTAACTCAGCTTGAAAAGACGCTGAAGAAACATCATCGTTATCCCGAAGATAACTTTGCTGTTCTTTTTATTGATTTAGATAAATTTAAAGACATTAATGATGAATTAGGTCATCAGGCAGGTGATCAATTTTTGGTGTGGGTGGCACAGTCATTCTTAGAGTGTATTCGTGAACACGATTTATTAGCTCGACTTGCTGGTGATGAATTCGTGATCTTACTTGATCATTTAACCGATCGTCAGCAAGCGGAAGATGTCGCCAAACGTATTATCAAAGTCATGCAGCAACCTTTCTGTTTGAAGGGGGTATGCATGCAAAGCGGTGCCAGCATAGGGATCACCTACAGTAATAAGCTATACCGTAACACCGATGAAATTATCAGAGATGCCGATGCGGCAATGTACTATGCTAAAAACGCTGGCCGTGGTCGCTATGAATTTTATCATCCATTGCTAACCGCAAGCTCAAATGCTCAAAAGCAGCAAGAGCAGCATCACTTAGATAAGCTCCCTACCCACTTCCGCTGTACGGAAATCGTGAACTGGTCTGATAACGCCCAACCAATTGGCTTTTTGGAAGCCTTTGGCGAACATCCAGTGTTAGGCAGCACCAGTTTTGATATTCTGAAAAAGTTTGCCGCAGAAAAATCTCAACTACTTGAAATTGAGCTACACCTACTTAACAAAGCGCAAGAAATAGCCCTTAGCCGTGATGAAGATATGCTATTTGGTTGTTCAGCAATGTTACTCGAAAGCGCACATTTTGACACGTTAAAGCAGCAGCTTAAGCGGCAAGACAAAACACTTTGTTTGCTATTCGAAGAAAGCGAAATTCGCTTTGCGTCTAGTCAGCAGGTATTAAACCTTAGAGCCTTAGCCGATATAGGGATCCCAATTGGACTGAATAATTTTGGTAAAGATCGCTGCGATCTCACCCTAATCAGCCAAGTTGACTTTACCTATGTCTTATTAAGCTCAACGTTTAGTAAACGCGTCTTACAGCAAACGAGTTATGAGGTTCAATTACAAGGTATTTTAGCCGTAACTAAGGTGAAAAATATTAAGGTCATCGCCCGGGGTCCTGCGATTTTAAACTTTAGAAGCTTGCTGGAAAAGCATGGCTTGCAGCTATTTTTTGGCAAACAACAAATGCTGGATAAGGGCAACGAACGTGTAGCCGTTATCCAGAGTTTTGATAACGAATCAGTCCCGTCTTAGCATTGCCCGTAAGTTCGCAACGTTAGACTTACCTTTTTCCATTCGTTCCGCCTGTGTCGCCACAGGCTTTTTCCCTTCAATTTGTAAATCATCTTGCGGCAATTCTTGTACAAAGCGACTCAGCTCTGGGGTGATCTGCTCGCCAAATTGACGACGACTTTTGGTATAAGTCAATGTTAAGGTTTGCTGAGCTCGAGTTATGCCAACGTAGGCCAAACGTCTTTCCTCTTCGACATTGTCTTCGTCAATACTCGTTTGGTGGGGTAGTAAGCCTTCTTCCATCCCCACCATAAATACGTGTGGATATTCCAAACCTTTGGACGCATGCAGCGTTAATAACTGCACTGCATCTGAGTCATCTTCCTCTTCATTGCGTTCAAGCATATCTCTTAATGTGAGTTTGCTTACCACTTCTGGCAGTGTCATAGCGGGGTTATCTGCGTCTCCAGTAAGCATATCACTGATCCAACGGTATAATTCTGATACGTTTTTCATCCGCATCTCCGCCGCTTTAGCGCTGGGAGATGACTCGTAAAGATACGCTTCGTAATTAATTTCACGGATCATATCTTTTACCGCTTCCAAGGTATCTCCGCGGGTTGCTCGGTCGGAAAGCTCAACCACCCAGCGCGCAAATCCCATCAATGCATTTAAGCCACGACCCGCCAAGCGATCCGCAAGCTCTGACTCAAAACACGCCGCAAATAGACTAATATGGCGCTCGTTGGCAAAGCTACCTAGCTTTTCTAATGTCACCGGACCAATCTCGCGTCGTGGGGTATTAACGATACGTAAAAATGCGTTGTCATCATCTTGGTTCACCAAGAACCGTAAATAAGCCATGATGTCTTTGATTTCACTGCGCGCAAAGAAAGACATACCGCCACTAATTTTGTATGGAATACGGTTGGTCATGAGTGCCTTTTCAAACACTCGAGCTTGGTGATTACCGCGATAGAGCAAAGCATAATCGCGATAGCTAGTACGTTTCATGAACTTGTGTGAAATGATCTCCGCGACCACACGCTCCGCTTCATGTTCTTCGTCACGAGTTGCGATCACACGGATCGGGTCGCCGTACCCCAGTTCACTAAACAGTTGTTTATCAAATTCATGGGGATTGTTGGCGATAAGAATATTCGCGGCCTTTAGGATCCGACCTGCACTACGGTAGTTTTGCTCCAACTTGATAAGTCTTAGGCCCGGAAAGTCTTTGCTCAGCAGCACCAAGTTTTGCGGTTTAGCGCCACGCCATGAATAGATAGACTGATCATCGTCGCCAACCACAGTAAAACGTGCGCGCTCACCAACTAGCAGCTTCACTAACTGATACTGGCTGGTATTGGTATCTTGATACTCATCCACCAGCAAATAGCGGAAACGTTGCTGCCAGCGCTCTCTTACATCAACCGACTGATTCAAAAGCAAAGTTGGGATCATAATAAGATCGTCAAAGTCTAACGCATTGTAAGCACGCAGCTGCGTTTGATAACGCGCATAAAGCTGGGCGAATAGCGCTTTTTGTGGCTCTCGCGCTTCTCGAATAGCACGCTCAGGCAAAATAAGCTCGTTCTTCCAGTTACCAATCTGCATTTTCAGCAAATTGAGTAAGTCTTTATCACGCTCGAGCTCTTTTTCAGTGAGTTCACTTAACAACTGATTGGTATCTTGATCATCAAACAAGGAAAAGCCTGGTTTATAACCCAAGGTCTTGACCTCTTTTTTAATGATTTCCAGCCCTAATGTATGGAATGTAGACACCCACAAACCCTTAGCTTCTTGCTTGCCCAAAGTTTGTGCCACACGTTCACGCATTTCTTTCGCCGCTTTGTTGGTAAAGGTGACCGCTGCGATATTTTTGGCTTTGTATTCACACTGCTGCACGAGGTAGGCAATTTTATTGGTAATAACCCGGGTTTTACCTGAGCCCGCACCTGCCAATACAAGGCATGGACCACTGATATATTTTACCGCTTCGTCTTGTTTTGGGTTGAGCTTCATGCAACTAATCCGGTTATCTTCTCGCTTAGCACAATGTTGGCAACAACTGTCAGTGCTGAGGGGTTGAGGAATTCTTATAAACAGGCCCTAGTTTATCGTATCCATGTAAAACTATGAAGCGAACCTTTTCCGTCTGCTACGCATAAGGTAAGATGGACTGTGTATACTGACTCGCAAGCTAAGGTAAGAAGATGATTAATCCAGCCAAAATTGAAGAAATTGCTAAGCAAATTTCCAGTAACATGCCACAGGGCGTAAAGAATCTTGCTGAAACATTTGAAGCAAGAACGAAACAGGCGATCCAGAGCAAATTATCAGAAATGGATTTTGTTAGCAGAGAAGAGTTTGATATTCAAAGCAAAGTGCTGATCCGTACGCGTGAAAAATTGGTTGAACTTGAAGAAAAAGTGGCGCAGTTAGAAGCACAACTTGCCAGCCAAGCATCCGGCTCGCAGGAATAAGCAACCAAAGCTTTGGAAAGTAAAGCGTGCGCTTGTGGCGCACGCAATCTCTAAACTATGTTGACCCTAGCAATAGCGTTGATTCACGCCAAGCAAAGACTTTTCATAGCAAAGTGATAGTTGCTCCATATCTTCTACGGCGTTCACCACCTCATTCAAGAGACCATCAGCTAGACCATAGACCCATCCGTGTACCGTCAAAGCTTGACCTCGCTGCCAAGCATCTTGAACGATATTGCTCTGACACACGTTGCGCACCTGTTCAACCACATTTAGCTCACAAAGCGCCGCACACTGCTTTTCTCTGTTCACTTGTTCGATAATCGCTTGGTGTTTCTCTTTCACATCCGCGACATGACGCAGCCAGTTATCGATAAGGCCAAACTTAGCATTATCAAGCACCGCTTGCACTCCACCGCAACCGTAGTGGCCTACCACCATAATGTGATCCACTTTGAGCACCTCAACCGCATACTGCATGACCGACAAACAGTTGTGATCGGTATGCACAACAACATTAGCAACATTGCGGTGAACAAACAGCTCTCCGGGCATTAAATCTACAATCTCATTTGCAGGGACACGAGAGTCAGAGCAGCCAATCCACAGGTAATCTGGATTTTGCTGTTGCGATAGCTTTTTGAAAAACTCAGGATCACTGGCATTGGTGCGATCTGCCCACTGTTTATTGTTATCGAGTAAATGACTAAGCGGACTTGGGCTCGTATTACACATTAATGGTTCTCCGACTGACGCTCAGCCTGTATCAAAATATTCCTTGGGGTGAGTGACTTTTCGCAAAAAGTACTAAGGGTGACATCATACCCAGCTGCTTGCAGATATAAAACCCTATCCAGGACCAACCAGATCTCAATCGCACGACGAAACACGTGTCGTACTAACTCAATTCTGTCCGTTACTTGTTTTCGTTCACGCCCAATACGTTCATATTGGTCAAAATCGATTCCATCAGGCAAGATTAGTTGCTTCTGCTCAGCTGCCCAATAACAGAAATCACTAAATGCCCCCGAAAAAATAGCCTTATTGACCGAGGGCACACTCACGTAATGTTTATCTGCTGTCAGTTCTCTGCGCAGCGCATCAAATCCTAAGCGCCAACTCACCTCTTTTTTACGTACTTGTGCCACTCTTCCAGGCGCTGTAACTGTCTCTTGCAGCGCCAACTTCATGTCATGATGAGACAAATTGAGCTGACTCTGCTGTGCTTCAACACTCATGGCTTGATAATCAGGTGGTGTAAATAAGTGATAGCAACATGGAGAGAGCGATAGCTTTTTCATGCCATTCGCCACTGCTTGGTGCATAAATACCCGATGTAATTCACCACATGCATGCAGTGCAATACCATGGCGATTTTCAACAAAGTGGTGATGTATGTCATCTTTCAGCACGTCGGCACAATGAAAATGCAAGTTTAGATTTTGCCGCTTCGCACTTTCCTCTCCTTGTCGACATAGATCCGCTTGAAGCTCAATACTGTTTACTTCAGGTGCACCATGATAAGAAAGCAGTCGACCCAAATGACCTTTACCTGCGCACCACTCTAATACCGATGCTTTGGTTTCGTTTACTGCAGCAACAAAGTCTTGAAGTTGCTCTAATTTACGTCCTTTTATGCCATTGCTCAGCCAAAATGGTAACTCATCTCTGTGACCCATTTTTTGCGGTAAAACGCTTAGAGCATTCAGTTGTTCGAGCTCTGGAATGTGCTGGCTAAAAAAAGTAAAAAGAGCATCAGTGTCATTGTCTAATGTTGATACTGCATCGTCGCTTAACCGCAGTAATTCTGATTGCAGTTGTGGCCAAGGAATAGTGAGATGCTCAAAGGCAACGATCTGCCAATATTGTCGGGTATCGAATAATAATTTATCTAAAAGTTGAAAGCGTTTGCTCGGTTCCACAATGGCCACGGTTGTCAGGGAAACAATACCCTTATTCTAGCGTAATTGTTGATGATATTTACGAGAAAAAATTAAGTGGATATACATGGGGATACAGAGCAATGTTAGAATCGCAGCAATAATCAACGCCCAAGATAAATTGAGTTGTTCATTTTTCACTTCAGAATAGATGAAACGCGCCTTATGTTCATGAAATTGACTGATATCTAAGTGATATAGCTGTGCTATCCATTGCCATTTTGCCGTCGACATTGTTCCAATTGGAATATTAGCCACCTTTATGAACTCCTTTAACTTCTCAGCCTCAAATGCGAGCTGTTCCAAGGATTTTTGGGTAGCGTACTGCTGCTTAGTTATCGCTAAGGTTTCTTCTAGATGTAACATAGCGTATCGCCAACCTTTAAGGCTCGCACGACGAAAACGCTTAACAAGATCAGGACGATTTTCTAGTACACTTTCCGTAGTAAAAAGCACATCAGCGTAAACGTTTAAACCAAACTGCTTCGGACAAATTTCACGAGTTGCTATACCACTTTGCTGCACTGCATAAGGCTCATTGGTGCTATAAACTTGCATCGCATCAAATTTACCCGCGATAAAGTCTTTTAGTGGCTCACGGCCTGAATACAAGCGCATATTTTGTGTATTGACGCCGGCACGTTGCAACATCATAAGTAATTCGCCGTTTTCCGTGTGTCCTAAATGACTGAGGCGTTTCCCCTGAAAATCTCGGGGAACATAAATATTACTGTCAGCCCTCACCATCCAGCAGTAAGGAGAAGACTGTAACACGGCTGCAAGCGCCACAAAGGGTTTGCCATTAAGTCTTTGTTTTAAGAGGCCTGAGTGAAACACACCAAACTGAGCTTGACCATATAACACACGAAAATCAACGTTAGGATTATTGGGATCAGCAGGAAGAATATGAACATCTAACCCTTCCTTATGGTAAAACCCTTTTTCCTTTGCCATATAGTAACCAGCAAACTGAAATTGATGTGTCCACTTTAGCTGTAATGTGACTTTTTCAAGGGCTGCAATCTGAGTGCTCAAAAATAAAAGTAATAACGCAACATAGTACCTAAACATCATATCCTTGCGTTTTTCAACTGATAATAGCTAACTATAGTTTACAGTGCTCAGGCTGCCATTAAGATTGGATAAGTATTGAATATAACAGTAAGCTAAGTGCTACTTTAGCTGACTAGGGCTCAAAGCAGTTGTACTTTACAATTCTCTATATGTGTACCTAGTATGTTCTTAAGGTGATGATAGATCTGCTCTTGGCTGCCTTTACACATAATGTCATAGCCATTACCATTATTCTTCTCGATGATCCCAAGATAATTCTCATCGATAGCGACAGACTCAACTTGTGCTATTGGCATCATAGTTTTATTTTCCCCGTAGATGAGTATTAACTTCTCGCCCTCTTTTAATAACATCTGCTCAGGGCGTCTGTTGGTATCAAAATCGCCTCTTAATACGACCGATATCACTGTTATTAAAAGCGCAATTGGCAAGAAAAGTGTGTGTTCAAACAGATCTGGCCAAAGCGCGCTCACACCAAAATATAAGCCCGCAAACAATACAAGCCTTGCAACTAACGTGATGAAGATGTCCTTATTTGTTCTTTTTCTAATCATGTAATCCACTGATAAAATTAGATACTTTCATGACCAGCGTACCTAACTCAGTACTTATTATCCAGCCTTTTGCTTTGTTAACTGCTCGCCATGCAAAAAGCGTGTAAAACACGGGTTATTTGTTTCTTCTTGAAACTGATACGCTAACTTTGCAAGATGTTCATCAAAACGCTCATAATCACTGGGCTCAACTTCAAAAGCGGCCAACACATTACCTTGTGCCGCGCCATGATTACGATAATGAAATAAAGTAATATTCCAATTACAGCCGAGCATGTCTAAAAAGCGCGCTAATGCGCCTGGATATTCAGGAAATTCAAACCGCAATAAACGTTCATTCATGACACTCGGCGGTTTGCCGCCTACCATATATCGCACATGTAACTTTGCCAGTTCGTTATCTGATAAGTCGTCAAACAGATAGCCATTTTGATGCAACGAAGCGGTTAACTCAGTTAGCTCTTGCTGGCCATTTCTAAGCCCGACACCAACAAAAATTTGCGCTTCGCCGCAGCCGGCATAGCGATAGTTAAACTCGGTGATCGCTCGGCCACCAAGAGAGTGACAAAAACGCTTAAAGCTGCCTTTTTCCTCTGGAATAGTCACCCCGAGCAATGCTTCATGTTTAGCACCTAGCGCCGTTCTTTCGGCGATATATCTCAACCGATCGAAGTTTAAATTAGCGCCTGACAAGATAGCCGCAACACTCAGCCCCTTTTCACCCGTTTGCGTGAGCCACTTCTTCAAACCCGCGGTTGATAACGCGCCAGAAGGCTCTGCAGTTGCTCTCGTCTCCACAAAAATATCTTGAACCGCCGCACAAATTTCATCGGCATTAACCGTCACGACTTCATCACAAAACTTTTGTGCTAATCGAAAAGTTTCTGTACCAATAAGCTTTACCGCCACGCCGTCCGCAAAGCCACCGACTCGCTCAAGTTCCACAGGTTCTCCCGCTTCAAGCGCGGCTTTAAGGCATGCACTGTCCTCAGCTTCTACCCCAATAATACGGATATCAGGGCGAAGTGACTTCAAATACACTGCCATTCCCGCAAGCAACCCCCCACCTCCTACGGGAATAAATACGACATCTAGTTCATCAAGTTGCTGAATTAACTCTCGCGCCACCGTACCTTGGCCGATGATCACATCTTTATCATCAAATGGCGGGACAAAAACACCATTTTGCGCTTCACAAAGATCTAGCGCGTACTGCTTTGCCGCATCAAAGTGATGGCCGTGTAAGATCACTTCACCACCGAGCTTACGAACCGCGTTGACCTTGATCTCTGGCGTAGTCACAGGCATAACAATCGTGGCGTGCTGACCTAGATGCGTTGCACTTAGTGCAACCCCTTGAGCATGATTACCCGCAGAAGCGGTATACACCCGCGATCCTTTTGGCAACTGACGGAGCTTGTTATACGCACCACGCAATTTGAAAGAATAGACAGGTTGTTGGTCTTCTCTTTTCAGCCAAATTTGGTTACCAAGCTGGGCCGACATTTGCTCTAATTGATTCACTTGCGTTACCTCAACGAGCGGTGCCACATTCGCCTGAATAATGGCTCTAAAGTAATCAAGCTCTTGGGAAACCATCGCTAGCCTAACTCCTCTAGTTTTTGTAAGTCACGTACCGCGCCTTTGTCCGCACTCGTTGCAAGCAGCGCATAGGCTTTTAGCGCGGGACTCACATAACGCTCTCTATTAACTGGTTTGTACGCTTCTTTACCACGAGCGAGTTGCTTTTCATGGCGCAGCGCCAACTCGGTGTCGTCCAGTTTAACGTCAATACTGCGGTTATAGATGTCGATAGCGACAACATCGCCGTTTTCAACCAGCGCCAGGTTGCCACCACTGGCAGCCTCTGGAGACGCATGGCCAATAGAAAGTCCAGAAGTACCGCCGGAAAAACGACCATCGGTAAGTAAAGCGCAGTCTTTATCTAGCCCCATCGATTTAAGATAGCTAGTTGGGTACAGCATTTCTTGCATACCCGGACCACCTTTAGGCCCTTCGTAGCGAATGATCACTACATCACCTTTCTTAACTTGGCCACCCAGTATCCCCTCGACGGCATCGTCTTGAGACTCGAATACCACAGCCGGCCCCGTAAAGCGCAGCATTTCATCGGCCACCCCGGCACTTTTCACGATACAACCATCAGGCGCTAAGTTACCTTTCAATACAGCAAGGCCGCCATCTTGCCTAAACGCATGCTCGATAGAGCGAATACAGCCGCCTTCACGGTCTAAATCAAGCTCATCCCAGCGATACTCTTGGCTCATAGCTTGGGTAGTGCGGATCCCAGCAGGTCCCGCGCGATAGAAAGTTTGTGCCCGTTCGTTATCACGGTCTGCGGCATTCCAACGCGCAATAACTTCACCTAGATTTCCGCCAGCAACATGCCCCACCGACAGGTCCAATTTATCGCCTCTGGCTAGCTCGTTGAGAATAGCCATAATACCGCCTGCACGGTGAACGTCTTCAATATGATATTGCTGTGTTGCCGGAGCAACCTTACACAAAAAAGGTGTGCTACGAGATAAGCGATCTATGTCATTCATATCAAAATCGACAAAGCCTTCTTGCGCTGCCGCCAATAAATGCAGCACGGTATTGGATGAACCACCCATCGCGATATCTAATGTCATGGCGTTCATAAATGCAGCTTGGTTAGCAATGTTGCGCGGCAGCACTTGCTCGTTGTCTTTACCATAGTATTCATCACACAAAGCCATGATGCGCTTTGCTGCGCCTAAATACAGCTGTTGGCGGTCTTTGTGTGTCGCTAGTGTCGTACCATTACCAGGCAACGCTAAGCCCAGCGCTTCTAGTAAACAGTTCATGGAGTTGGCAGTAAACATGCCTGAACACGAACCGCAAGTAGGACAAGCTGAGCGTTCTACTTGCTCAGAATCTTCATCACTCACGGTTGGATCTGCGCCTTTCACCATAGCGTCGACAAGATCCAATTTTAGATCGATATCCGCTAAGCGAGTTTTTCCCGCTTCCATTGGGCCGCCGGAAACAAAGATCACCGGAATATTCAACCGCAGTGCCGCAAGTAGCATACCAGGGGTGATCTTGTCGCAGTTAGAAATACAGACCATAGCATCGGCACAATGAGCGTTAACCATGTACTCTACCGAATCAGCAATTAAGTCTCGAGACGGAAGCGAGTAAAGCATGCCGCCGTGACCCATGGCGATACCATCATCGATGGCAATGGTATTAAATTCGCGAGGTACGCCGCCCGCTTCTGTTATCGCATCAGCCATCAATGCGCTAAGTTGATTGAGGTGAACATGACCCGGAACAAATTGGGTATATGAATTCACGACCGCAACGATCGGTTTATGGAAATCACTGTCCGTCATTCCCGTTGCTCGCCACAATGCACGAGCACCCGCGCGTTGTCTGCCCTCAGTAGTTGTCTTGCTCCGTAATTTAGCCATGCTTCACCTTTTTTCTCGGCTATGCCGAGTTCCTCATTCCCACAATTTATAATGCGCTGTTGTCCGGGACGCTTAGCCCCGATTCCAATAAAATTATTCGTTTACGTATTCTAACCAGCCATTTTCGTCATCAGCTTGACCTTTAACCAAAGCGAAATAGGCCTGCTGTAACTCTTCCGTAATTGGACCTCTACCACCATTCCCCACGGTAATTTTGTCTACGCTGCGAACAGGTACTACTTCCGCTGCGGTACCAACCATAAAGAACTCATCAGCAAGATAAAGCGCTTCGCGAGCGATCGGCTCTTCACGTACTTCATAACCGCGTTTTTTCGCCAAATGGATGATAGTGTCGCGCGTAAGACCTGGTAGAATACAAGCTGTGGTTGGCGGGGTATAAAGCACGCCTTTTTTCACAACAAATAAGTTCTCACCAGCACCTTCGCTCAGGTAGCCATTAACATCAAGCGCGATCCCTTCAACATAACCATTACGCTTCGCCTCACCAGAAATAAGCTGTGAAGATAAATAGTTACCACCCGCTTTCGCCGCAGTAGGCATGGTGTTTGGTGCAAGGCGGCTCCAAGAAGAAACACACACATCAACACCTTGCGCTAAGCCTTCTTCACCAAGGTACGCCCCCCATTCCATCGCAGCGACAGTCATGTCTGCACGGTGTGATTTCGGATTTAAACCAAGGCCTACATGACCCAAAAATGCAAATGGACGAAGGTAAGCATTGGTAAAGTCATTTGCGCGGATAGTCTCTTTACACGCTGCGATTACTTCCTCTTGGGTAAAAGGAATTTCCATACGGTAGATCTTCGCGGAATCAAAGAGGCGCTGAATATGATCGGTTAAGCGGAAAACAGCTGGACCATTTGGTGTATCGTAAGCACGGATCCCTTCAAAAACTGAGCTGCCATAATGTAAAGCATGACTAAGCACATGGGTGGTCGCTTGAAAATAAGGAACCATTTCACCGTTATGCCAAATTACTTCTGATGTTTGTGTCATTGTTAACTACCTTAATTCTTCTAAATTGCCTGTTTCTGTAGTGTATGCAAGTCAACCGCTTGCACTTCTACTAGCTTACTCAGTTGTGAGGTTAATAAATAGATAGGTTTGTCACTATCTACCGTCATTTTGACGTGGAATAAGTCATCTTGACCTTGTAATTCCAAATTCGTTAAGCGAAATCCGCGATGTCTGGCTACGCGTAAAAAGCGCTCCACTGCGATGCTCTGTTGTTTTACTGCAACAGTTAAATGGTGTTTCATGAAAGGTTCTCCGTCATCATTTCATCATTGGCAGCACCAGGTGGAACAAGCGGCCATACGTTTTCTTTATCGTCGATACAAGCATGTAAAATATAGGGCCCTTGCGCATTCACTATGGCGTCAACGGCGTCATCTACTTGGTTTGCATGAGTAATTGTCTGCCCAGGAATACCGAACACGGCAGCCAATGAGACAAAATCTGGATTGTCTGACAGGTCGGTTTCACTGTAACGACCGTCAAAAAAGAGTTGCTGCCACTGTCTCACCATACCCAGCCTTTGGTTGTCTAATATTAGTATTTTAACTGGCAGGTTATTACGGCGGATGGTTGCCAACTCTTGAATATTCATCATGATGGAGCCATCACCAGATACCGTGATCACTGTGTTATCTGGACGTGCTATCTGTGCACCAATTGCAGCTGGTAAGCCAAATCCCATCGTGCCTGCACCGCCACTACTTAAGTGATTGCTTGGATGACTGAATTTCATATGCTGCGCCACCCACATTTGATGTTGGCCTACATCGCAGCACACTACCGCTGTATTAGGTAGCTTTTGGCTCAGTTGATTTAACAAATACGGTGCAAATACTTTTTCGCCAGGATAGTCATAACGCCACGCATGTTGACGTTGCAGTGCTTCAATAGTCTCTAGCCATTCGCTATTCGTAACCACACACTCTAGTTGTGGCAATGACTGTTTTAAGTCTGCAATAAGCGAAGCGGCTGCAGGTTTGCGTTTACCCACTTCTGCAGGGTCGATATCTAAATGGATCACCTTTGCCCCTGCAGCAAACTTTGCCAAATTCCCCGTAACACGGTCGTCAAACCGTGCCCCGATACATACCAGCAAGTCACATTGTTGAACCGCCAAATTCGCCGCTTGAGTACCGTGCATACCGAGCATTCCTAAGTCATACTCATAATCTGGCGTTACGCTGCCCAAAGCTTTTAGCGTCGATACTGCTGGCATATGGGTCTTTTCTAAAAGTTGCATCAGCTGTGACTGCGCATCGGCGCTTTGCACGCCGCCACCAATGTAGGCAACGGGTCGTTTAGCATCACATAATAATTGATTGGCTTTTGCTACTTCAGTTTGCGAAACCCTCGGCTGTTCGTCTTGTGGCGCAGCAAAAGGATGAAAAGGTACTTTAGCTAACTGGATATCTTTGGGAATATCGACCAACACCGGACCGGGCCGACCAGACTGCGCTAAGTACATGGCTTCTTGTAATACTTCAGCCAAGTCTTCCGCTCGCTCAACCATGTAGCTGTGCTTAGTACATGACAAAGACATGCCCAACACATCCACCTCTTGAAAGGCATCCGAACCGATAGCAGCGGTCGGCACTTGCCCCGTGATAGCCAGTAACGGAACTGAATCCATCATGGCATCAGCAAGTGCGGTGATAAGATTCGTCGCGCCGGGTCCAGAAGTGGCGAAACAAACTCCAAGCTTACCTGTACTGCGAGCATACCCAACAGCAGCAAAGCCAGCACCTTGCTCATGGCGAGTCAAGTAGTGCTTAACTGGCGCGCCATACAAAGCGTCATAAATGGGCATGATGGCACCACCAGGATAACCAAATACGTGTTTAACGCCTTGCTCTTCTAGCACCTTGATAACAAGTTGTGCGCCGGTTGTTGAATTGCTCATGATCTGCTCTCAGTTGCCTTTTTTATGCCCTAAAACGAAAACGCCCCCCGAACCTTTTGGTGCGGGGGGCGTTTATGCTGATACTTTTCTTACAGCACTAACTAGCCCCCGCGGTAATAATAATCACCACGTTGATAATCACGACTAGTAGAGTTGCTGTTAGTAACATTGCTTGAATTCCGTAAATTTAAACTTGGCAATCATTCAGTGTAAGCACCGTGCTGCCTCTTTTTCTATTAATACCGCGCCTTGCACACTTAAGTCAACACAAAAAACTATGCTATTTAAAATTAAAAACCTGAGTTTATCGCATAAAAAAACCAAAAACCCATAAGATAAAGAATTAAAACAACCACACATTTTAAAATGCGAATTTTCTATTGGTTCAGTTTCGATATAACGAAAAATTTACTTTCTCGATTTGCCTATATGAAATTTTTTCTACCGCCTAAGCGCACTTCATTTTTTAGTGACATTCACATTTCAATATCGCAGACTGACCCTTTAAAACCAACAGGGATCATTACTATGGTTAAAGTATTTTCACCATTGTTATTTATTTATCTTTGCTTAAGCCTTTTCAGTAATATCGCCAACGCAGAAGTTGGCCTATGGAAAATAGAAAAGGACAACAAAACGTCTTACTTATTTGGTACCGTCCACGTCGGTGACAAACAAATGCAAGGTTTACCGGCCAAGGTAAAAAGCGCCATTGCGAGCAGTGATAGAGTCATGGTTGAAGTGAACTTAGAGGCGCTTTCTCCATTTGCAATCCAACAGCGATCCATGCCATTTATGCTGTTAAAAAACAACCAAACTCTAAAAGACCAACTCTCTGAAGAAGTCTATCAGAAGCTGCAAGATTACTTCTCCAAAAAGCAAATAGATATCGCCTTATTTGAACGCTACGCACCATGGGCCGTGATGGTAACTATGCTACAACTGGAATATCAAAAGCTCGGATTTACCGATACTAATGGCATCGATAAACAAGTAATAGCCTACGCAAACGAAAAGAAGATCCCAATTGGTGAATTTGAAACCTTAGAATATCAGCTTGAAATGTTCAGTCAGCTGAGTATTCATAGTGACGCTATGCTCAAGGAAACATTTGCACAGATGTCAGATTTGAATACCTACTTCTTGGAGTTAGTTTCCGCATGGCGAAGCGGCGATTTAGAAAAGTTATCCCATTACTACCAGGTAAGCTTTTCGGATGATAAATACGGCAAATTAGCTGAACAATTGATGATCATCGAGCGCAACAATAACTGGATCGAAGTGCTAAAAAAACAACTCCCTAATGAATCGACATTTATTGCCGTTGGAGCATTACATCTCGTTGAAAAATATGGCCTTGTTGAGCAGCTGAAAAACAATGGCTACTCAGTCACCAAACTATAACGCTCAGCACTAACTTACCAAGAGGTAAGTAGTTTAATTTATGGGCGTGTAAAATGTACTTTCATCAACACGCCCTAAAAAATAAAAACCTTTTTAAACCTTTTCATTTTTATTTGCGACTTACCTTTTAAACACTCTCGTTGAAGGTAAAAAATAATGAAAAAGTTAGCGTTAGTTTTAGCATTAAGTGCAGCGGCAATGACTGCACAAGCAAAAGATTCCAAAACCATTACAGCATCATTTCCAAGCAATAGCCTAGCCGAGTTAGAGGTGGATATTGCCGTAGGTAAAATCGATCTACAAACTTACAACGGCGACACCATAGAGGTCGACATTTTGGTTGAACCGAAAGAGTCAGACAGTTGGTTTGGTAAACCAGATGTAAGTGAAGCTACCCTAAACAGCAACACATCAGGGGATAGATTATCACTCGAGATCAATTCGGATGATTATGAACTATCTTGGCAAGTTAAGGTGCCTGTTAATTTGGCCTTAGATGTTGAGGTTGGTGTTGGCAAAATTGATATTCAAGATCTTAATAACTCTGCTGATTTAGAGGTAGGCGTAGGAAAAATTAAAATTGAGACTGCCGCCGCTGATTTCAAAAAGGTATCTTTAGATTCAGGTGTTGGTAAAACAACAATGTCAGGTTTTGGCAACGTAGAGACTGCCGAAAATAGTATGGTTGGCTCAACATCCGACTATCGTGGCCAAGGCCAGTATTCCATCGATGCAGAAGTCGGGGTTGGAAATATTCGTTTAAGAAGAGATTAAGTCTCCACACTCGTTCAGTAATAGCGCCACTTTGCTATGCAGCACATCCGGTTGCAACGGCTTATACAAATGAGCTGTTGCACCAAGTGCATAGACCTTATCCAAATCCTCCGCATTCGTATTTGCGGTCACGACTAAAATAGGCACAGTCGCATCTAGCGCCCTCAAACGCTGCGTGGCTTCAAAGCCATCCATCACTGGCATATTTAAATCCATTAGCACGATGTCAAACTTACCCACTTCATATACTTCAAGGGCATATCCACCGTGTTCAACATGCGTTACCAATTTGGCTATGGGCTGAAGCATTTTTTCAATCACGCGAGCATTTAGTAAATTATCTTCCACCAGTAAAATGCGAGCCGACACCTGCTCCATTGTAAGAGTCGGCACCTGTTGATTGTCAATTTCAATAGGGACTCTCAAGGTTGCTCTTGTACCTGTTGGCTCCCTCGCAATAAAATCTAATCGTCCCCCAAGCGCAGAGATGAGTAATTGGCAACGTTTAAGTCCTAACTGCGTGCCTTGAAAATGCTCGCTATGCACAGCTTCTCGTAGCTGTTGGTAATCGAATCCGGGTCCAGTATCTTCAACAACAAATTCTAAATATGGCGTATTTTCATCTACAACCAGATCCGCAAATACTTGAATACTGCCACACTCAGTAAATTTAATTGCATTATTGACTAATTCACTGATCAACCAACCAACCCGCTTACCATCACAATAACAAGTCACATCTAACTCATTACTCAACGCCAAATTAAAAGCGAGAGATTTCTTATGTGCGGTTAATTGAAAGGCAATACCGGCTGATTTTATTACCTCTCGCAACGCAACTTGATGACGCTCAATGACCACCTCTTGCTCGGAAAGGTTATTAAAGTCCTGAACGGAATAAAGTAAATTATCTAATTGATTTGCTGCACTTTTCACATGCTGTAATTGCTGCGTGTCTTTGTTATGCAAGTATTCATCTAAATACCCCTGAATGGCCTGTAATGGTGTTCTTAGCTCGTGACTGACACGCGCTAAAAATCGTGATTTTGAGTGTAGCGCATCGTCGGCAAGCTTTCTTGCCGCCTCTAATTTATCAAGTGCTTCAGCAATTTCTCGCGCCATTGGGTGAAATATAAACTTGGCTTCGATGAACAATAGCAACAGTCCAAGCAGCCAAATTAACAACTCTATTTTCCTCACCATCTCCGTTTTACTTCGCGCATGTTGCTCGAATAGTGAAACAGCCTCATCAAGGTTTGGAAGTAAATGCTGAGATGCGATAAAAATTTGCGCCACTAATTGGGGAGCTGGTTGCTGTAATTGTGACCTTGCTAAGGTAATGAACGCTTTACTTTGCACATCCAACTGCACAGGTCCTTGATAGTAAAATACTTCGAGGGCTTCATTTAGATAAATCGTCTCACCACGCTCTGTTTTGGTTAAAAAGTCATGATTACTCTCAAATTTATCAATCGCTTGGCGCAGTGCTTCACTATCTCTTTTATCCTCTTGTGCACTGAAAAGTGCGATACGCTGAGACAACATCCGCTGCATACCTGCAATATTAATTACCCGTGCGTCTTGGCTCTGTTGATACAGTAGATACTGCATTACCCCCATCGCCATCGATAACAAGATAGCCATAGCTAATAATGCCCCGGTGTAACGGTTTTTAACTTTATTTATTAACGACATGTTTTTGCTTTTCATCTCATAGCGTTGTCTCAGCCGCAATCTTAAGTGTAGTTAACAATCGCATTATTTACAGCCCAATACTTGACACCTAGACGGCCAAAATGTTTCAATGCGCGCTCACCCTATTTAGATAGTTTGATGCCACGGCGTCAAATTAAGGGCTGGAAGAGGTGCGTTATTCAGGTAACTAAGTGAAGGAGAGCAAACTCCGTTGCAACTTAGTGAGGGGAATATACGCCGAGAAATTGAGTTATTGTTTGCTAATACTCGTTTCGGGCGACTGGGCTGAATCCCAGCGACTGTCACCAACATACTTGGTGGAGAGCTTCTGGTCTTAGAAAAATAAGGCTATTGGCTGCCTTATCCTTTTTAAGTCCATTGCTCTTCGAATTTTAACAGTTCGAAGTTTGGACACCCTCCTAACTCCGAACATGATTTAAGTTCGGTAGAGATGAAATCACAATTCAACTTATCTGACTATCCGTTGTGGACGGCCTTAGTAACGCCTTTTGATACTGAAAATCAGGTTGATTTTGGCGCATTAACGACGCTTGTACGCGATCAAGAGCAAGCTCGTAACGGTATTCTTTTACTAGGCAGTACCGGCGAAGGCCTTGCGCTTACCCAACAAGAGCAGCAACAAATCGTTGAGTTTGTTTGCCAGCTCGCCCCAAGTGTACCGCTCATGGTTGCCGTTGGCGGCAGTAATCTTGAGCAGCAAACACAATGGGTGCGCTTTTGTAATACGCAACCCATTCATGCGCTCTTACTTGGCTCACCAATCTACGCAAAGCCTGGCAAAGTTGGTCTGGCGCATTGGTTTAGTACACTACTCGATGAGAGCCATAACCCTTGCATGCTCTACAATGTACCTGGTCGCAGTGCTGTTGCTATCGCCCCTGAACTACTCGGCGAGCTAGCTTGCCACTCTAATCTGTGGGCACTAAAAGAAGCCAGTGGTGATATTGCCACCTTTGAAGCATTTCGTCAGGCAGCGCCTGATGTCGCCATCTATAGCGGCGACGATAGCTTAATGCCCTACTTTGCACAAGCAGGTGCAACGGGTCTGGTGTCTGTTGCGGCAAACGCATGGCCACAGCAAACCGCAGAATTTGTAAGGCGCTCGTTAAGCGGCACCTCCCCTAATTTATTTACCACTTGGTCAGAAGCTGCAAATAGCTTATTTGCAGTGGCAAATCCCATACCAGTCAAAGTGTTAATGCACTTGCAAGGGAAACTCACAAGTCCAAACTTGCGCCCACCACTGACACATTTGGAACTCACCCATACCGATGCGATCACTCGCGCGAACAAAACGATTTTATCTTGGAACTAAGGCAGTAAACATGAGCTGGTTAACCCTACTAAACGATTTAGAAAATGGCACAGTACGTGCCGCAACACAGGATGAGCAAGGCCATTGGCATGCTAACGTAGAAGTAAAACAAGGGATCCTTGAAGCATTTAGAAATGGCGTAAATACGGAATTTCCAGGTGGATTTGTTGATAAAGATAACTTAGCACCACGCGGATTTGCTGCACAAGATGGCGTTCGTATGGTTCCAGGCGGAAGCAGTGTAAGACGTGGCGCTTACGTCGCAGCGGGCACAATCATTATGCCACCGGCTTATGTCAACATTGGTGCCTATATTGATTCAGGTACTATGGTAGATAGTCATGCGTTGGTTGGTTCTTGCGCGCAAATTGGTAAAAATGTCCACCTTAGCGCAGCAGTGCAAGTAGGTGGTGTATTAGAACCAGTTGGAGCAAGCCCTGTTGTTGTTGAAGACGATGCCTTTATTGGTGCAGGCTGTGTATTGGTTGAAGGGGTTGTTGTTAAACGCGGTGCCGTATTAGCACCGGGTGTGCGCCTTTCAGCAAGTATTCCTGTCTATGACTGCGTAAACGAGCGCTTGCTTGACAAAGGTGAAGCCATCCCTGAAAACGCGATAGTGATCCCAGGCTCCCGTCCAGCCTCAAGTGAGTGGGCCCGAGAGCAAGGACTAAGTATGTCATGCGCACTTATCGTAAAATACCGTGATGAACAAAGTGATGCATCACTGGCGCTGGAAGAGGTTCTACGCTAATGACTTGGTTGAGCACGTCACAGCGAACCGCAGCTGAGGCATTGATCCAGCAACAGGACACGCCTCTCTTTTGCTACGATTTAGATAAGCTAAGTGCGCATGTTAAGCCCTTAGTTGATCAGCAAATCGTTAAGCTTTGGTATGCCGTAAAAGCGAATCCGTTATCACATATCATTCAAACCCTAGATAACGCTGGGTTTAACTTTGATGTGGCATCTAGCGGCGAGCTTGAACAGGTGTTATCTCAAGGGATCACACCTGAGCGCGTGCTCAACACCGGTCCTGCCAAATCACTAAAGCAGATCCGTCATTTTGCAACACAAGGCGTACGTATTTTCGTGGCTGAAAGTCACAATCAAGTACGCTGGTTAAATCAAGTAGCCGAAGAGTTTGAGCTTCAATTTGAAGTTTTACTGCGGGTGCAGTTACGCTTTGATAAAGCAGAGCACAATCCACTTGGTGGCAATACGCTGACTCCTTTTGGTCTCGGTGCTGAGCAGTGGCAAGCCCTAACTTTAAGTGACTACACCCACCTAGATTTTGTCGGGCTGCATATTTTCCAGTGGGGCAATATGCTCTGTAGCGATACACTCGCTGAACTTTGGCAGGCTATGGTTACGCCTTTAGTTCAACTCGCTGCTGATTTAGATATTACCCTACAGGTACTCGACTTAGGTGGCGGTCTTGGCATTCCCTATGATAGGCAAAGTCCTTCTCTCGATTGGCAAAAATTATTAGGCGCGCTCGCATTAATAAAATCCGCCACGCAAGTGGAAGAATTATGGATGGAATTAGGCCGCTATGCGGTTGGCGAATGTGGTTTTTATCTCAACCCTGTGGTGGAACAAAAGCAAAACTACGGTGAACAACAACTGATTGTCGCTGGCGGTGTCAATCACCTGCTGCGTCCAGCCGTTACCGGACAAGCGTTCCCAGCTGAATTGTTACGCCAGTCTCAAGCTGAGGTCACAGACTTTCATATTCATGGCCCACTTTGTACAGCGTTGGATAAGTTAGGCACCCTACTCTTACCAAGCGACAGTAGCGAGGGCGATTGGCTTGTTTTCAGTCAATGTGGTGCCTACGGCTACACCGAAAGTATGCCGTTCTTTTTATGTCATGAGCTCCCAGCAGAGTACATCATCTCAGCAGGAGAAATCAGCTGTGTCCGTGAAGCAGAGCCCGCTTCAAGTTATTTGAGGTAAACATGAATACCATTACACAACAACATATTCAGGTTGGTGAAATTGCCAATGGTCTGCCTTTGACTATTCCAGTCTATCGCATCAAAGGCGATGGCAGTGGGCCTAAGGTGTATATTCAAGCGAATATGCATGGTGCCGAGGTGCAAGGTAATGCAGTGATTTATCAACTGCTGGAACAGTTGAAGCAATTATCATTAAAAGCGGACATCACCCTAGTGCCTTACGCAAACCCGATTGGTTGTAATCAGAAATCTGGTGAGTTTACCTTAGGGCGTTTCGATCCAATTACGGGCACGAATTGGAATCGAATGTACATCAACCATTCCGCGTTGGTTGCCGAGTTTGTGGAGCAAAACCCGACGCTATCAATAACAGAAATCGCTCAGCAATTTCGCCAACGATTAGTTGAGCGCACCCAAACACTACTTGATGGGCCCTTAGATAGGTTGACGACAGGTAAGCGCATCGCCTTGAATTTACAGCGTCTAGCTCACGAGGCTGACATTGTTTTAGACCTTCATACGGGGCCAATTTCAGCAAAACACTTGTATTGCCCTGAGTATGCAAAAGACAGCGCTCGTTATTTTGATATTCCACATGTGTTGCTTATTCCAAGTGACTTTGATGGAGCCATGGATGAAGCCAGTTTTTGCCCATGGTGGAACTTACAGCAAGCCTATCAGGCTATAGGCAGAGAAATCCCAGTATTAACCGAAGCATTTACAGTTGAGCTTGGCTCTCAAGAAAAGATTGATTTAGCGGAAGCACTGAATGACGCTAATAGCATTTTGAGCTACCTGAACCATAAGCAAGCCTTTCAAGACGCGCACTTTATGCCACAAGACATCATCCGTTACGTCTGTCGGCTAGAGAATTATCGCGCCTTTTATGCCCCAATGGGTGGCATGGTGGAATATACAGCAAAGCTTGGAGAACATATTAAGGCGGGTCAAACCATCGCTAAAATTCTCAGAATGGAGCGCTATTTATCAGAAGCTCCCTTAAATGAGATCAAGTTAGACGAAGATGCCATCGCCATTTTGCACTTTGCGTCTGCTAGCGTGAATCAAGGCACTGAGCTTTATAAGTTTTTTACTCAAGTTGAAACGCTTTAACTTGAGTACTTAAATTGCGTGAGAGTAAGTCAAAGCAAATAAGCTCTGCTTGTTTTGCTTAACGCTTACTAAGGTATGGCGGCAATAGCCGCCACCTTTTTCTTATTCGACCGTATTTTTCTTTCTGACATTTTTGACCTTCGAGATTCATTTCCCTTTCATTATCATTGGTTAATAATGTAATCAATTGTACTTACTCTCGGCGCATACAGGATGAAATTCACAAACTTATCAATATCGGCTTTGGCCTTGCTTACCTTGCCACTTTACGCTCAAGAAGCCCAACAGGAAGATGAAATCGATTTAGTCAAACAGTGCGTGCTAAACGCGGTATTAACTGGAGAAAAAGATAAAACCATTGAGCAGGTCCGTACCGAATGTGCTGAGGCTGATGCTGATAAAACCTTAAGCCAGTTAGATAAACGCATGGCGCGTGAACGTGTAACGGAAAAAAACCGTAACGTATTAACACCACATAAGCGTAACTATATTTTGCCAGTTTCTTATATGACCAACGTCAACAGCAGACCATTCGACGGCCTAAAAGACATTGACGATGAAGACGGCGAGCCAATCGACAACTTTGAAGCCAAATACCAAATCTCGTTAAAAGCACCTATTTATAAAAACTTCTCGGATAAAGATCAGGCAATCTACTTTGCTTTTACGCTGCAATCGTACTGGCAGCTGTATAACAAAGATGTGTCTTCGCCATTTCGTGAAACCAACTATGAACCAGAAATCTTTTGGATTAACTTTTTGGATGATGAAAACGTGCTGTGGGGCGATGAGATGGCTTTTGTACTTGGGGTTTCTCACCAATCTAACGGACGTAGTCAACCAAACTCCCGCTCTTGGAATCGTATCTATGCGAATTTTATCTGGGAAAACCGAGGGTTTGTATTCAGCTTTAAACCTTGGTATCGCTTACCTGAAGACGATAAAGACGATGTGTTAGACCCGCGAGGGGACGACAATCCAAACATCGACGAGTACTTAGGCCACTTCGAGTTTAGCGGCGTATATCGTCACGAAGAGCATGAATTTGGCTTTATGTGGCGCAATAACTTAAGCAGCGATAATCGCGGTGCAATTCAGCTAGACTGGTCATTCCCGATTTGGGGAAGACTGCGTGGTTACGCACAATACTTTAATGGTTACGGCGAAAGCTTAATAGACTACAACACACATACCCAAAGGCTCGGTATTGGTGTGTTGCTCACTGATATTCTTTAAGCGCATTCAAATATGAAAAAAGCTCTGAACACTCAGAGCTTTTTCATTTGGGAAGCTGAAAATAATTCTCTACTTATTGCGGTTTAATCACCACAAACTGCCCTTCAAATTTAGCGACTAACATGTCGCCATCGTAAACATTCACTGGCACTACATATTTTGCTTTGCCTGCCGTCTCTAGCGCTTGTAATTCACCTTCGCAGTCCGCAATGGTAACCGTTGCCGCTGGTGCCGTGGTTAAAGGTTTTAGATATTTAATATTGGCATAAGCTAACACAATATCTCCCTCTAACCCGAGTTCCTTAAGTGCTAAATAAGTCGCTCCCCAGCCCGTTAACGTCGCCATGCTATATATAGAACCTGCAAACATCGAGTTGTGTAAGTTAAGGTTCGCTTTTAAATCAGCCTTTGTGGAAAACTGCCAGTCTGTATAACTTTCTACTTTAATTCCCATCGCATCACTGATTGGGATAGACTCGCGCCAAGTATTTTGTAATACATGGGTCCAATCTGGCTGCCTGAACCAGCCCGGCTCCGTAGGACGTTGTTTGACCATCTTCCAGTGCTGCACGTCGCCATAGGCTAAGTGTGCCTTTTCAACCACTTCATAACCATGGCGCTCGTAAAATGATAACGCGCGCTCACGAGCATACAAAACCAACTCTTCTGCTTTTTGCGTCCACGCAATAACTTCCAGCTCATGAAGCAAACGGCTACCTAAATGATGACCTCGATGTCCCTCTGCAACGGCCATATAGCGCACTTGTGCTTGCTTATGATTGTTAAAATGGAGCCTAGCTACGCCTAGCACTTCACCATCATTATTTTTAATGTAGCGATGTTCAGCTTCTTGTTCTAAATCATCCTGTTCGCTGCCACGAGGTTGATCCCATGGCGCTCTTAACACCTGCCAGCGTAACTGGTAATAGGCTTGCCAATCTTCGCTGCTTTGTGGTGAAGTTACCTCAAACATCACTGACTCCTGTTTTGTTATTAGCCTGTTTAACGACTTTAAATCTAGTACAGATACACCCTACAAGATAAGCTCAGTGTAGGGAATAAAATGCGCCAAAACACTTAACCTTTAGTGTAAAAACTGATGGACAAGCTGGCATTCACAAAATCCTCGTCTATGCTGATGTTATCATGGGGGAATTTATTACGCATTCAGGCACAATCAGCAACGATTTTGTGGACCAGAGCCACCAGCTAGGACACTTGCTATATTGGCATAAACAAGGCAGAAATAGCATCCAAGTGCGGCAAGAGAAATCGTTAAGATGGCTTCTGATAAACAACACATTACAATCCGTTGTGGAGTTAAACCACCCGGAGCACTTGTTATTTCCTCATTTAAAAACATTCGCGAGTCGCTGGCAGCAAGTCACCCCACCAACCAGCGTACTAGAGCTGGGTCTTGGCGCAGGTGCAATCCGTGATTACCTCAATGCTACGTATCCAAATTGTCACATTACCACCATAGATAACAACCCTGATGTGATCCACTGTTACAAACGCTATTTTGGTGGCGACCCTTTGTGCGATGTTAATTGTGTTGATGTATTTAAAGCATTGCAACAAGGCAAACGCTACGATTGGATTGTGCTCGATTTATTTAGTGAACTCGAGCCTCCCATCTTCTTGTTTCAGCACCAGTTTTATCGCCTACTCAGAGCTGCCATTAACGATGGAGGCCGATTGTATATCAACTTTTTAACTGAGCATGAATCGCAGCTCAAGCAACTTCAACACTTATTAATTACCAACTTTGGTAAAAAGCCCTTTATCGAAAAAGTGCCCGACTACGCCAATATGATTATCGAGATTAAACGCTAGCATTTGTTGGCCTTAGACTTTTAGTCAAATCACTACTCAACACTAAAATTAAAAGTCACAGGGCCGTCATTGAGTAAACTCACCTTCATATCCGCGGCAAATTGTCCCGTCGCGACTTTCAATCCTCCAGCCTTCGCTTGAGCCACAAAGTATTGGTAGAGTGTATTCGCTTGCTCAGGTGTTCCTGCGCTCGAAAAACTTGGCCTCATGCCTTTTTTGGTGTCTGCCGCCAAGGTGAATTGCGATACAACCAATAATTCACCTTCAATGTCTTTTAAACTTAAATTCATTTTCCCCTTGTCGTCAGTAAAAATACGGTAGTTACTTACCTTGTGCAGTAATTTATCCGCCGTTTGCTCGGTATCCGACTTTTCAACGCCTAAAAGTAGCAATATCCCCTGACGGATTTGACCTACAACCTCACCTTCTACTTCTACCTTTGCTTCGCTGACTCTTTGAATTAACCCTTGCACTGCCTACCTCTTATTACTTCTAATAATGATGCTGAATTTTGCACAGCAATAGATCAGCCGCTCGCCTTATTGCTTCTGCGTAAATGGGGTTAGCACTACAATGCCCAACCCCATTCAAAATCAGTAACTGCGCCTTAATGCTTTGTGCTAGCTGATGAATCGGTGCATATCGGCACATTAAATCATGTCGACTGTGAATAAACCAGATAGGTAAGTGATTGAGCAGATGTGCACCTGCTGTAATTTGCTGTGTTTTGATAAAGCACTGATGACTAAAAAAATGCACCATATGTTGTGCTCTACTTAGCTGCTTGTCTGCTTTGCAAAGTCTGATACCTTGCATATCGCTATCCGTTGTGATCAGGTTATCCCACTCACACCAGCGCTGCGCTGCTTTTCTTTTGAGCAACTCATCCTCGCCAAAAAGTGCCGAATGATAATTGTCTAACAAGGATTCTATGGTTTGTGCTCCCTGTGCAAAGACAAGATACTGCTCTGGATAAATTTGTGCTGGAGCACCTTGGCTACCATAAAGCCAGTGAAGATCCGCCTCAGTGCCCAAAAAACTCGACCACAACACTATCCCCAAGACATCTTCACGATGTTGCTCAGCATAAAGAAGTGCCAACATGGCACCGAAAGATTCCCCGGCGAGTACAACCTTTTGCAGCCCTAAATGCGCACGAATGGTATGAATATCTTTCAGCAAATTCGCGGTATTTATATTACCAAAGTCAGCAGGCGTTGAGTTACCACAGCCTCGCTGACTAAATAGGATAATGCGGTATTTTTGCGGATTGAAATAACCGAGTACATTACGAGAATGACCTTGACCTGGGCCACCGTGCAGCATGATAAGTGGTGTGCCTTCACTGCAACCATACTCCTCTATGCCCAATTGATGCCCTTCACCTACCGCGAGATGAAAGCGACGCAAGGCGTCGCCATGTTGATACAATAAGCTCATAATTCCCCCTTGGGGGCTTAAGCTAACCGCTATCGGTAAAAGCTAAAGTCCCTGCGCGTCTGGTGGGTCAAACTCCGAGCTTGCATCTAATCCTGCGGCTTCCATATCTTGGGTTAAGCACACAGTAAACTCCGCACCTAACAACACCACTATCCAAGATAAATATACCCAAACAAAAAGAATGGGTACTGTCGCGAGCGCCCCATAGATAACTTCGTATGAGGGGAAATGGCTGATGTATAATGCAAAGCCTTTTTTCGTTAGCTCAAATAACAAAGCTGCAAACAAAGCACCCGGAACCGCGGCTCGAAATGACACACTGGTATTTGGTACTAAAGTATAGAGCATGATGAAGCCAACCATAGAAATTAAATAGGGCAACATCTTAATTAGTGCGCCACTAAACCCAGGGATCCCTTGATCGGCAAATGTCACTAAAGAAACGATATAAGATGTCATACCAATACTCGCGCCCAATAGCACAGGGCCAAGCGTGAGCACCATCCAATAAATCGCAAACGAAATCATTAACGGACGCTTTTGCTTCACTCGCCAAATTCGGTTGAGTGTGGTGTCAACATTGCGAATAAGTAACAAAGCCACGACGGCCAAAAAGCTCACCCCCACAGCTGTCATCTTATTCGCATTGCCAGTAAACGCGCTGATGTGCTCTTTAATGGTGTCCGTCGATGTTGGCACAAAGTTATTGAACACAAAGTTTTCAATTGCAAAGCGCGTATCTTCAAATCCAGGAAACGCTGAAAAAATTGCTACACCCACCGCAACTAAGGGAACTAACGATAACAGTGTGACATACGCTAAATAGCCCGCATTGACCGTGATCTGGTCCTCAATACACCGCTTACTATAGCGGCGCCACCAGCTGGGCTGAGAATGTAAGAATCGCAGTGCTACGACCTTCATTTCGGTTATTCTTTGCATCATAATCAAGTTAATATTCATGGATCACTTTACACATCATAACAATCCCCGCCATAATTTATAGCGCTAAATAGTAATATATAACGACGGTCACATGGCCACTTACTGATTATTGACCTTCTAGAGCCCGGGAGTGCAAATGAAGAAACTCACCTTAAGCGCAGTGTTACTTTTACTCGTTACTGGTTGCCAAAGTGCCTATTACGCCACCATGGAAAAGTTTGGTGTGCATAAACGCGAGATATTGGTTGATCGTGTCGAAGAAACAAAGGAGTCCCAAGAGGAATCACAAAAAGAATTTCAATCGGCATTGGAAAGACTCACCACGTTAATTAATTTTAATGGTGGTGAATTACAAGAAGCCTATAACCTGCTTAACGATGACTACCAATCATCCCTTGCCGCTGCTGCTGAAGTAAGTAGCAATATAGACAAAGTGGAAGACGTGGCCAATGCGCTATTTGACGAGTGGCAAGATGAACTTGAGCAATATTCGAGTGCAAATCTAAAACGTGAGAGTGCTAAGCAATTAAGTCAAACACAGCGCCAATTTGAACGCTTACTTCGCTCAATGCGCAGTAGTGAAGCCAAAATGCAACCCGTGCTCGACTCACTACAAGATAATGTGCTGTATCTTAAGCATAACCTAAATGCACAAGCGGTAAGCGCTATTAAAAGTGAGTTTACGGGGCTAAAGCGTGATATTAGCGCCCTAATCGCAGATATGAATCGCTCTATTGAAGATTCGAATAAGTTTATTGCTGAGATGAATACACGTAGCGCGTAACAGATAGCATCAGCGAGGATAAATCTCACGATATCAGGAAATTGCTTCCTGATATCGTGGTCATTTTGTGTGTAAAGCCAGACGCTTAACCTTTATTGATAAGATCTTCAATGATGCTATTCATTTCCATTGGCATTTGCGCCAATACAGCATCATACCCATCTGCCAATACCAAGTCTTTTTCTATGTAAGAAACCACCGCTTGATTCTCCAAATCGATGATCCCGCCAAATGCCGTTACACGATTTACGCCCGGTACCGGGATCCCACCAGAACTATCAACATGCAGTACGATCACTCTGTTAAAGTTAAACCCTTTATCCTTGATCACTCCTGTCGACTTTAGCGTCTTAGTCAGCTTTTGTATTGCACCGGTAAGATCATCTGCAATGCGCTGAGCCGAACCTGTAAGCGCATAATTTCCTTGATTAACATGCCTACGCATGTTTTCACCCACAGTCCAAGACAAGTTACCAACCACATCGTATAACTGTTGGCTTGAAACAACAGACGCACCATGTTTTCCCGTTACGCCAGCGGTAATTGCTAAACCCACTTCACGGTCGTTTCCTGGAACACCATGCAGCGAAACAGGGAATATCAATACAGGTTGTTGAGCTGAGAGTGTGATTGGAAATTCATATGCCGTATTTTGTTTAACCTCAGTAGAAGTAGAAACACAAGCAGTCAAAGAAATAGTAAATAGAGAGGCTAGTGCTAAACGCACGATATTTTTTGTCATTATATAGTTCCTTTACGTGATTATTAACTCTCGACAACCCAGCTGAGAGCGCGTTAAAACGCGGCGCAAATTATGTGACAAATCGTAACCACAATCAATAATAAAGTACTAGATAAAAGTGCATTTTATTCATACTAAGCAGCCGAGGGATAATTAAGGGAAAAATAGGATTTCTAGATAACTGAGAAGGTATGTTGATTACAAGCTACCTTGTGAAAGCGGCGCAGAATAACAAATGTAGCGCAGCTCGCGTTAAAGCCAGCTGCGTGCATAGCATGGAAACTCAGCTTTAGTTCAACCCTAGCTAAACGCCATCTCCGGTACGTCATCTGGGCAGATCAATATACCAGCTGTTTTTGCTTGAATTTCCGCGACGCTAACACCTGGAGCTCGCTCAAGTAAATGAAACGCGCCTCCTTTGACTTCAAGCAGCGCAAGATCGGTTACTATCTTATTGATACAGTTTACGCCGGTGAGCGGTAAACTACAGTGCTGTAGCAGCTTGGACTCACCTTGTTTATTCGCATGCGTCATAGTGCAAATTATATTTTTAGCCCCAGCGACAAGGTCCATCGCGCCACCCATGCCCTTGATAAGCTTACCTGGGATCATCCAGCTGGCAAGATTACCGTGCTGATCTACTTCAAAAGCGCCAAGCACCGTCAGGTCCACATGACCGCCACGGATCATTGCAAAGCTTTCTGCAGAACTAAAAATGGCAGCTCCCGTGCGGGCCGTAACGGTTTCCTTACCCGCATTGATCATATCCGCATCCACTTCCTGCTCGGTTGGATAAGCCCCCATGCCTAATAAGCCGTTTTCCGATTGCAGCATCACATCCATGCCCTGTGGTACATAATTGGCCACCAGCGTGGGGATCCCAATGCCAAGATTGACATAAAACCCATCTTTTAATTCCTGTGCCACTCGCATGGCCATTTGCTCTCTGGTTAATGCCATTATGCCTGCTCCTTCACAGTACGTTTTTCGATGCGTTTTTCGAACTGTCCTAAAATCACTCTATCGATATAAATTCCAGGGGTATGAATTTGGCTCGGTTCGATTTCGCCAGGCTCTACAATTTCTTCCACTTCAGCGACGGTAATTTTTCCAGCTGTTGCAGCTATTGGATTAAAGTTCATCGCGGTGTGGCGATAAACACAATTGCCAAAACGGTCTGCTTTCCACGCTTTTACAATGGCAAAGTCTCCCGTAATACTCGGCTCTAAAATATATTCTCTATCACCAAACGTTTTTACCTCTTTGCCCTCAGCGACGGGTGTACCAACGCCTGTTGCGGTATAAAAAGCGGGGATCCCAGCTCCACCTGCGCGCATCTTTTCTGCAAGTGTCCCTTGTGGAGTTAATTCAACTTCCAATCCACCGCTCAATAACTGCTGCTCAAACAAGGCGTTTTCTCCCACGTAGGAAGCCACCATTTTACGGATCTGCTTATCCTCAAGCAAAATCCCTAAACCAAACCCGTCTACTCCGCAGTTATTAGAAACCACGGTTAAGTCCTTTGTGCCCATATGGCGTATTTGGCTTATCAAACCTTCAGGGATCCCGCACAAACCAAAGCCCCCGGCAATCACGGTCATGCCATCGCAAAGTCCTGCCATTGCTTCTTCGTAGCTTACGACTACCTTATCAAATCCAGCCATCATTCCTCCTATTGCACTGTCCAGCCGCCGTCCAGCACAATGGCTTGGCCAGTAATGTTGCGTGACTCATTTGCGAGTAAAAAATTGACAGCATGAGCAATCTCATCCAACCCTATAAAGGCCTTTTTCGGCATTGGCGCCAACATAATATTGTTTATCACTTCATCTTCACTGATCCCATGCTGTTTCGCTTGCGCGGTAATTTGCTGTTCTACCAATGGGGTTTTTACATAAGCGGGGCAAATAGTGTTCACGGTGATATCGCAGTCTGCGGTTTCCAGCGCCAATACTTTGCCAAATCCCATCAACCCATGTTTTGCAGCGACATAAGCAGACTTATACTTAGAAGCGACTAGAGCGTGGATAGAACCAATATTAACGATGCGACCAAAGCCTCCTCTGCGCATATGCGGCAATACTGCCTTACACAACATGGCCGGGCCTGTTAGCATCACATCTTGCAGCAATTGCCATTTATCTTCTGGATAATGCTCCAGTGCTTCAACATGTTGCACGCCTGCGTTATTGATAAGCACATCAATGTTATCGTGCTGACAGACAAAATCAGCGATGTCTTGCTTATTGGCGATATTGAGCGCAAACGCTTGTGCATTTCCTCCATCACTGACGATAGACTCGGCTACCGTCTGTGCTTGCGCTAAGTTCAAATCTACGAGCAATAAGCTGTAACCTTGTTTGCTCAGGGCCATCGCGACATAGCGACCAATGCCACTTGCTGCCCCTGTGATCAACGCCGTCTTCATCGTCACTCCTTGATTATTTTGCTAAGAACTGAGCAATAGTGTCAGCCTGTGATTGAATTGAAAAAATACCGTCTAAATGTCCCCAAACGCCTTCTATCTCTGTGATCTGCACATCTTTATTCTTGGCTCTTAGGGTTTCTGCTAACTTACGAATGGGCTCAGGCCTTAATAACAAGTCATTGCTTGCAGGCATCAACAAAATCTTTGCTGTGATTTTATCGATAGCACTATCAAAATTACCTTGCATGCCTGCGGTGTATAATTGCGAGGCGCGGACTAAATACAAGATTGAATTCGCGTCTTGCGTTTCGGCCCTTGCTCGTGCGCGCGTGGCTAGCGTTTGGCTGAGTTTAGGAAGCTGACGAATATCTTGCTTTGCTTTGGGATCAAGCACAATAAAGTCTGGAAAACTGGCGTTATAAATAGCGGGGTGCATCGCGTCTTGAGTGATATTAAGCATCGTGGCCGTGAGTCCAGCAAGTGGCCTTTCCCCGTCGTAGTAGTCCCCGCCCTGCCAATTTGGATCAAGTCGGATAGGTAAAGCCCATTTCTCTAGCGCTGCAACGGTCCAAGCATCCATCTTTGCCGCACCAATCACATGAATTAAACGTGACACTTTTTCGGGATAGCGCACTGACCATTCTAACGCTTGGAAAGATCCCATAGACGCGCCCATCACCGCATGTAGTTTGTCGATACCTAAGCTATCCAATAGTTGCTTTTGCACTTCAACAAAATCACCTATGGTCACCACGGGAAAATCCAAACCGTAAGGTTTGCCCGTTTTCGGATTAATAGACGCCGGGCCCGTTGTGATCACATCTTTATTATGCCAATTTGCGTTGACCAAAGTATCTGAACTTATCACAAAGTACTTGTTAGTATCTATCGCTTTACCCGGGCCGATAATGGCATCCCAGTAACCTGCCAATACGTCAGACTCTCGATACTTACCCGCCGCGTGAGATGTGCCAGAAAAGAAATGCGTGATCAAAATTGCATTGCTTTTATCGGCATTTAATTTGCCATAGCTTTCCCAGCCGACCTTAACGTCAGGAATGCTGGCTCCAGACTCTGTAGTAAAATGCGCGAGTGTAAAAACTTGCTTTTCAACCAGCATAGGTTTGCTTGTCTCACTGCCATAGACAATGTGGCTGGCAACGAACAAGAGTAACAGGAAAATCTGCTTCATTGCTGTATCACTCCGTTAAAATAAGATGAATAGGGTTAATGCGAGGGCAACGCCCACCAGCGGCACGACCGCAGTCAACGCAGCCATGGACCAATATGCTCGTTGATGTGTTTCTTTACAGATGGCACGAATGGTTGTGACCACATAACCGTTGTGCGGTAAGGTATCCAAAGCACCTGAGCTAATAGCGACAACACGATGTAATTGTTCTGGATTGACACCTGCATCAATGTAGTGCGGTGCCACTAAAGGTAACGCAATGGCTTGCCCACCGGATGCCGAACCAGTTAAACCGGCTATTACACTTACCGCCACAGCGGCGCCAAGTAGCTCATTACCCGGCATCTGTGTCATCATATCGACCGCTAATTGAAATGCCTCGGTGTTTTTTGCTACCGCACCAAAACCCACTACTGCACTGGTATTACCGATAGCGACTAGCGCACCTGTTGTACCTAAGTTAATCGCGGCCCCCATGTTGTGAAAATGCTTAAAGTTAATCGCAACAATACTGAGTACACCGCCAAGTAGAGCTACAATAAGTGCACTTTGCTGCAGCACATCATGAAGTGTAAAAGATAAAATCAACACCACGATTAGAGGTAGTACGCCAGTGATTGGATGAGGATAGTTACGTTCATGAATTTCAGGGTCGTCGTCTTTCGCCTCAAAGTGCTCACCATTTGCCACCGCTTTGGCTATCATCTTTTTCAACCACCAATAGCCCGTAATAGCCATAAACGTGGCGACCACTAGACTGACTTCCCAAGCCGCATAAGGCGACGTGCCTAAATATTTTATTGGGATCCAGTTTTGAATTTCAGGGGAGCCTGCCGAAGTCATGGTAAAGGTGACTGAGCCGAAGGCCAGAGTTGCGGGAATAAAGCGCCTTGGTAAATTGGCATCTTTAAATAAGCTAAGCGCCATAGGATAGACAGAGAAAGCGACAATAAAAACACTGACACCACCATACGTTAACACAGCACAGGCAATCACCACCGCTAATACTGCATGTTTCATACCTAACTTGTCGACAATATAGCGTGCCACGCTGTCGGCAGCACCACTGTCTTCCATGAACTTACCGAACAAAGAGCCAAGCAAGAACATGAAAAACCAAGCACTCAAAAAGCCAGCAAAGCCATCCATATAAAGTGTAAGAAAGCTGCTTTCTACAGCTTCTGTGGGAAATAGCGCAACGCCACTCGTTAATGCGACCAATAAAGCGCAAAGTGGAGCTGCGATAAACAAGTTTACGCCACGGAGAGTTAGCCAAATAAGCAGGCCAAGTCCTCCTGCCAGTCCAAGCATACTGAGCATAAGGGCTTCCTTTTATTGTTATTAATGCCCGTTATAAGTTGATGTGTTGGGCATACTGTTGATGAATATCAGTGTGGCGTGCAGGCGCAATAAAAACCATAGTACTAAGGTTATAGAAGCCCTACACCCCGTGTTAATCCTAGCGTATCAAGGCATTAGTACTAAGGTACTAATAGAAAAACTTTACAACTCCCCTATGCTTTGGTGTGACAACAAGCACCCAAAATGACAATAATAGGGACCACAGGATGAACATTTACCAACCTAGATATTCAGCTATCGCGTTGGCTATTACACTCGCAACTCAAGTCAGCCCAGCGGCAGCAGAACAAGCAACACAATCAGAAGGCAAGCTAGAACGTATTGAAGTCACGGCGCGCAAGACGGTAGAAAACCTTCAAACCGTTCCAGTTGCAGTGACTTCTATCGGTGAAACCGATCTACTCGAAAATGGCATTTCAGTACTTTCTGAAGTCCAGCAGTTTTCACCCAATACCACGCTTCAAGCTAGCCGAGGCACTAACTCTACCCTCACAGCCTTTATTCGTGGTGTCGGGCAACAAGACCCATTATGGGGTTATGAACCCGGTGTCGGCATTTACGTCGATGACATTTATTTGGCAAGGCCGCAAGGGGCTGTACTCGACCTCCTTGATGTACAACAGATTGAAGTATTACGAGGACCGCAAGGAACGCTATATGGCAAAAACACCATTGGTGGCGCTATAAAATATGTCACTAAGGAAATGTCTGGCGATGCGACTTTTAACGTGGAAGGGACTGTTGGTAGTTATAATCAACGCGATCTTAAGATCACAGGTCAATTGCCGCTCGTGGAAGACACACTCTACTTAGGTTATGGCTTTGCTACTTTAAATCGAGATGGTTTTGGCGAGTTCAAGGTTTCAACGCTACCCGGCCAAGATAAGGAAAACTACAATAAAGAAATTCAAGCTGCACGGTTAACCTTGGAATATCGTCCAAGCGACGACTTGTTCTTCCGTTTAGCATGGGATAAAACCGACGATGACTCCAACTCTAAAGGGGGTTATCGCTTGTTGCCGAGCTTACTGACTGACGCCCCCGTGCCCGACAGCGTATTTGATTCTTACACCAGTATGCCAACTTGGAATAAAGTCGAGCTTGAGGGATATAGTTTGACCGCTCGCTGGGATCTTTCTGACGCCACCACGATAAAATACATCGGTGCTAGCCGAGATAGTTACTCTCCGACCAATATCGACTTTGATAATACGCCATTACGGATCTTTGATGTACCCGCCATTTATGATGACGAGCAAACCACGCATGAGATACAGCTAAGCCATGCAGGTAACGGCTATAAATTTGTCTCAGGTCTATATTATTACGATGGCGAATCATGCGGTCAATTCCAAGCAATTTTGGAAGTGTTAGGACAAAGCTTGGGCGCTCCCGGTCTTACGCGAGAAGTCAGTGGTTGTAACAACTCAAATAGTAAAGCCGCGTATATTCAAGGCACCATTGATTTAGCAGAGCAGTGGTCGCTCACATTGGGCGCTCGTTACACTAAAGACAGCAAAGAAGCACAAGTCAGCAATGGTTTGGTCTTTGATGTCGTGTATCCCGAATCAAATTGGATCCCAAGTTATACACGCCCTGCAGGTGAGCTCGTACCGTCAGTGCTTGATGATGAAGAAGATTGGTCACGGTTTACACCAAGAGTGGGAGTGGAATATCAATACAACCGCGATATCATGTTCTTTGCCAGCTATGCTCAAGGATTTAAATCCGGCACCTTCAACCCCAGAGCTAGCACCGCAGAGCCTGCTGCAGACCCTGAAATCGTAGATTCATTCGAAATCGGTATGAAAAGCGAATGGAACGACAATCTAAGAGCCAATATCACGCTATTCACATTAGATCACAAAGACCGCCAATATATTTCCGTATTGCCCGGTGCAACTTCTGCCGATCTAAACCAACGACTTGGCAACATCGGTAAGTCTACAGCAAATGGTATTGAAGCCGAGCTGAGCTATGTCGCCACAGAGGCGCTGAGTTTTGACGCCGCGATAGGATATATCGACAGCGACTTTGAAGAGGTACTCGATACTAACCCAGACACGGGTGCGACATTTGATAAATCAGACCGCTTTAGTATTTCTAACACCCCTGATTTAACTTTTAACCTTGGGGCGACATATAAACTCTACAGCGATATTGGCGATTGGGTATTCAATGCCAGCTACTACCATCGTGGTGATTATGTCTTATTTGAGGAAGATAGCCTACTGACGCAGGATAGCTATGGTTTAGTCAATCTGAGTATTAATTGGTATAGCACAGATGGCAATTGGCGTGTTGGTCTTCATGGGAAAAACCTGACCGATGAAGAATATATGATAGGAGGCTATCAGTTCGTGACACCAGATCCGAGCGATCCGAGTAATGTGAGTAAATATACGCCGGGGCTTGGTGGTGATAATACTTTGATAGGCTACTTTGGCGACCCAAGAACCGTTTCGCTTACCGTAGGTTATCGTTTTTAGCATCGAAAGCGAGGCTGCAAGGAAGCCTCGCTATCTCAATCACTTGATGTAGTTTTGGAAATACCCTATAACAACGGATACTAGGAGTTAGTTAAGGATGTCTCAGGTGCAAGCAATCATCGCTGATGATCACCCATTATTTCGCAGCGCTCTCAAACAAGCCGCTGCACAAGCGATTGGTCATGATCCTATCAAAGAAGCCAGTACCTTAGACAGCTTATTCGAGATGTTGCTCGCGCATCCTGAAACAGAGCTAGTATTTTTGGACTTATCAATTCCAGGCGCGAAAGGTCTCGAAGGTCTTGCCCGGTTAAGAAATCAGTATCCAGACATATTAGTGATCATGGTTTCAGCCAACGAATCGGCAGCCATTATTAGCCAATGTATTGCCCTTGGGGCAAGCGCTTATATTCCCAAGTCTTCCTCACTAGAGGTGATCAGTGATGCCATCAAGCTCGTTATTGAAGGAGAAACTTGGTTGCCTGAAATCGTGGATATCGCGCCTGAA
Organism: Pseudoalteromonas sp. S2755; assembly: GCF_005886535.1. Lineage (GTDB taxonomy): Bacteria > Pseudomonadota > Gammaproteobacteria > Enterobacterales > Alteromonadaceae > Pseudoalteromonas. The sequence goes on from NZ_PNDS01000009.1 coordinate 101,381, forward strand.
AATGATAGCGAACAAGCGCAATTTGCACGTAATTTAGAAAAACTAACTCCCCAGCAATATCGAGTATTAACCATGATTGCCGACGGCCTTTTGAATAAGCAAATTGCGTATGCAATGTCGATTCAAGAGACCACCATCAAACAGCATGTTTCAGCTATTTTAAAAAAGCTCAATGTGTATAACCGCACCCAAGCTGGGATCCTCTTTAATCAGCTGGCCACGGATGTACATCTCGACGATGAAGCGAGCACATAAACAACTAGATTAGTCGCTTAATCATGCGCTTTAGGGCTGGTGTTTTAAGTGGTTTATAGAGTAATGGGATCCCTGCATCACTCACTCGCTCTCGGATGGCCTCGTCATGGTTAGCTGTGTTAATAATGATTGGCATATCATCAAGCGCAAGCGCTGCTATCACCTCAAGACCAGTAACACCATGATCAAGCTGATAATCCGCGATCAGCATATCTGCCCGACTCGTTGCTTGCAGTGCACTAAGCTCTGCTTCATCTCGCGCTACGGCCACCTTACACCCCCAACTTAGCAATACTTGTGATAGTGCATCCAGTGCGTTGGCATCATTATCGAGCAACCAAATAGACAGACCCGATAATTGCGAATCACCGCTGAGCTTGTCAGCGGTTACTTCAGCCTTTTTATCCGTCTGCACCCCAAGGCTTGGCAATGTTAAGGTAAATTGTGTGCCTTTATTAAGTTGTGAGCCGAGGGTGATGGGAATTTCCAACACTTCGCATATCCGTTTACTGATCGCAAGTCCGAGTCCTAACCCCTGCGCTAGCTCTTTACTATGGAGCTGTTTGAACTCTTGAAATATCGCGTCCTGATCTTGCTTTGCAATACCCACGCCAGTGTCTTCAACAATGATAGAAACACTCTCCCCCTGACATTCAGCGATAAGCCTTACCGTACCAGACTCAGTGTAACGGATAGCGTTACTCAGTAAATTTCCTAATACCCTTTTTAGCAGTGCTTTATCAGTGTAGAGCATGGCATCACAAACCCGCACAGCAAACGCTAATCCTTTGTCTTTTGCTACCGCCCCATATTCATTTTCCAATGGTTCCAACAGTGACGATAACGCAAAGCGCGAGCGATTAACCTTAAATGCACCAGCTTCTAATTTCGTTAGCTCAAGAATACTCGACAACAACTCTTCAGCACTAGCCAATGAGCTTTTGATGCTTTGCGAAAGCTCAGCTAGTTCAGTCCCTTGGGCCTTTTCACTCATTAATGAGCAAAACAGGCTCGCTGCGTTAAATGGCTGTAACAGGTCATGACTTGCTGCGGCGAAAAAACGGGTTTTACTCTCCGTTGCATGTTCCGCTTGGCGTTTCGCAAAAGATAAAGCACGGTTGGCGTCTATCAAGTCTTTGGTCCTCGCCGCGACCGTTTCTTCTAGATTTACATTAGCTTGCTCTAGTAAGGATTGTTGTTTTACAAACTCGGTGATATCCGTATAGGTCGTTACAAATCCACCTCCAGGCAATGGGTTACCTTGCATTTCAAACACTCGGCCATCGTGATGCTCGCGGCGGTAGCGATACGCATTGCCTCGTCGTAAATGTGATAGACGCTTCTCTACTTGCTGCTCGACATCAGCATCACCAAATAGTCCACGCTGCGCATTGTAACGAATAAGCTCAGCCACAGGACGCCCAATAAACAGCGCATTATCTGGATAATTAAACATTTCTGCGTAGCGCTGGTTCCAAGCGACCAATTGCAGTTGACTATCCACTACACTTATCCCCTGACTGACGTTTTCTATCGTCGACTGTAGTAAATCGCGATTAAAACGTAGCACCTGTGACGCTTCATCGACAAATTCTGCAACTTGCTCTAAAGGTTGGCGTTTTTCATCTTTGGCGACATCTAAAATCAGTTTCGCAGATGCCCCGCCAACGAGGGTCGACATCTCCCGCTCGATCATATTTTCAACTTGCAATGGCGCTGGCAACTTCCAGTTTGCAGGCTCTTTAGGGAAATGAAGTTCTACAAGCTGCTGCGCACGCGCTTGTTCGCTAAAGCGCTGCAGCAATGTTGCCAAATCCTGGTAACTCAATACCGTGTTAGCGGACTGTGCAGATTTGGACGGCATTACAAATTTATTGCTTTGTAACCGCTCAGCAAGACGTGCGGATGAAATAAACGGCACCAGCAAATAAACCAGCAGATTTGCACTTAAAGAGATCAGGACGGACTGGCTCGTACTATCTAACCCCAAACCCAAAAAGTCTAAAGGCGCTAACCATAGGATATTCATAGGTCCCGCGCTCAGCCAGTGACTTTCGAAGTTAAAGCCACTGATCAAGCTCGGTAATAACAGCGTGTAAAACCAAATAGCAAAACCCGTCACAATCCCCAATTGCGCGCCTAAACATGAAGCCCCTCGCCACCATAAACCAACCACCATTGCAGGCGCAAACTGCGCAACCAAGGCAAATGACATGAGTCCCATATTGGCCAACGTGTTGCCCTCAGCCAGCACTCGATGACTGGCGTAACTCAATAATAAAATGCCAACAATAACCACCCGTCGAGCATTGAGTAAATTAAACTTAGATAAGCCCCGGTGACTAGAATTTAACTGCGAGCGGCGCAACAAAAATTGATTGATAAAGTCGTTGGTGATCATAATAGATAGCACGATGGCTGAGACTATTACCATGCTCGTCGCAGCAGAAAACCCACCCAGAAAGGCTGTCAAAGCAACTAGAGGCGCATCAGAACCCAGTGGTAAGGCGAGCACAAACGTATCGTAGCCAACATCTTGACCATTAAAATACACCAGTCCGGCGTAGGCGATTGGCAAAATAAACAAATTAATTAGCAACAAATAAACAGGAAATAACCAGCGTGCGGTCTTAAATTGGTTTTGTTCATCATATTCAATAAAAGAGGTATGGAACTGCCTCGGCAAACACAGCGTTGCCAATACCCCTAAGAGAACATGGACTAAATAAACATAGGTTGGGCTAGCAGTTGCCTCTATTTGCTTGGTAATTCCCTGCTGATCCGCCTGGCTAAATAAGTGAGTGGGCGATTCAAAGAGTACAAAACAGACGTAGACACCAACGGCAATAAACGCTAGCAACTTAATTAATGACTCAAAGGCGATTGCAGTCATCAACCCTGGGTTATGCTCACTGGGTCTCAGCCTACGCGTGCCAAATAAAATTGCGAATAGAGCTAACAGCAAGGTGATATAAAAAGTACTATCCTGCCAAAACGCGACACTCACCCGCTGGGTGTCGCTTGTCAGCATACCGATACTGGCGCTGGTGGCATTAAGCTGAAGTGCAATATAGGGTACAACTGCAATGACAGAGATCAGAGAAATGAGCCCAGACAAACTAGAAGAATTACCGTAACGCGTGGCAATAAAGTCCGCCATGGAAGTGAGCTGCTGCTGGCGGCATATTTCGGCAATGCGAGTGTAGACTTGCCAACCAAATATAAACAGTAAAATCGTGCCAACATAAGTTGGGGCAAGCCACCAGCCATTATTTGCCGCTTGCGCGGTAGTACCAAAAAACGCCCAAGAGGTGCAATACACCCCAAGTGACAAGGCATAGGTAACTTGCTTGGCATGATAAGATCTAAATTTTGTACTCGCCCTATCAGCGCCCCATGCAATGGTAAATAAAAGCGCTAAATACAGCAGCGCAATAAGACTTATCAGCCCGATAGAAAACATAACTGTGATGATTTTTTATTGTTTGCTCTAGCATAACGGCTGTACTGTAAAAAGACAGCACACTTTAGTGCTATCCCTTCCGGACCTATGAATTTTTTGCAATTGACTAATGGTTACTTTTAAAACAAAAATATTCACCTAACGTTAACAAAAAAGGAAATTGACAATGCAATTTAAATTAAACAAAAAACGTCTTAAGAACCTATCAGACATTAACACGCAGCTATCTCCTCGACATACTCCACTGATAAATGGTGGAACGGGTTCATGGCCAACTCCAGCAACCACATCGATTAGAGAAAGGACATGTGGTTCTGATATAGCTTGCCAAACCTTGCCGGCGTTAATGTGTCAGCTAGACTATAGCCGAATTTGCTAACAGTACTTATAACCTAAAACTGCTCACCGACTTATCTAGTGCGCGGGATAAAGACAACAGCGATAACGCTTCATCTGACGCGCGCTCGGCTCCCGTTGCAGTCTCTTGTGCAGTTTCACTGATTTCTGTCACACTTTGCGAAAGCTGCTGTGTAACCGTGTTTTGCTCCTCAGAAGCACTGGCTATTTGTAGATTCATATCTTTAATCGTGCTCACAGATGAAGAAATCGCTTGTAACACTTCATCCGTTTTCGCTGACTTGTCCGCTGTATCTTTCGCGTCTTTCACGTTTTCTCGCATCATGCCAACAGAGCGCTTCGCTTCATTTTGCAATTTAGAGATCATCTCTTGAATTTCGTCCGTACTCTTTTGGGTGCGACTAGCAAGACTTCTCACCTCATCGGCCACTACGGCAAAACCTCGCCCTTGTTCACCAGCCCTTGCAGCTTCAATTGCTGCATTGAGCGCCAACAGATTAGTTTGCTCCGCGATACCCCTGATGACATCCAAAATAGAACCAACCGATTCTGTTTCTTGTTCAAGATTCTCAATGGTTTTGCTAACATTTTCTATCTTACCAACTAGACCTTCCATAGCTTGCTGTGTTGCAACGACAACTTGAACACCTGAATTAGATTGAGAATCCGCATCGGTGGCGGCGTCTGCTGCGAGTTGAGCACTTTGGGTTATTTCAGCAATCGTGGCAGCCATTTCATTCATCGAAACAGCACTATGACTGAGTTGCTCCATTTGGTTGTCCGCCCCTTGTTTGGACTGGGCAGTGATAGCACTAAGTGTTTCCGACGAGGAAGATAATGCATGCGTGGAGCTTTGAATTTCTGCAATGATGGCTTTGAGTTTGTCAGCCATATTACGCATCGCCAAATAAATACCACTGACCGACTCTCCCCTGTCAAATTGAATAGTAAGGTCTCCACTGGCAATCCTTGATGCCACTTCTGCAATTTCTTTTGGCTCTCCGCCAATCGGAGTTTTAATTAAACGCGTAATATACCAGCTTAAAAAACACCCTAGCAGGATCACAATACATGCGACAACAATAATCGTGCTCACTGTGTTTTCACTTTGCGCTTGAGCAACTGGCCCCAGTTCGTCTTGCTTGTCTTTAATCGACTCTTTAATGCGCCCTAAATAGTCCGCAATACTTTGACCATTTTTGTTAAGTGAGCCGGCTATTAACTGGTTCCTCTCAGTGATAATTCGCTGAACTTCGTTTACCCCCTGAGAGTAACGCTCACCCAGTGACCCTGTACTTGCAAGCAGCCGTTTGGATACGTCGTCGGTAAACTCTGACTTAGATTGGTTTAGTAGATCCTTCTCTTGCTTAAGTTCTTTCATTGCTCTTTCATAGTCTTCAGGCAGGTTACTCACTAAGAATTTACTGACAAATAATCGCCCTAATAACAGCTTTTCTTGCATATGAGCCGCAATATCCAACCCTTTAAAATCATTACGTTCGACACTTAAATCCATCAGCTGAGTAACATTTTTGCGCATTTGAGGGCCTATTTGATCCAGTGTATTGTTAACCACTGAATCTCTGCGACGGTAAAGCGTTAGGATTTGTTTAAAGTTAGCTTCATATTCAGTTAAAGCCTCCTCACTTTTCTCTACTAGCGAGACTAATTCAGGTGTAGTTAGGACCTTTCTAGCTGCAAGGAAGTCTTTATGTAATTGCTCAGTTTTTTGTTCAAATTGGCGTACATCTTCTTGAGACTGTTGTTTGAGAAAATTTAAGACATTGACTCTGGTTGACAACAAGTTTGCCTCCAAACTACTTGCAAGATTACTTGCCCTAGCTAAACTCCGGTATTCGACAAAATTACTAAAACCACCGCTCAACCCAACATAAGCCACTCCAGAGAGCATGATCATTAGAGCAATCATGATTCCAAATGAAACCGATAATTGCTGACTTAACTTTAACTTTGTAAGCATATAACAACCCTAAACATCGTATTCACGGATAGACTAGTAGCCACTCGAGCAGACGCTACTTGTATTTAATACAATAATCATTGACGTGAATCATCATTTAGTAAAGGTATGTACCGATTAAAAAGCAACTTAGGGGAACGCCGATATATCGCGCTTATTGCATTTAAAAGGAGCAGTGATTTGTTAATAGTTAATATTAGTTAGATCGGGTGGTTAACCTGACGCTCGATAGCTATTTATAAAAATTATCCAGAAACGCAAAAGCCCCAGCTGATGCCGGGGCTTTATAAAAGTCTAATTTAGTTAAAAACTAAAATTAAGCTTTCTTAGGACGTTCAATCACGTCAACTAGCGACAAAAGAAATTAAGAGCAGAAAGGTGAACTCC
>NZ_PNDS01000090.1 GCF_005886535.1 Pseudoalteromonas sp. S2755
CTGCAGCTGAGCTAGTGCCGCGCTTGGGCTAAAAACCCCGCAGGGCTTGTCGTCTCAAGCGGGGCAGGATTCTACAAGATAAAATTTGCTTTGCAAGTATTTTTTTAAACTTTGAAGAATTTTTCTTGGTAAACTTTCAGCTCCATGATGGAGTCTTTGATATCATCCAGTGCTAAATGAGAGCTTTTTTTCTTTATCTCACCCAATAGTTCAGGCTTCCAGCGTCTCGCAAGTTCTTTTATCGTACTGACGTCCAAATTGCGATAGTGGAAATAAGCTTCTAGCTCTGGCATGTATTTGTTGAGGAATCTACGGTCTTGACCAATAGAGTTACCACACATTGGAGAAGCACCTGGCGGCACCCACTCTTTAAGGAAATCTAGTGTTTGCTTAACTGCATCTGCTTCCGTGAACTTACTCGCTTTACAGCGAGCAGTCAGACCTGAGCGACCATGTTGATTGGTACACCACTCATCCATATTGTCCAACAGCTCATCACTTTGATGAATTGCCACTACTGGACCTTCAGCTAAAACATTGAGATCACCATCTGTGATCACCGTCGCGATTTCTAAGATTTTATCTGTTTTCGGTTCTAGCCCCGTCATCTCTAGATCGAGCCAGATCAAGTTTGATTCATGAAAAGTCATACTTTACCTTAGCGGTACTTTCCTTTAGATCCAATGCAATTAGATATATCATATTAGTTTAAACACTCGACCTAAAGCTTTTTTTACCATGCGCGGCGTTTTATTGATTTATAGCCTAAATTTGAACGCTCTGCACGCTAAAGCTTAAACAGATTATAAACATGGCAAAGAAAAAGAAACTCAGTAAGGGCCAATCCCGTCGGATTAGAGCTAATCATCAGAAGCGAATAGATAAAGCGAAAGAGACAGAAGTATCTGATGTTTCATGGCAAAACGACAACTTAGGGCCAACAGAAGCCGCAGTGGTGATCAGCCGCTTCGGCCAACATGCGGATATAGAAACCACAGACCAAGAAGTTTTGCGTTGCAATATCCGTCGTACCGTAACAAGCTTAGTTTGCGGTGATGAAGTCATTTTTCGTCGTGCCAAGGTCAGTGATGGTGACTTAGCCGGCGTAATTGAGGCTGTGCATGAAAGACGCACGCAACTCACTCGTCCAGATTTTTATGACGGTGTGAAAGTTGTCGCTGCGAATATTGACCAAATATTGATGGTGTCGGCCGTTGTGCCCGAATTCACCCCCCAAATCATCGATCGCTACTTAGTCGCTTGCGAGGATATGGGGATAGAGCCGATTTTATTACTCAATAAAATTGATTTGCTTGACCAAGAAAGCCTCGAATATATTGATGAAGTCTTAGATATATATCGTGAGCTTGGCTATCGCGTACTGTTAGTCAGTACAAAATCAGGCGAAGGCATTGACGAGTTAAAACACATGCTTGAGGACAAAAATAATATTTTTGTTGGTCAATCAGGGGTTGGCAAATCAACGTTGGTCAATACCGTACTGCCCAATGCAGATATTCTCACCAAAGCAGTCTCCGAAAATAGCGGCTTAGGGCAACATACAACCACAGTATCGCGCTTACACCACTTGCCGTCCGGTGGAAACCTGATCGACAGCCCTGGGATCCGTGAGTTCGGCCTATGGCACTTAGACGTAGAACGCGTCACTTGGTGCTTTAAAGAATTTAGGGAGTTTATTGGCGGCTGCCGCTTTAGAGACTGTAAACATCTGAACGATCCGGGATGCTTACTTCGTGAAGCCGTAGATGAAGGTAAAATCAGTGAATTACGTTTTGAAAGTTACCATCGTATTTTAGAATCTATGGCTGATGGCCGCGCAGGTGCGCGCGCGCCGAGAGTCTGATAATATTTGCTAAATTGGCTCAATGACTTGAGCCCGATAGCCACTTCGCAATACAAAAAAAGTGAAAGTGACAAGACTAATAATTAGGAACTGTTAAAAGTGAATTTGGATAAACTAAAAATTGCCATGCAATATGCATTACCTAAACATGCGGTTTCTCGTTTGGTTGGTAAGCTTGCCGCAGCAGAAGCTGGCGCCTTAACCACAAAGCTAATTAAGCTGTTTATCAAACAATATAAAATCGACATGAGCGAGGCATTGCACGAAGATCCAGCTCACTATAAAACCTTTAACGAGTTTTTTACCCGTCCACTGAAGCCGGGGATCCGTCCTTTGGCAGAAGATAGCAATATCCTTGCCCACCCAGTTGATGGTGCAATCAGCCAACTTGGTGATGTCGTCGATGGTCAAATTATCCAAGCTAAGGGTCACAACTACAGCTTACAGACGCTGCTAGGCGGTAAAGAAGAAGATGTTGCGCCTTATGTTGGTGGTAAGTTTGCAACGATTTATCTAGCACCGAAGGATTATCACCGTATCCACATGCCGGTTGATGGTACACTTCGTAAAATGATTTATGTACCAGGCGACTTATTCTCAGTAAATCCACTTACTGCGCAAAATGTGCCTAATTTATTTGCTCGTAACGAGCGAGTTGTTGCTATTTTTGACACTGAGATTGGTCCGCTTTCTATGGTATTGGTTGGTGCAACTATCGTCGCTAGTATTGAGACGATTTGGGCCGGTACAGTGACACCACCAGCCGGAAGAGATGTCTTTACTTGGACATATCCAGCAGAAGGTGACAACGCGATAACGCTGAAAAAAGGCGAAGAGATGGGTCGCTTTAAACTTGGCTCTACCGTGATCTTAGCGTGGGGGGCAAATAAGGCTGAGTTCTTAGATGGTCAAAACCCAGAGACCGTCACACGCATGGGTACCCCTTTCGCAAAAATAGCAGAGTAGACTAATTGGTATTAGTGGCTTGAAACTATTTCAAGCCACAACATTCACACTCGGGGTTTTTACTGAGCCCATACTGCTTTTGCTGCAAACTCATAGCATCTAGCGTACAAAATACACTTCCTTGATGATGTCCAAGTAGCACATTTGTGGTCAATAAAGCTTGCTGCGCACCGATCACACCCAGTAATGGACTAATGACGCCAAAGTTGTCACAATTCTCCACTGGTGTTTGCGACCTCTCAGGGAAAACGCAAGCATAACAAGGTGACTCAGCCCTAAAATCAAAGCACATGAGTTGGCCTTGTGTAGCAATCGCGGCTCCTGCTATCAACACCTTTCTCTCTTGATGACAATACCTATTGAGTAAATAACGGGTAGTGAAGTTATCGCTGCAGTCCAGAACAATATCTGCATCACGGAGCAACTCAGCGACGTTTTTATCAGTCAATCTCGCATTAATTGGTGCTAACGTGATCTCGTTATTGAGACTTGCCAGCACCTTTCCTGCCGCTTTGGCTTTTTGCTGACCAAGGTGATTCACTTTATACAGAATTTGCCTTTGTAAGTTAGACAATTCCACATCATCGTCATCAACAAAAGTAAGCTTACCAATGCCACTCGCCGCTAAGTAAAACAACGCCGGGCTTCCCAGCCCACCGCAGCCAACCACAGCCACATGCGCCTGCTTCAATGCGAGTTGACCTTGCTCACCGACCTCTTTTAACAGTAAATGGCGGCTATACCTTAGCCGCTCTTTGTCATTGAGCTCAGTCATGTCTCGCCATAGCTTGCTTTAATTCAAGTACAGCCTGCTGTGGGTCTTGGGCTTCTGTGATAGCTCTTACAACCGCGATACTAGAAACGCCAGTTGCAGCTACTTCTGGCACGCGACTAAGGTCAATGCCTCCAATAGCGACGGTTGGATAGCTACTCTGCATCAAAGGTACAAAATGCATCAGCTTTTCCAACCCCTGGATTTGACCGGTCATGTCTTTGGTCGTGGTTGGGTAGATAGCACCAAAAGCCAAATAACTCGGGCGATAGTTATGTGCCCTGAGCATTTCATAAAAACCATGGGTCGAAATACCTAAGCGCAGCCCTGCTTCTTGGATGGCAACAAGATTAGCTTTATCGATATCCTCTTGGCCTAAATGAATTCCATAAGCGCCGTGTTTAATCGCTAACTGCCAGTAGTCGTTAATAAACACCTTCGCATCGTATTTTTGTCCAAGTGCAATGGCGGTTTGTATTTCCGCTTCAAGATTAGCTTGCTCTGGATCTTTAATTCTCAGCTGCACCGTATCGACACCTAAAGCAAGACATTTTTCCACCCAATCAGCGCTGTTTACTACTGCATAAAGCCCAATAGGGTCGTCAATGCTGGCAAAGCCCGCGGCAAAATTAAACTCCTCAGGTAATGCAAACTCTAGCTCATCAGCAAGCCAAGAGCCCGCTTCTATCACTTGCGGGTAATCATTAAGCTCAACTGGAAAACTCGTATGCGCAACAGGGCCCACACCTTCGCCATAACGTATCGCCGCTTTTAGCCCTGCATTGATGTATGCCTTAGCGAGAATAAAAACATCTTTAAATGGGTACTCCTTAGCCATACATGCCGCGATCACTGACGATAAACTACACCCAGTACCATGGCTATGCGGTGTTTGAATTTTCTCATTGCCAAGCCAATACTCGATATCTCCCGCTAAGCCATAATCAATGCAGTAGCCTTTTGGATAATCCCAATGACCGCCTTTAATGATCACCGACTTTGCACCGAATTCACGCAATTTGGCAGCAGCCTCTTTTACCGCATCAGGACCTATCAAATACACGCCTGTCAGCAGCTGAGTCTCGTGTGTATTGGGTGTAATGATATCCACCAGCGGTAATAAATGGGTTTTTAACGCATCCACTGTGTCTTCTTCGGTTAATGAATCCCCGCTCGTCGCGATAGCCACAGGGTCATAAACCACAAGCGGCGGCTTTTCCCATGTTGCTTTGTAATGCACGAGGTGTTCAGCAATCAGTTGGATCTGCTGAACATTGGCGAGCATGCCAATCTTTATCACCGTTGCAGGCATATCTTGCGAAAGCGCCGTTAGCTGAGATTCGATAACCGCGGTCGATACCGGGTTTAGCGCTTCCACCCCTAAACTATTTTGCGCCGTCAACGCAGTTACTACGGTACAACAATGAACATTAAAGCTCTGCGTTGCTTTGATATCCGCTTGAATACCAGCGCCGCCGCCAGAATCAGAACCCGCAATACTCCAAACGATGTGTGACAAAGAGAACTCCTTATGTAGTTATCCGCAATTCAAGTTAGTTTGCGTGCCAAAAAGGCATGCCTAAGGTTGGCGTAGAAGGTGATGCCACCTCTTTTTGTGGCATTGCTTTTGCCAAATAAGACAGGCGCCCTGCAACCGTGCTGGCTTCAAACGCTTTTGCCATGGTGATAGGACAACCCGCCCCTGCCACTGCCGAATTTAATAGTACGGCATCATAACCTAGCTCAAGTGCTTGGCAAGCATGAGACGGCAAGCCGAGTCCCGCATCGACAATCAAGGTTTGATGAGGTAAACGCGTGCGGATGGTTTGCAGGTTATATGGATTTAGCAGCCCTTTTCCCGTACCAATTGGCGCGCCCCAAGGCATTAAAACTTCACATCCAAGCGCATCCAAACGCTGACATAGCACCAAATCATCAGTGCAATAAGGCAATACTTTAAAGCCGTCTTTTATCAAGATTTCGGTGGCTTCGAGCAATGCAATTGGGTCTGGCTGCAAGTTATATTCATCGCCAATAAGTTCAAGTTTAATCCAATCCGTGGCAAACACTTCCCGGCACATCTGCGCCAAGGTCACCGCTTCTTTTACGCTATGACAACCTGCTGTGTTTGGTAAGACTCGTAGTCCCATCTCTTTGATAAGCGACCAAAAGTCATCACCCGCCTGCTTAGTTTGCTGGCGTCTCAGCGACACAGTAACAATTTCAGCACCCGAGGTGGCGATAGCCCCCTGCATTACCTCTGGAGAAGGATAAAGTGCCGAGCCAATTAGCATGCGGCTAGTAAATTGTTCACCATAAATAGTGAGCTTAGTATCAGTCAAAGACTGCATGTTTATCCCCCTTGAATTGGTGATAAAAGCTCAATCTTATCACCGTCGCTCAATGTCACGCTTGGCAGCTCCGTACGGGAAACAAAAGTACCATTAAGCGCGACAGCAAAAGGCGGTTTGGCACCTCTGGCTTCAATAAATTCCTGAATATTTTGCTCGCGGTTGATATTAATCGTTTCGCCATTAAATTCGACTTTCATAATAACTCCTTAGATAGTGCTTGTTTCACGATAAGCGGTGCCAGCAAATAACCGTGTCTATATAGACCATTGATACTGATCACATTACCTTGTTGTTCAATTTTGGGGTGATTATCTTTAAACGCAGGTCTAAGTCCTGCTAATAAAGACAATACTCGCGCTTCGGCAAACCCACGATGAACCGAATAAGCTGCAGAGAGTAATTCGAGTGCAGAACGTACCGTTATCTCGCCATTATCTTGCGACTCAATTTCCGTCGCACCAATAACAAACTGATGGTCTGGTTTTGGCGCAATGTAAATGGGATATCTTGGGTGCATCAAGCGTACAGGTCGGGTCAAGGTCACTTCTGGGGCATAAATTCTCGCCACTTCGCCGCGCACGCCACGAAGCCCATTACATGTGGCTTTCGCACCTAGACCGCGACAATCAATCACCCAGTCATACGCTTGACTAAGCTGCGCCTTTTGCGCTTCATCACAATGGATCCCGTAGTTAATCTCTACACCTTGCTTAGTCAATGTTGCCCCACTACTTTGATAAAACGCCTGATTATCAAGCTGGCCTTCGCAAGGTAAATACAAGCCTTGATGGAACACACCACCAAGCTCTGGTTCCAATTGTGCGATCTGAGTACCATTTACCACTTCCGCGCGATGATCTTTTAACGGTTTTAAGCGCTGCTGAAAACTCACTAAATCACCACGGTCTTGCCCATGTGCCACAATAAGAGAGCCTTGCTGCTGGAAAAATACCGAGCTTTCCAATTTAGCCAGTAATTGTGGCCAGAGTTTCATAGACTCCAACCCTTGCAGCGCCAACGCTTCATCGCATATCACAGACTCAGCCAACGGCGCTAACATGGCCGCCGCCACACTACCTGCTGAGATCTCAGTACCTTGCTTTGCTTGTTCAAACACGCTGATTTGATAACGCTCAGCCAGCATCAACGCGGCGATGCGCCCTGTTAAACCAAAGCCCAAGATAGCAACACGTGCTTGAGTAGACATAGCTACACTCCTAAAGTTAGCCACCCGACAGGCATCAAGGTGGCTATGATGGGTTAGGTTATATCGCTTTGTGGTAAAGCTCAGAGCCCGATTGCTTAAACTCTTCTGATTTTGCTTTCATCTCGGCTTCAACATCCACCATTTTAATGCTGATCTCTTCGCCAACATTATTAGGATCAATACCTCGCGCTTCTAACGCTTTTGCATAGTCACGCACATCCTGAGTGATCTTCATCGAGCAGAATTTAGGGCCACACATAGAGCAGAAATGAGCGACTTTGCCCGACTCTTGTGGCAAGGTCTCATCGTGATATTCTCGAGCACGCTCTGGATCTAGACCGAGATTAAACTGATCGTGCCAGCGGAACTCAAAGCGTGCTTTAGACAGCGCATTGTCACGAACTTGAGCACCCGGATGGCCTTTCGCCAGATCCGCTGCATGCGCCGCTATTTTGTAGGTGATCAGGCCTTCTTTTACATCTTCTTTATTCGGTAAGCCTAAGTGTTCTTTTGGTGTCACATAGCACAGCATCGCACAACCATACCAAGCAATTTGCGCCGCGCCGATCCCAGAAGTGAAGTGATCATAACCCGGAGCGATATCAGTTGTGAGTGGGCCAAGCGTGTAAAACGGTGCTTCATCGCAGTGCTTTAGCTGCTCTTCCATATTCTCTTTGATCATATGCATCGGCACGTGTCCTGGGCCTTCAATAAAGACCTGAACATCGTGTTTCCACGCAAGCTTAGTTAACTCACCAAGGGTACGCAGTTCGCTAAATTGCGCTTCATCATTGGCATCGGCAATAGAACCCGGACGCAAACCATCACCCAATGAGAAACAAACATCATACTGTTTTAAGATTTCACAGATTTCTTCAAAGTGCGTATAGAGGAAGTTTTCTTTGTGATGCGCTAAACACCACTTCGCCATAATTGAACCACCGCGAGACACAATACCGGTCACGCGTTTTGCCGTCATTGGCACGTAACGCAGTAGTACTCCCGCGTGGATAGTAAAGTAATCCACGCCTTGCTCAGCTTGCTCAATCAAGGTATCGCGGAAGATCTCCCACGTAAGATCTTCGGCAACCCCATTTACTTTTTCTAATGCCTGATAGATTGGAACCGTACCGATAGGCACTGGAGAGTTACGTACCACCCACTCACGAGTTTCATGAATGTAGCGCCCTGTCGACAGATCCATTACGGTATCTGCACCCCAACGGGTCGACCATACCATTTTTTCTACTTCTTCTTCGATAGAGGAGGTCACTGATGAGTTACCAATATTGGCGTTAACTTTGACTAAGAAGTTACGTCCAATGATCATCGGCTCAGTCTCAGGATGATTGATATTGTTTGGCAGTACAGCACGACCACGAGCAATTTCATCACGGACAAATTCAGGCGTAATGAACTCAGGAATACTGGCTCCAAACGATTGGCCTTTGTGTTGCTGCGCGAGCAATTCTTCACGCAACTTAGCGCGTCCCATATTTTCACGGATCGCCACATATTCCATTTCAGGCGTCACTATGCCTTGGCGGGCGTAGTGCATTTGTGTGACATTTTTACCCGCCTTGGCACGACGAATTTTAGGTAAGTGTTCAAAGCGAATATGATCAAGTCCTTCATCCGCCATACGCTGCTGAGAAAACTGTGACGTCACCGACTCTAGCATTTCGGTATCATCGCGCTCAACTATCCACTGCTCTCTAAATTTAGGAAGGCCAACACGAACGTCAACCGGCACTTCAGGATCTGTGTATGGACCTGAAGTATCATAAACACGAATGGGATCGTTTGATTCAAATACCGGATTTTCTTCGGTGCCACCTACAAACGAATCACTTAGTGTGATTTCACGCATACCAACGCGTACGCCTGCTTGTTCGCCCTCCACATAAACTTTATGTGAATTTGGAAAAGGTTGGCCTTTAAGATTATGGATAAATTCTGCCGCGGCTGCTCGCGCTTCACGACGACTTAGCTTGCTACTATTGTTTGACATGACGTCCCTCTTATTTTCATACAAAGGTGTCTTGTCAGATCTCCTAAAGGAGAGAGACGAGGATAGTCCTCGGGTAAGGTGGATAGCAATAAACTGCTATTGCTACAGACAAACGCAACGCGTTTGCTGTCTTGTTCCCTACGCAGGCATTAACCTGATCAGGTCCACGGATCCCGCAAAATGCGATCTCAGCCCGACTATCTGCAACAAATTTGCTGCAAAAACTCAAGGCACTCCGACAAGTAACGAATTAGCGCCAGTCTACTTGCTAACACGAAAGCTCGCAAGCACTGACACTGGAATTCTTATTTTCAGCTTATTGTTTAATAAAACTAAACTGAGGTTTTCCTTTTAAGGTCAACTTATTAGCATTTACTTCAAGCAAGACACCAATTTGTAATTGGTTAATAAGCTGCGATTCGACCTGAGCGATTTCTTCACCACAGTACTTACGCGTCATGCCTAAGTTTTTAACTTTTAACTGTCCTTCGACAATTTCGCCTTCACCAAAAAAGCGGTTACAACCCGCAAAACCATTGACTTGCAGCGCATCGATAAAACGAATATCAATAGGCTTTTCACCAAGTCCAGCGTCTGATTGTAACTGCGCAATATTTTGGCCGTTGATACTCTGTAACTGCCAAGCGGAATACTTAAGCGCTTCCGTGTCTACCTTCCCTGTCGATATACATCCACTTAGCGCCATTATTGCGCCGATTATGCTGATGAATTTCATGGTAAACCATCTATTTTATGCCCTGAGTTTATTATAACGTTTCAAGACACAAAAATAGCAGTAAAATTCTGTAAAATTGTCCTACCTGAATGTTTTAACACCAACTATTTCACAAATTGCTGCTCTTCAAATAAGTGAGTAATAACCTCAGGTAAAAACGGTCTACCGCGCTCATTCACCGAAGTTCCAGTGACCACAGCATCAAGCATGAGTTTATCGTCATGCGCTCTTATCACTTTTTGCTTAAATGCAAACTTTACTCTGCTTTCACGCTCAAGTGCGACTTCAACATAGAATTCATCGCCAGGACGTAACGAGTCTTTGTAATTCATTTCGCTACGAATAACGACCAAGTTCACTTTTTGCTCTGCAAGCGCTGCAAAATCAACGTTATTCGCCAGTAAAAACTCATGTCGAGCATGCTCTAAATAATTAAAATACACACTGTTATTAACTATACCTTGTAAGTCACACTCGTAGTCACGGACTTTAAAATCAACTTTAAAACTCATATCTGGCCTATTTGTTTAACATTTGCGGGCTAACATATAACACAATTTCACTGTCAACTGGTCTGGCTTTTGTTAAACTGTGCCTAATTAAAAATGGGACAAAGATTAAGCATGAAGTTAAAACTCTCTACGATCACCTTGGCACTGCTGCCATTTTTCTCTCATCAGGCACTTGCCGACGATAACCTAGAAACCATTGTCGTCACTGGCGATTTTCAGAATGAAAGTATCCAGACATTAAGTGCAAGCGCTTCGGTGGTTGACGAACTCACTATCGCTAAGCGTGGTGCGCAATATTTAGATGAGATACTAGGTGCCACCGCTAACGTTAACTTTACGGCAGGTGCGTCTCGTGGTCGCTTTATGCAAATCCGTGGTATCGGCTTACGTTCACAGTTTGTTGATCCTATTTATCCCAGCGTTGGCTTATTAATTGACGGTATTAATTATTCAGGATTAGGCGCCAGTGCGCTGCTTTTTGATACTGAGTCAGTGGTGGTGTATCGCGGCCCTCAAGGCACTAAATTCGGTTCAGATGCTTTAGCAGGAATCGTTGAAGTAAATACCCAAGCCGCTACCACAGCGCCATCTTTAAAAGTGAAGTTAGGCGCAGGTAATTATGGTAGCTACGAAGCAGGCCTTGCGGCTGGCACAGGATTAAGCGACGACACCGCTGTGCGCGTCAGCCTTTATCAGCGAGAGTCTGACGGTTACGTAGATAACCTCTACCTAAATAAACCCACTCAGCAACAAGACGAGCAAGTAGCAAGAGTGAAACTTAACTCTCAAGTGAGCGACAACCTCGCACTAGAGTTTGCTTATCACCATATTGATACTGAAAACGGGTACGACGGTTTCACCCTGGATAATTCACGTAACAGTGTTGCTGATACCCCAGGCCAAGACAACCTCAGCTCCGATGCGTTTTCACTACGCGGAATTTATACTCGCTCAGACTTATTCAATGTCGAATTTAATGTATCTGGGCTAGATGCTGATACTTTATATAGCTACGACGAAGATTGGGTCTGTAATGACGCAGCTCAACCAGCGCTATGCGCAGCAGGATTACACCCTGAAGGATATAGCTCAACCGATGCCTACGGGCGTAACCATGAAAATGGCAACATAGAGTTTTTAATCAAAGATAAACAAAATGACTGGGTGGTAGGTGTTTTTGCAAAGCGTAACGATGTTGATTTGACCCGTCATTACACTTGGCTTGAGAACCCATTTACGTCAGCATACACCGTAGAAAGTAAAGCGATTTTTGGTCAATACGTGCATCACCTTTCAGACAAAACTCGCCTAATCGGTGGTCTTCGCGCGGAGCAATATGACGCTGACTATTTAGATAGTAACGGCTTTAGTATCGAAACCGATGATGTAATGTGGGGCGGAAAAGTCGCACTTGAATATCAAGTTGTACCGCGCACGATGATCTACACCAGCCTTACTCGCGGTTACAAAGTCGGCGGTGTAAACGGCGAAGCACTGGCAAAAGCCAAAGATGAAGGTTTAAATATTCCGGCTGAACACCATTACTTTGACCCTGAGTATGTTTGGAACGCTGAGTTTGGTGTAAAAGGTGAGTCTGAAGACAAACGTCACCTTGTGCGGGTTACCGCGTTTTATATGCAACGCGATGATATCCAGCTAAAACAATGGCAAGTTTCTAACCAGCAATTTGCAGGCTACATCGACAACGCCAGTAAAGGCAGTAACTACGGCCTAGAAGTTGAAGGCAACCTACAATACACGGACCGTCTTGGTTTTAGCTATAGCGCAGGCTATTTAGAGACCGAGATTGAAGACTTTATAGCTGCCAGTGGCCTCAACCTTGATGGTCGCGACCAAGCACAAGCGCCAAATTATCAATACTCGTTTGCCGTCAATTACGAGTTAATGGATAACCTAGTGGTTGAATTAGGTGTGGAAGGCAAAGACAACTATTACCTCTCGGATAGTCACAACGAGCAAGCGCGTAATCGTAACCTGATCAACGCAAGCCTTAGTTACTATGGCGACAACTGGTCATTAACGGCTTGGGGTAGAAACCTAGCAGACGAAGACATTGTAGTACGTGGCTTTAGGTTTGGTAATAATCCATTAGACGGCTGGCAAGACAATACCTATGTACAATACGGCGAGCCACGCGTTTATGGTTTAAGTTTTACTTACGAACTGTAGTACGACCCGTTTATCGCCTACACATCAGGCGATAAACACGCACAAAAAGAAAAAAGGGGGAACGTAAAACTAGCGTAAAACGTTCCCCCCACCGCAAAAACTCAAAAAGCAATTACCCTTTTAGTTATTCCATGCTTGGGGCACTGGAATACACCAACTCAACCAGATTATTCATCGTTTTTGACTTCTGCATGTAAGCCTTTTCCAAATGGGCAAGCTCTTGCAGTTCAAACAAGGTTGTTTCCACCAGTGCTAACCATTTAGTTGTGGTGTCTGGCACCTCGTTACCCTGCCTTGCCGCCTTCTTGAGGGCATCGTAATAAATCGTTAAGTCATGATATTGGCGTAGATAATCCATATTGCTCTCCAACATGTCACTTTGTTTCACACTAAAGTAACAAAAGCTTCGAGCAAAAATCTGCGCGAAGACAATTTTTTTGAATTTATTTGTAAATTAATTAAAAACGCCAAAATCATCATTGCAACACCTCAGTTAAATAATGAGTTACTCATCTCAGGCTTCGCCTAAAAAATCGAGCGAAGATTAATTAAATGCAACAAAATGTTCATTTTTAGACTGACTACTCTTGAAAAAGAAATTTTCTACGACAGACTCGCGTTTACGGTTTAGATACAAAAATGCAACTTTGTTAAGCGAACAATAGAGACAAACAAATAGCATACATCCGGCTACATAGGGACTGATGCTGTTTGTGACGCGAGTGCGACAGGCAAAAAGGATTGAGTTGGTGGGGAAATTTGATAAGCGCTTTACAGGAGACGACCTGCGCCGCATGCGCAAAGTCGCTGGCAAAACCACGCAAGAAATGGCTAATTTGGTCAGCGTGGAGCGTGGCACTTACGAAAACTACGAAAAAGGCGTAAGCAAATTTCCTTACGAATATTTTGAAGTATGGTGCGACGCCTACGGCATCAACCTCAATCCACTTAGAGAACAAATCCTTGCCTTAAGAGACAAAATTGACGACGCCAAATTGTGGCGCAGATCTCCAACACCGCGAAATAGAAAATCAAGCAACGAGGATAACGGCTAATGAAAGACGCGCACTTTCATTGCCCCTTACCACAATGGCAAACAATAAAGTTACGAATAACGTTCATTTACAACACAATGTTTTCAACTTTATTGTTAAGGAGTAAAGTGGAGTGGAAACTAAACACCGCAAAACTTAACTTAGAAAGGACGTCATTATGCGCTTTTTTATAAAAAATATAGCTAACCGACTCGTAACTTTAACAGCACTTTCCCAAAAACAAGCTAACAGGGTATCTGGTGGATCGCTTGGGCCAAAAGTAAAAGACCCAAGAGGCGAACGCGACTCCATAGCACCAAGTAAACAATCAGCACTTAGTACTGATTCAGTCAATCAGGTGACTGGTGGAAGTACAGGAGGACAAGCTGATGACCCTAAAGTACAAAACGATTTCATAACACCAAATAAAAAATCATCACTTAGTGCTGACTCAGTTAATCAGGTGATTGGTGGAAGTGGTGGCAATAAAGTCGCAGAGCCAAAGGTAAAATGCGAACCAATAGCACAGTCATCAGATTACAAGTTTCAACTGGAGAAAAGCTCAACTACCCGAGTGGTAGGTGGAAGCAGTGGAACCAAAGGTGATGATCCAAGACTTACAACAGCATCTTCAGAACCACACACTTCTCACCCAAAGCTAATCCAACATAGCGATAGTAGAAAAGTTTTTGGTGGTTCTGGTGGAGCTAAAGCTGATGATCCTAGGGTGCTATTTGCAGATGCAAAAGCTAGTACCTTCAACTTTACAGTCTTAGGTATTGATGAAATTAGAAAAACCATCGGCGGAACTGGTGGCGCAAAAATAGATGACCCGAAGTTGGAACCATCCGAAAAACCATAGGCCAAATTTACAATCACTATTAGCATCTAAAACTAAGCTTATTAACTGCTACAACACACCGAAAGCTGAAGTTATAGGGCTTACTGTAAGGAAATAAAATGCGAACATCTTGGATCTTTTTACTTATTTGTGCAGCAATTGCAGCTTCACTTTCAGTAGTTTATATCCATTTCAATCATTATGCAGATACTGTAATGCTTGCCTGCATTATTATATTTTGCTTTATGGCTAAAAACCATGAAAATATAAAGCACATTGCGGCACTACTGTTAATAATGACAGCTATAGAATATGGTTTAGTGAGTTACGTTGTTTCGTTAAATAGTATGGGACTACCACCTTTTCAAGGCAACCTTTTGATGTTTGGATCCCATTTCCTTGTTGATCTAACAATCCTAATGATAATGAAATATCGCGTTCGATTATCTCTTCGTTATGTTAGACGCACAGCACCTGATAATTGGCGTTCCATATATATGACTCATGCAGACCCTATCCTATATGGTATCACGGCGGGATCACACTTTG
>NZ_PNDS01000091.1 GCF_005886535.1 Pseudoalteromonas sp. S2755
TTCTTTTTTGCCTTTAGCATCACCACCACATTTACCTTCGCCGCACTTACCTTCACCAGCGTCTAGTTGATAACCGGCAGTCATGGTTTCAAAACTAAATGGATTAGCACTTGCGTCTGTCACGGTTAACCCCGCAGTACCTGCAACAACAGCACTTAAAGTTAGGGCAATAGAGTTCTTTTTAACGGTATTCATAATGTTTGCTCTCTCAGAAATAGTAGATTCAATTAGTAGACCCAAACGTCTACACATTTATTTCGCTAAACGTTTAAAAATTTTAGCTGTGATCACTAAGTTGTGGTTTACATCCAGTTATAGTCCATCTGTTGTCTTTTTGCTATTTGTGGATAACTAGGGGCTGTTGATGACTTGCAGCAAACAATTAGCTAAAATGTCGCACTTTTCGATGAGTCATCAGTGACTCATTTTATTTTTGTTGTATCTGAAGGTTAACACATGAAGCTTGTTCTGGCGCCGATGGAAGGTGTAGTTGATTTTAAAATGCGCGAATTACTCACAGATCTCGGCGGCTTTGATCTTTGTGTGACTGAGTTTATTCGCGTCGTTGATCTCACCTTTCCACGTAGAGTATTTACTAGATACTGTCCTGAACTATTAAATGGTGGTTATACCAGAGCCGGAACACCGGTAAGAGTACAGCTCCTAGGTCAAGTTCCCCATGCGCTTGCAGCAAATGCACGAAAGGCCGTAAAGCTTGGTTCACATGGTATTGACTTGAACTTTGGTTGTCCTGCAAAAACCGTGAATAAAAGCCGTGGCGGTGCGGTTTTACTGAAAGAGCCAGAGCAAATCTATCAAATCATTAAAACGGTTAGAGATGCGGTACCAGAAGAACATCAAGTAAGCGCTAAAATACGCCTTGGCTTTGATGACGATGCCAATAGCACTGAAATTGTCGATGCGGTCCAGCAAGGAGGCGCCTCGAGTTTGGCGATACATGCTCGTACCAAGCGAGATGGCTACAAACCGCCAGCGTACTGGGAAAAGATCCCACCTTTACTGTCAAGGTTAACCATTCCTGTCGTTGCTAACGGTGAAATTTGGCAAGTTGAAGATGCACTACTCTGCCAAACACGTAGCCAATGCCAAAATTTGATGCTTGGTCGCGGTGCGCTAGCCACCCCCGATTTGGCAGCAAAAATTAAAGCGCATGTTAACGGTACTCATTATACTCCGCTCACATGGGAAAATGTCGTCTACCATATTCTTCATTCGTCTATGCATCAAGATGAGAATATGAGTGAAAAGTACTTTTCGGCTAGAACAAAACAGTGGTTAAGTTATTTGAAACGTCAATATAGCGGCGCACATGTTCTTTTTGATGAAATCAAAACGCTCAAAAGCAAAGATGACGTCATGAAGGTGTTACAGAAATACGCAATGTCTCCAGACCTTGATTCAAATCATAACAGTAAAGTTTGACTGAAATGATAATGGGACGTCGGATAGGAGAGCGCCCATGAATGAAAACACACATAACTACGAGCAAAACTTGCAAGCCGAACTCGCTACACTTAGAAACGACTTTTTAGGAGAGCTAAAAGCTTCACCTAATGAGTTTACTCATAATCTTGCCAATACCTTAGAACTCAATCCGCCTAATAAATGGCTTGATATTGTAATGGAAAAAATAAATCCCGAGCAGTTCCCGCTCTATGATAGGTTGATGAAAGTCGAAGCGGCATTATGCCAAATGGAGATCGGTCAGTTTGGTTATTGCTGTGATTGCGAGCAGACAATAGAACTTGAGTTGCTAGAACAAGATCCAGCAACCCAACGCTGTCGCAGTTGTAAGACTAAGGCTTTAAAAAATGGGGATATGCAGCAAAAATAGTCGCCGGAAAATAGACTATATTCGAAATCAATTGTTGTGCTTGTTGTTCATTCAGCGCTAGTTTTGAGTTAAGCGCAACAAATGCTTGCTTTTGTGACCACCCTTGGTAATGAATTCCTAAGTCCACCGTCATCAAGGTTACAATTAGTGCTTTATGCTGCTCTATTGCCTTTGTACACTTTGCCACTGTCGAAGGCACGTTAATAAATCCATCACGCCAGTTGAGACCACTAATTCTTTGGCAGCTCGCTGGCAATAGCTCTAGTATATAGGGCTGTTGAGTATTCGCCGTGATCTTAAGCATATTTGAACTGCTATTTTTAGCATCAATTTTCGATAACCTTGCTAATATTTTATTAGGCGATTCTTGAATCGCCCCGTAAAAATTTAGCTTTGATTGATACCACTCTTTTCCATTCGGTAACTGATGCAGCCCTAGCATCGCTCTTGGTTTATAATCATTTAAATAAGTCAGCAGCATTGAACGCGAGGGCGCATCAATACTCGAATCTTCAAGCTGCTTTATTATCGCTTCTCGCTCAAACCGGTTTAAGCGAATATTACTTTCGTCAGCTTCTTTTAGCTTTGTTGTTACAAATGCAAGCCATTGTTCAAGTTCTTCGCTACTCACCCTACCCTCTACGTTCTTAAGCACTGTAATATTACTAGGCCAAGGTAAGTAACGCTCTGGATAGCGCTCTTGAATTCTTAAGTAGTCTAACTCTTTGTGCGCCATCACATCTGAGTCATCCAAGTCACTAGCCAATAACGCGTGTCTAAGCTGTAAGTAGCCCTCTGTAAATGGCAACACACTAATATTATCAGTAGATGAGTGGCTTAAACTGCTATTAAGAGAAATTAAAGAAGTTCTGAGCTCTTGATAATTTACGACTTGCTTTTGCTCACTACAAGCAGATAGGAATATAAACGCGACCAAAATAAGGCTGAACGATAAATGCTTTTTCATAATTTCACATTAAAACTTGAAATCAAAAAAGCCCCTTTCGGGGCTTTTTAATTAGAGGCTAACACCCCTACGTTGTGCTTTTTCTTTGATAAAGCTCGACCAGCTAATCGCAAATCTTCGAGTGCTAGGATCTTCCTTCGCCTTCAAAATTGCTGCATAAGCTTGTTTGAACTTATCTTGATAGTAGTAAGCTTCCGCAAGATCAGCATATGTACTGCCTTTCTTTTTGGTACCAAGCTCTAACGCTTTATTTAGTCTAACTACTGCCGCACTGTACTGCAGGTTTTGCAGTAAAAGGCCACCTGCTCTTCCATAAAGTTCTGCATCATCATCAAATTTAGCAGCTTCTTCATAGTATTTAGCAGCTTCACTGATGTGTTTAGCTTGGTGGTAATAACTTGCAAGCGCTGTCACGTTTTGCTTTGTACGTTCGATTTTGCCATCTTTCATAGCCTTTTCGAACGTTTGAGCTGCACGCCAAGGATCTTCTGTCAAAGAGTATAAGCTTCCAAGAATCTTATAGTCATTCTCTTTTTCAAAATAACCTTTACTATGCGCCACCTTCATTACAGTCATACCTTTACTGTAATCTTCGGTTTGCAAATAAAAGCCACCTAGTTGTGTCCAAGCTTTCGGGTCTTCAGGGAAAACACGCACTAGCTCTTCACCAACCTCTACAGCCTTTTTGAATTGCTTCAATTCAAAGTATGCTGCAACTTTCATCAGATAATATTGTTTATTTGGCTCTTCTACACCTGCGATAGCTTTATCAGCTGGAGCAATAACATTAGGGTATTGCTTTAGCTCATAATAAGCTTGCGCGATACGACCATACACTTTAGGGTCATTTTCACCCGTAAAGTCCATCCACGCTTCATAGGCTTTAATACCTTCAGCGTACTTTTCAGTACCTAGCAGAAGGTCACCAAGTAACTTCATTAGATCGCTTTGATCCTTAAAGTTAAGCGCATCAGGAGCAATAGCTAAACGCGTATACTTAATCGCTTCGCTGTAGTTTTCCTTTTGAGCATAAAGCTGACCTAGGTAACGGTTAACCGTTGCTTTATCGAAGTCATCAGAAGGGTCAAGCTCGCGAAGCATTGCAATCGCTTCATCGACTTTTTCTTCGTTATATAACTCGAACGCTTTGGCAACTTTTTTACCTACTCGCTCACCCATGATCTTAGTTTTTGCTGCTTTACGCTTCTCTATTTCTTCATAGTTAGGCGCAGCAGAAACTGACTCTGAGTAAATGCCACCAGTCAATGCAATAAGAAGAGCAAGAGCTGTAAATTTAGGTAAACTTTTCATGCCTGCCTCCTTAATTACCTTGGTTTAGTGTGAAATCAAGCTGAACTGTGATTCCAGGTTGCTTCTGTGGCTTACCATCAACAACTTTAGGGCGGTATTTCCACTTACGAAGTGCACGTCTTGCTTCACGGTCAAAGATACGCTTTGGTTCAGCATCGATAATTTCAACATCTTCGACTCCACCTACCTCATTGATTGTGAAAGATAAACGTACCCAACCTTCTTTGCCATCACGAGCGGCTTGAGGTGGATATTTTGGCTCAATTCGAACGATAGGTGTCGCATCACCGTCACGGCCAAACTCGCCAGGTCCAGATAAACCACCTGCAGTACCACCTAGGTCAATGCTAGGCATGTTAAAGCCGATGTTACCCGCAGAAGGATCAGCCGTATCTGGCTGAGGCGGCTGCGGTTTTGGCGGCTGCTTAGGTGGTGGCGGCGGCGGAGGCGGGACACGCTTCCGCTGCTGCACCTTTGATTCAGGTGGATTCGACATAATCTCGACTACGATTTGTTCCTTCTGTACATCTGCCCTATCCGCTCCTCCGGAGATAAGATATGACATGAAAAAGAACAAGCCGAGAGTTACTGCCCCACCTGCTAGAAGTGAAAACAGAAGTCGAATCATTACTGATCTCCAGCTATTGAAATCTTCAAGTTGTCGCCTGTCGCTTTAATTTGGTCCATAACTTTAACAACTACGCCGTGTTTCGCACCTTTGTCGGCTTGAATAATAATCACGTCAGTCGGTTGTTCAGCCATTAGACTTTCAAGGTTAGCACTTACACGCTCAACATCAACTTGACGCTTGTCCATCCAAATCTCACCGTTTTCACGGATTGCAATAAAGATGTTCGCATTTTTAGTCTTTTGTGCCTGTGCCGCTTTTGGCTTGTTAACCTCAATACCAGCTTCTTTAACAAAAGAAGTGGTTACGATGAAGAAGATAAGCATGATGAATACGATGTCTAGCATCGGTGTCATATCTACTGCTGCATCTTCCTCTTCACGAAAACGTTGTTTACGTGCCATAGTTCAATCTCTCTCTAGTGATGAGGCAAGCTATCAACTAGCTTCTCTTTAGCCATTTTTGCACGTGCTTCTAGACGCGTGCTAAAGAAAACACCTGATAGTGCCGCAACCATTCCAGCCATTGTTGGTACCGTAGCCATTGATATGCCTGAAGCCATTAATCGTGCGTTACCCGTACCTTGAGTAGCCATCGTTTCAAATACTGTGATCATACCTGTCACTGTACCTAAAAGACCGATTAATGGACACATCGCAACCAATGTTTTGATAATCAACATGCGCTCATCTAATTTTTCAGACGCTTCAGAAATCCAAGCATCGCGGATTCTGTGTGCGTACCAAGACGTAGTATCTTGGCGGGCGTCCCACTTAGCAACGATATCCTTGTGTAGCTTAGGAAACTCGCCTAGTAGGAACCAATAGCGCTCAATCATTAAAACCCACATTAGAAAGAGTGCTATCGCGACCACGTATAATACATCGCCGCCTGTAGCAACAAAATCCCTGATAGATTCCCATATCTCCATCAGGACTAACATTAGGCTTTCTCCTTCTCCGCGTGAGTAGCAACAATACCTGCGCTTTGCTCATCTAGGATGTGTAGAACCGCTTTGCTACGACCGTGTACAACAGCGTGAAGTAGAATTAGAGGTAGAGCTGCAATAAGACCTAGTGCTGTAGTTACTAGCGCTAGAGAGATGTTACCTGCCATGATTTTCGGATCACCAGTACCATAAAGTGTGATTGATTCGAATGTCATGATCATACCAACAACCGTACCTAGTAGACCTAGTAGTGGCGCAATAGCCGCTAGAATCTTGATGATGTTTACGCCCATCTCAATACGCGGAGTTTCACGTAGGATAGCTTCATCAAGCTTAAGCTCTAGGTTTTCAACGTCTTGATCTTTGTTATCATGATAAACTTTCAAGATACGACCAAGTGGGTTGTTTGTGTTAGGGTTACTCGCGTTTTTGATTTGCGCTTTGATTTTACCGCTAACAATAAATAGATCTAGCATACGAACGATTGCAATCAATGCACCTAAAATAAGTAGTGCTGTAATGATGTAACCAACCGTGTCACCTTGGTGCCAGCGCTCTTCCATCGTTGCACGCTGAGTATTCAGTTGTAATAGTGAACCACGAGTTGGGTCAATCGCAACCATAACAAACTTATCAGCAGGTGCAGCGATTAGACGCTCAACACCAGCTAGCTCACCACTTGGTTGTTTACCAAGAGGCACAATTTGCTTGTTCTCAGCATCATAAATAACGTAGCCGTCTTTAGTAAGTAGGTTGAAGTTACCAACACGCGTTACTTCTTTGACGTTTACATCACCATTTAGCTCAGCAACTTCAGCTTCAAACTTAGAAACTTTAGCTGATTCAGTCATTTCAGTTTGGAAAGCAATCCAAAGGTCTTCTAACTCACGAGTAGTTGGAAGCTCTTTTGCTTCAGCTAGCGAACGAAGCACTTCAGCACGTCCTGGTTTTTCAGCACTTACCAATGAGGCTTCGATAGAACCGATAGCGTCAGCAGCTGAACGACGTACAACACCGAACATTTCACCAAGTGTACCTTTGGCATTTTCTAGCTCAACTTCTTTTTCAGCAAGCGTTACTTCGTTCTGTTTAAATTGTTCATTTAAACGTTCACCACGTGCTTTCTCAGCAGCCAGCTCACGCTTCGCTTTGTTTAGTAGTGCTTGCTTGTCAGCACGATCGCTTAGAAATTCTTGCTCGCGCTGCTTGTTGATTTTGCCTTCAGAGATACGGTTTTGTTTAACCTGCTCTAGGATTTTGTCTAAGGCTTCAGTGTTTGCATGTGCATTTAGCGCGGCACCAGCAGAAACTGTTAACGCTGCAGCAACAGCAAAACCTTTAAATAGTTTCTTCATCATTAATTACTCCGCGCCAAAGATAGGTAGATCGATAAGTTCAGGAGCCGCTTGCTTACGTGCAATTCGGATCATGCTCTTAACTGGCTTAAGATATTCTTCGCCAAGTTGTTCCCACTGCTTAGTGTTGTTGTTCCACACCCAAGCGTGTTTTTGGTCGAACGACTGAGCAACGTATGCGATACGGCCAAGGCGAGCGAAGTCAACATTGATGTTTTTGCCATTTTGTTCAAGAGAACCTTGGCTCGCAACGATAGTTGTACTGTAGTCAGTTTCAATCGTGTAAGCTTCAAGCACTTGACGGAACTTCTCAGAAGTCGTTACAGATGAGTTAGTCATGATGCTGCGAAGTTTCTCAACGCGCTCCAGACGTGTTTCTTGATTAAACGGAACGTCCGCTTTGATGAATTGCTCAAGCGTATCGATCATGCGATACATCAAAGGCACAACGTCCTGTTTTGTCTTGTCAATAGTACCAATCTGACGCTCAAGAGACTCAATACCTGCATTTTGATCTGCTACAAGACGTGCAACGTGATCGTTATACACTTTAAGCAGTTCTGCTTCTTCAACCAGACCACGGTATTCCGCAATCATTTCTTGAGACTGACCGTAAAGGTTATCAATCTTTTCTTGAGACTTTTTAGCAGCCGTTTGAGTTTGTTGACCTACTTTTTGTATGTCATTCAAAGGATCTGCAATCACATTGCTGCTTGCAAAAGCTGTTGCGCCTAAAAGCGCCGTAGCTACAAGGCTCTTTCTGATTTTAACAGACATAGTTCCCAACCAATTAAGTAATGTTACTTTTATAATTTTCGCGCTCTCACCAACGTGAGAGCAACCCTGATATCATTTGACAGATATCAACTGTCCAATAATGCTAAATGCAACACGATGTGTCAACTTCACTGTGAAAACATTTTTTGTCAATAAATAAGTAATAATTATATACAAAACAAAAAATTAACATCAAAAACACAGCAAAAGATACACATCCTTTGTAAAACCAACCTTTTGCATACGCCGTTTACAATATTTTACATCAAATTTATTCCAATAAATTGAATAGATATTCCAAATAGAAATTATGAATAACCTATAAAAACAGCAGCATAAGCTAG
The DNA here is from genome assembly GCF_005886535.1 of Pseudoalteromonas sp. S2755. Lineage (GTDB taxonomy): Bacteria > Pseudomonadota > Gammaproteobacteria > Enterobacterales > Alteromonadaceae > Pseudoalteromonas. Next base: position 8,187 of record NZ_PNDS01000091.1, read on the forward strand.
ATTTCTCATTGCACAGAACGCAAATTATTTCATCTTCTGCGAACTAACGCAAAATTTGTTTATCTGTCCCATATCGCTTGATCTATTTTTTCCTGCAGAATTTGAACGAATTCAGCGACGTGTAGACCATCCATTAAGGCGTGGTGGACTTCAATACAAAATGGCATCGTACCATCTGCTTTGTTGTATTTTCCGAACACAAACTTTGGTATGCCGAAGTCATCTCTACTGTGTCTCGCATGACCAAAACTGGAAAAAGATAACCATGGAAGTATAGATACATGAACACAATTTGGCACCTGACTTTCCATCAAGAATTGCTCACTGATAAGCGGTCCATTTAGTTGCTCGGTTGTGCTATGAGTATTAGCGCTAATAAAACGGTTGAAATCACTTTCAGGTGAAAGTCTTACAAATCTAAAGGTTTCATCCCCTCGCAGAAAAACACTGCTAATTTCTACAGCATCATATTCAACCACCTCTCCTGCCTCTATACGGTAACGAATAGGGGTATAGCTTTGCAATGCCAACTGTAATGCGTATAGACAACTAAGCGAAAATGGAACGGCATTACGTTTACTCATTTCGTAAACTCTTTCCATCTGTAAGCTGACGGTAACGGTGAAGTAAGGTTGGACAAAATCATTGAAGAACGAAAAGTGTTCTTGGCGAGGCCAAGTATCAAGAGATATTTTCTTTTTCATACAAAAAAAGGGGCATTTGCCCCTCTCTGGTAATTAAACGGCGCTGTTATTATAGACCGTTTTCAATAATCTCTTGTGCTAATTTGTCAGCAATTATATGTGTTGAAACTTTCTCATCATCAGAACGCTTAAAGATTTCAGTTAGCGTGTCGTAGATGCCTTCAACGTGTTTAGTCGCTGCAGCCTCATCATAGCCTTCAGGTTTTGTTTCATAGTAAACATTGATGATTCCACCAGCATTAATCACATAATCTGGTGCATATAAAATACCTTTTTCACGAATGATCTCACCATGGCGAGACTCTGCAAGCTGATTGTTTGCACACCCTGCAATAATCGTAGCTTTGATACGTGGAATAGTGTCGTCATTTATCGTAGCACCTAGTGCACACGGTGCATACACATCAACATCTAAATCATAGATTTCGTCAATGCCAACAGCAGTAGCATTGAAATCATTGACCACTCGTTGCACTGACTCTTCGTTGATATCAGTAACGAATAGCTCTGCACCCGCTTCATGGAGGTGCTTACACAAAGTGTAAGCAACTGCACCTAAGCCCTGCACGGCAACTTTGATACCAGCCAAATCTTGGTGACCATACTTGTGTTGGTAAGCAGCTTTAATTCCAAGGAATGTGCCTAACGCAGTAAATGGAGAAGGGTTACCGCTTTTACCTTCGAGGCCCATTACGTAGTTAGTTTCTTTATGCATTACCATTACATCACCTGTTGTGATGTTTACATCTTCTGCTGAGTAATAACTGCCACCTAGACGGTCTAGGTGTTTACCAAACGCTCTGAATAACGCTTCTGACTTGATTGTCTTAGCATCGCCAATAATGACAGATTTTCCGCCACCAAATGGTAAACGTGCAACCGCATTCTTATATGTCATCCCTTTGGACAGGCGCAGTACATCATATACCGCGTCCTCATCAGAGGCATAATTCCATAGGCGACAACCACCTACCGCAGGACCTAGTTTAGTGTTATGTACCGCGATAATCGCTTTAAGGCCTGATGCTTCGTCTGAACAGAATACGACTTGCTCATGGTTATCAAATTCAACTTGGTTAAATACAGCCACTTTCTTCTTCTCCAAAAATTATCTATCCCATACGGGTAAGCTCTTAAGTGTGACTTAGCGTTCAGTATCACACTAAAGGCAATAGCGCTGAAATTGGCAAGACTCTATCACTAACTCTAGCACCATTCCACAAATTGAGATGATATAAACCCAATTCAAAGCAAATACAAATAGTTAATTCAAAATAAAAACAAATAATAAAAAAACAAATCAAAAACAAATATTTTTAAGAAACTTTAATTCAACTTATCGAACTTTTCTGAAGTTACTGTTTACGTAAACGGAAGGTAAACAACCATTGTAAACATATCCATACAAAAAAGGAGGCTGCCAGCCTCCTCAATAATATTCCAGACCGTTAATTTAACAACGGATCCAAATGTAAAAATGGAAAGTAACTATTGTACTCCCCATAAATGTATAGCTGATTAAGTAAGTTTGCTATCTAACTCTTCAATTCGTGCTTTCCAAATTGCAGGGCCTTGCGTATGCGCATTCTCACCATTGCTATCAACGGCAACCGTCACCGGCATGTCTTCTACTTCAAATTCATAAATAGCTTCCATACCTAAGTCTTCAAACGCCACAACACGTGATTTCTTAATGGCCTTAGCCACCAAGTACGCTGCGCCACCTACAGCCATAAGGTACACGGCTTTATTTTGTTTGATTGACTCGACAGTTGCAGGACCGCGCTCGGCTTTACCGATCATACCGATAAGACCGGTTTTCTCTAACATCAAGTCAGTAAACTTATCCATACGTGTAGATGTGGTAGGACCTGCTGGCCCCACTACTTCATCGCCCACAGCATCCACCGGACCCACGTAATAGATAAACTTATTAGTGAAATCGACACCATCTGGCAAACCCTGACCAGAATTCATCATTTCTTGTAAACGCTTATGCGCGGCATCTCGACCAGTTAATATTTTGCCTGAAAGCAGCACAGTTTCACCCATTTTCCATTCTTGGATATCTGCTTTGGTCAAAGTATCTAGATTGACACGACGCGTATCTTCACCCACTTCCCAAGTCACTTCTGGCCAATCTTCAAGCTTTGGCGCTTTTAGGTCTGCAGGGCCAGAACCATCTAATGTGAAATGTACGTGACGTGTAGCGGCACAGTTAGGGATCATCACCACAGGCTTAGACGCTGCGTGTGTTGGTGCCGTTTTGATTTTTACATCAACAACGGTTGTTAAACCACCAAGACCTTGTGCCCCAATACCAAGCTTGTTTGCACGTTCAAAAATTTCTAGACGCAGTTTTTCTTCTGCGGTTTCGGCACCACGTTCCATCAACTCATGGATATCAACCGGATCCATTAAAGACTCTTTTGCCAATACAGCCGCTTTTTCTGCTGTACCACCGATGCCTATACCTAACATGCCTGGAGGACACCAACCAGCGCCCATTGTAGGTAATGTTTTTTCCACCCATTCGGCAACATCATCTGATGGGTTTAGCATCACCATTTTAGTTTTGTTTTCAGAGCCGCCACCCTTCGCTGCAATCATCACTTCAACTTCAGCACCAGGTACTAAGTCAATGTGTACTACCGAAGGCGTATTGTCTTTGGTGTTTTTACGGCTACCCGCCGGATCGGCAACGATTGATGCACGTAGTGGGTTATCTGGGTTCATATAGGCACGACGAGTTCCCTCATCCACCATTTGTTGTACCGTCAAGTCAGTTTTATCCCACTTAACGTCCATACCGACTTTAACGAAGCAGGTTACTATACCCGTATCTTGACACAGCGGACGCTTACCTTCTGCTGACATGCGTGAGTTAATTAAGATCTGTGCAATTGCATCTTTCGCAGCCTTACTTTCTTCTTTTTCGTAGGCTTTTTCTAATGCTTGGACAAAATCAAGTGGGTGGTAAAATGAGATATATTGAAGCGCATCTTCAATGCTATCAATAAAGTCTTGCTGACGGATTGTACTCATGACGGTTCCTCAATTTTCGACGGTATTTTTTTGGTATTGAAACTTTTGCTGGCAATTGTTGTTATTCAGCATCAGAAAGTCAATTTCAATACCTTAAACTATGGAATAGCAGGTAACTATGATAACCTCCCCGCCCGTTTGGGGCTAGCTTTGCAGGTCAAGTAAATGATAAACGAGCGAATAAACTGTACGAAATTAGACATTAGGCACAATGCACTAGAATTATTTGAACACTTTGCAAACGAATCTCAGGCTATCCTGTTAGACTCAAGCGATTCTGATCACATCAACAGCCGCTACGATATCATTGCGATTGCACCAATTAATTTACTTGAAGCTAAAGACGGAAATGTATTTTTAGACGGCAAGCTGCAGAGTGGATCTATTTTCACTGTGATGAAAGATAAGCTTGCCCAGTTCAGTAATTGCAGTGCTCCCCATAATTTACCTTTTAATGGCGGTTGGCTTGGTTATTTTGGCTATGATCTCGGCCGTTATATTGAACACATACCACACTGTGCAGAACATGATATTAATCTACCCGATGCTTGTGTTGGCTTGTATCCAGACGCGTTAATTTATGACAAAGTCGTCAAAGCTTGGTTTTATGTGTCGCAACCCAATACCCAAAGGCTAGCAATGTATTTGCCGCGGCTTGAAGACACCTCAGCGTTTGAGCCATTTAGACTGACATCACAGTGGCAGTCAAACATGAGTAGAATACAATACGAGCAAAATTTTGAGCGCATTCAATCTTATTTGCTAAGTGGCGACTGCTATCAAATAAACCTAGCACAACGATTCACTGCTGACTTTGAAGGAACTCCGTGGCTCGCGTATAAAAAGCTTCGAAACCACAACCAAGCGCCTTTCTCAGCATTTTTTAACTTGGGCGATAGTGCCATTGTTTCCGTGTCGCCGGAACGCTTTATTCAAGTTAAAGACAACATTGTAGAAACTAAGCCGATTAAGGGCACCCTGCCTAGGTTATCAAACATTGACGCCGATAAAGCGCAAGCTGAGAAGCTCAAAAACAGCAGCAAAGACCGAGCCGAGAATGTCATGATAGTAGACCTACTACGTAATGACTTGGGTAAGGTAGCGAAACCAGGTTCCGTCGCGGTTCCATCACTCTTTGCAATCGAGAGCTTTCCTGCGGTTCACCATCTAGTAAGCACCGTAACGTCTAAACTGGCAGAGGGTAAATGTGCTGTTGATCAACTCGAAGCCGCCTTCCCCGGTGGCTCCATAACAGGTGCACCTAAGATCCGCGCCATGGAGATCATCGAAGAGCTAGAGCCGCACAGACGCAGCGTTTATTGCGGCTCAATCGGTTACCTCAGCGCCTGTGGTAACATGGATACCTCTATCACTATCAGAACCCTAGTTTGTCATCAGAATAAGATACATTGCTGGGCAGGTGGTGGTATAGTCAAAGACTCTCAAGTACAGTTAGAGTTTGAAGAGACTTACCACAAAGTGAATAAAATCCTCCCGGTATTAAATGAAGATTGATCAGGTTATATCGCAATTTATGTTGGCGCCCATCATGGCGCAAACACCAACTACACTGCATACTCTAAAGCAAAGCGCGGTGCTTATTCCTATTGTTGATGTAAATGCTCGTGCCCACCTGTTGTTTTGCAAACGCAGCAGCAAATTACCGAGCCACCCGAGTCAAATTTGTTTTCCTGGGGGCAAAGTCGAACAACAAGATAGTAATATCATCAACACAGCACTTCGCGAAACCGAAGAAGAGATAGGCCTGGCAATCTCTGAGTCTCAAGTCCTGGGCATATTACCGTTTATGCAAACGCTCACAGGATACCAAATCACTCCCGTTGTTGCTTCTGTACAACAAGATGCAACTTGGGTGAATCACAGCGACGAAGTGCAACACACATTTACAGTGCCATTAAACCAATTAAGCGCAGCCAAGAATTGGCGAACTTTCCATTTTACCAATAACGGCAAACCAGTTTCACTCGACGGGTTTATGACACCGCACGGTTTACTGTGGGGTGCAACGGCAAAAATCGTAAAACAATTTACCGCCCTATTTTAGCCCTTAACTGGTAAGACCTTTTTTAAAACCCTCCTCTATCTTGCAGATTTAAGACCTTTCTATCATGCTTGCTGCAAAAGTAGCATATACTTTTGCCGATTATGGGTTACTTCCCTAAGTAGACACGTTATGATGGCGTCCGTTTTAAAGGCAATGTGAGTAAAATTTATGATCAGTGCATTCGATATGTTTAGTATCGGTATTGGCCCTTCTTCCTCTCATACGGTGGGACCAATGCGTGCTTCTAGGTTATTCGTAAAAGACCTTCAGGCACAAGGCATCGTTGATGATATCACTTCGGTGAAAGTGGAACTGTTCGGCTCTTTAGGCCAAACAGGTATTGGTCACGGTTCTGGTAAGGCTGTTATTCTGGGACTTGCGGGTTACGATCCTGAAACCATAGATGCAGATCTAGTACCAGAGATCTTAGAAACCATAGAAAATGAACAGGTTATCTATCTCGACAAGCAACATAAAGTAAAATTTCCTAAGCAAGGCGCGATTGTTTTTCACCGTCGCAAAACGCTGCCTAAGCACTCCAATGCAATGGAAATTAAAGCGTACAAAGGCGAAGAGCTTGCTCATAGCCAAATTTACTATTCGATTGGTGGTGGCTTTATCGTTACCGATCAGAATTTTGAAGCTGAAAAGCAAGCTGCGCTAGATATCAGAACAGAAAACCCAGCACCTTACCCATTCAATTCAGCCGCCGAGCTACTGGCAATGTGTAAAGAGTCTGGGCTTAGTGTGTCTTCGTTAATGATGGCCAACGAGAAAACGCTACGTAAAGAATCTGAAATCAAAGAAACGCTCTTTCACATCTGGCAGGTAATGAAAGCTTGTATTGAACGTGGTATGAAAACTGAAGGTATTTTACCAGGCGGTTTAAAGGTTCGTCGTCGTGCACCTAGCCTGTATTTAAAACTCAGTGTAGAAACGCACCAAGATCCGCTACGCGCAATGGATTGGGTGGATTTGTTTGCACTTGCAGTCAATGAAGAAAATGCAGCAGGCGGTCGCGTAGTGACGGCACCAACCAATGGTGCAGCCGGTATTCTTCCAGCAGTATTAATGTACTATCACACTTTTATCAAAGAAGTGGATATAGAGATTGCCACACGTTATCTACTTACCGCAGCGGCTATTGGGATCTTATATAAGAAGAATGCTTCTATTTCTGGTGCCGAAGTTGGATGCCAAGGTGAAGTAGGTGTTGCGTGCTCAATGGCTGCTGGCGCTCTAACCGAAATAATGGGTGGTAACGTCGTACACGTTGAAAACGCCGCCGAGATTGGCATGGAGCATAATCTGGGTCTAACCTGCGACCCTGTCGGTGGGCTTGTGCAAGTTCCGTGTATTGAGCGTAATGCAATGGGTTCTATTAAAGCCATCAATGCATCTCGTCTTGCGTTACGCGGTACGGGCGATCAAAAAGTGTCACTAGATAAAGTGATTAAAACGATGCTTGATACCGGTAATGATATGAAAACCAAGTATAAAGAAACCGCACGCGGTGGATTGGCAGTAAATATTATTGAATGCTAACTGACAATTGTCAGTTCACTTTATAGATGACTTAATGGCATCATGATGGCAAATCGTGATGCCGTTTTTTATGGTGTATACAGATTCAATTACTGATTTTAGTTTACTCTTAATGAACATGAATCATTAACTTTAGACCAGAGTAAAAGGTAAAATAGCGCATTGTGATCAAAAAATTTTTAGCTATTGCCTATTACAACAGTAGAGTTTTAATGGTGACACCGCTGCACTTATTATCTGAATTCGGGCCTTGCTAACGCAAAAGTATCTATTGTCATTTAGTAAAGGCAAGATGTAGTAACCATGGAATGATTTCGCAAGATCAACGAGCATTATTAAAAACTCTGGCTATTTACATCCATACATTAATGGATGGATAAAATACGACTAAGCTAGATATCAGCATCTATTATCAACAAAAAAGGAGTAAACTGATTATGTCCGGTACTACGATGGTTTTTTTAATTGTGCTTATTAGCGTTGGTGGAGGCATACTTAGCGAAATGTATAAACGCCGTCTAGAATACAAGAAATTAGATTCGCAAAGCCAAAAAGAACGGGACCAATTGCACGCAGAGCTTGACGCTTTGAAATCAAGAGTTGCCATTCTTGAGCAGATTGTTACCGACGAAGGTTATCAAGTTAAAAAGGATATCAACAGCTTATAATAGCTTCTCGCCAATGATTACAGACAAACAGGCTAAATACTCCTCTAACCTGTTTGTTTTTTCAGCTTTGTTAGCTATCATTTACATTCGTTTTCAATACCATTAACCACTTGAAATTATTAATAAAAAATAATTTTTATTCACATCGCTATTACAAACAAATAAATTATAAAATTGCTAACATAAATTTACTTGAGTACATTTGTCGCCGTAAAGAGTACAAAGGTAAATAACATGAATAACAATAAATTTAAATACACGGCGCTATCGACAGCGATAGTTTTAGCCCTATCAGCCTGTGGTGGCAGTGATAAAGATAATGCTAGCACTGCGGAACAAGTTGACCGTTCACCTCAAGCAGGTGTGACTCAGCTAGAGAATGTGAAACACTGGCAGAACATTTCAGGTACAATTCAGGCTTCAGATCCAGATGGTGATAACCTTTCAATCGCAATATTTGATGGCGAAACTGAGATAACACCGGTAGACAATGTTTATACATTGCCACACGGTGTTTTAACACTAAAGAGCATCTCTACGTTTGATTACTTGCCGCTCACAGGCGAAGCAGCAACAATTAAATATACCATTACAGCCAAAGGTAAATCTGCAAATGGTAGCATTGAGATCCCTGCATCAATTACAGATCCGCTTGCATACCAACAGTGGCATTTAAGAAACACTGAACAATCAGCATTCTCACAAAGCGAAGCACTCGTAGAACAAATGGCCAAACGTAGACTGGGTAGTTCTGCATCAGAAGATGAGCTCAAAGCCGAAGAGCAAAGACTTAGAGATTCATTCGTAGGTAGCAAAATAGCAGGTAACGACCTAAATGTCGCAGAAGCACATGCGTTAGGGATCACAGGTAAAGGCATCATTTCCGTAGTTGTTGACCACGGCACAAATATCGGCCATGAAGATTTGAGCGATAATGTACTTCCAGGTCGTTCAATTAACCTTCTTCCGAATGCAAGCGATCCTACCGATCCGACTATGACTGGATATTGGACTGAGCAAGAAGACAAAGACGGTAATATCTCAGAAGTATACGAAAACAATGATATTGAAGCGCACGGTACAGCTGTTTCAGGGTTAATCGCAGCTAAGGGGTGGAATGGACTCGGCGGGCGAGGTGTGGCTCCGGATTCAAGCCTTATTAGTATTAACTACTTAGATTATCAACGCGGTGGCCTAATCGATTTAGCCATTATTCACGGCATGGATGGTAGCGGTATCCGAAAGGATGAAAATGTCTTATTTAACAGAAGCTATGGCTACAGCCCTGCCCATTTTTTACCAGAAAACGAAGTTAGAGAATCACTCTTCGCCTATGCACCTTCGACTCTAAGAGACGGTAAAGGAGCCTTAAGTATCGTCGCTGCTGGGAACGAGTTTGTTAATGGTTCACATAATGGTGACTACTGTAAAAGAACGAATGTCGCCAGTATCGGATTAGGCTGTATTGATGTAAACGTTTCTCAAGCCAGCCGCTCGCCGCATAGCTTAACAGTTGCAGCTGTTGCCGCAAATGGTAAGAAGTCGAGTTACTCTTCTGCTGGTAGTGCTCTATTTATTTCAGCGCCAGGTGGTGAATACGGGGCATTTGCTCCTGCGATGGTCACAACAGACGAGATGACATGCTTGGAAGGCTACTCAAGCTTTGCTGGAATAGAAGAGCTGTACCAATATGGCTCGCAAGCATTTGTTGAGGGCTTTGCCAACTTTAATTATCCTGGCCATCCACAGAATGCAAACTGCAATTATACAAATACGATGAATGGTACTTCTTCAGCCGCTCCCAACACCTCTGGTGTGATTGCTTTGATACTCGAGGCCAATCCAGATCTGAGCGCAAGAGACATTCGTCATATTTTAGCTACGACTGCGGTCAAAAATGATCCAGAAAATAGCCAAGTTAAATTAGCAACACCAACCGGCGAATTCATTGCACATTTAGGTTGGGTGAAAAATGCTGCAGGTTACCATTTTAATAACTACTACGGATTTGGCCTTGCGAATGCAGGCAAAGCAGTCAAAATGGCGATGAACTACAAGACTGACTTAGGAGCACAAATTTCCTCTGAGTGGATCGATGCTGGTAGTCAAATATTGGAAACCAAAATCGATGCTAATGGGTTTCCTGAGCTTGTCGTGCCAACAACCCCAAGTTTGGACCTTACGATTCCAGATAATGACGCACAAGGTATTACGCATAATATCGTATTAGATGATGAAATGACGGTAGAGTCGATGCAGTTCCGCTTTACGATTTCAAACCCAGAAATGGCACTATATAGTAATTCAAGTATTCCTGGTGATACCGCAAGCTCTGCTGGTACTGATCTAGCACTTGAAGTAACCTCTCCATCGGGTACCAAGGCAATTGTACTTGCGTCTAAACATGCCCACTTAATGCCCGCAATCCTAGATGGTTACTATCGTTCAGGCTATGTGCAGCTACCTTCAGTACACTTTTTAAGCAATGCATTTTACGGTGAGCAGGCAAAGGGGACTTGGACTGTAAGAGCTGTGGACACTGACAAGCCGGACCAAGTGAACTATTTAAATAAGGCTAATAAAGCGAGTATTGTATTTGCAAACTCAGAACCTTCGACTCTTGAGGGTTGGGGTTTAAGAGTTATCGGGCGTAAGTAAGAGGTAATTAAAATGAATGTAAAAACACTATTTTTGGCTTCTGTCTCAGTAATTTCAATGAACACACTAGCAAACGTCATGACCTCTGAGCTTAAGCCATTAGAACTAAAAGCCGTTGATGTAGCAACATTGAAAAAAGTAAAAGATACCGCTGAAACCGCGGTTTTAACTAAAGAAGCAAGACTAAAGGCTCTACCAGCTGCGATTGCAGCACCCGAAAAGACAATTAAAGTGCATCATGATATTGCCTATGTAAAGTCAACCCCGATACACAAGGCCGGTTATTATAAAGGAGATGTACTTACCGACAAGCAAGGAAACAAGCAGATAGTTTCTGGCAATCTGGAAATTAAGCATAATGGTGACCTACAAAGCATTGCAAACAAGTTCGATCTCATTATTTTACGAGACTTCGAAAATAAGATTGCGCTAGTAAAGCCAAGAGCAAATAATACTGAACTGAATAAGCTTGCATTGGAACTAAGCAAGTCAGAACAAATTGCAATTGCTGAGGTTGAGTTACTTGGCAGCTTAGAGCGAGCGTTCTAAGCAAGACTGTTGCTACACTAAAAGAAGGCAAGCTCTGTAATAATTCAGAGCTGGCCTCGTTGTTTTTGACTGCCACTAAATAAACGTAGTGCTAGTATGGTTTGTTGATAGTCACATTAAAACACTTTATTTATCGTCATGTTTAAACTAATGTCCTGTATTCTTGTGTAGAAAGCGCGAGATAAACTCCCTACTTTAGTCAGTACGAGCTTTCCTGTTAGACAGCCACTCGGTAATGAGACTTCCTTACCAACAATATAAGGCCTAGCAGAATAACTGACTTGCTGATACCGCACGCCAAATGCCCTATCTTCAGAAACAAGCACCCCTTCACAGTACAATTTAAAATCCATTGCAAAGTTAGAAGAGTACCAGGCACTGTTAACCGCACCACTGAGATTAAAGTCAAGTATATTGCTTGCCCCGATTGTTAAGGTTTTGAAAGGAAATTCATAACCAGTTTCAGCATACTGCACCTCACCACCTACGACGCCATACTGGGCTTTAATGGTCACAAAGTCTTGCTTGGATAGGTTTATTGTTTCACCCATGATAACAGTAGGTAAAGCAAGTACTTGATTACTTCCCAGTATGATCGCTGCGACAGAGGCTAATCTAAGAAGTGACTTCATACACTCCCCCAAGCGCCTTCAAATATTTTGACTCGGAGTTTGATATCGGTATAGATGGTGTAAAACTGCCGACTCAAATTACCAACCTTATCAATCCGTATTTTCATCTCTTTGCACTGCCCACCAGTATTGTGCACTTCACTTACTCTGGGCATAGCACTATATGAAATCTGGTTGTAACGCACACCGAAAGCCGTGTCAGTGCCGATATGCTGCGCTGCTGAATTACTTAAGCCCGTACTACAGCTAACTGACATAGTTGCAGCCATATTACCAGCAAACCAACGCGTTTTAATTTCGCCATCCAATTCAAACAGTAGGTTGCGCCCTTCGTCGCCCTCAACATTAACCAAAGCTTCATAGGCGACAACAGCCCTAGCACCAGCATAAGGCTTAGTTACCGGCGTAAAGTCGGCAAAGTCTAACTGATACATGACTCCACCAACATGAACAGTATTTGCAAATGCCGTCGAGCTAAGCAATAAGCAAACCCCTGGCAGCAATTCCTTCAACATGTGATCATTCCTTAGTTTGAACTTGAATCGGTAATACTAAATTTACCCGATATAGCGTCAAAACTAACGCCAGCTAGTAAATTGACTTGTAACGTTAAATCAGTGCATTGTGACAGCGCATCACGATAGACTGAGTGTTCAAAGTCAATTGCTGCAGCGTCTGATGCAGTTTCTTCGTTAGTAAATTCACTATCATGACGGAATATTGTAAAGAGCGCCTTGCTATCGCAGTTAAGTACAAATTTAGCTTCAAAACTTGCTGTGGTTTGTCTCACTTCACGCAGCTCACCACTACAGTTCCCATTTTGCAAATAAGTACATGCTGAAACTGACTCATGCTTTATAGACTTTACTCCCTCTACACCCATTGCAATTGAGAGATGTCGATTTGTTCCAAACTGTGCAGTATCAATTATTAACTCGTAACCTTGCGCTGTTTTTTGCATATCTTGTAGAGTAAAAGCGGTGGTATTGGCTAGCGCGTTAGCTGAAGTGCCCAAAGTGAGAATTGTGAATATCGCGCTCGATCTTGCATTCATCATTTTACGCTCCTGATACTGTCAATCTTGAAATCAACTTGGATATTTTCAACTTGGGTATAAAACTGGCGACTAAGAGATCCGCGCTTTGCGATATGGATCTTAAGCTGTTTACAGTCCGTCACTCCATGGCGTAACTCGGTAATATTCACAATACCTGGTACCGAGTACTGGAGTTCTCTGATCCCTTGCGCTAAGTCATAACCTACCGGCACACCGCTGCATGAAACATTAACATCAGCAGCAAAATTACCAGCAAACCAAGTTGTTTCTATTGAGGCTGAACCCGTAAACAACAAGCTCTGATGTGCCTGCTTATTAGCCACATCGATCAGTGCCTCATAGGCGGTGATCACATCACGTCCAGCCCAAGTTGAAGTGATAGGCGTAAACTCTGAAAGCGCTATTTTTGTTATTCCACCGTCAACAATGATGCTTGGTGCAGGCGTTGGTATTGGTGTGACAGTCTGTGCATGAACCATAGCTGACAAAGGTAATGCAAGTAGCCATACTGGCCACTTTATTGTTTTTTTCATAATCAATCCTTTAATTCAAGTTTTCAGAAACTAGTATAGTGAAGTCAAACGCTTCTATTTCGCGGTTTATGGGGACAACGTTGATGGGCAATCTGCAATACCAGGCTTTACATTCAGCAGCAACAGAAATTAGCATCTGTTTACAGCTGCCTCCAGTTACCTGCTGGGTGTGAACCTGCATAGCTTGCACGCCTTTTGCCGATGCTCCAAAACTCCCGCATGATATAGATATATCCGCATTCCTGCTGAAACTTCCGGAAATATCAAAATTAAGCAGTTGTCCAAAATCACCATCTATGTTTAAACGTGTTTCATATCGAGTTATATACCTGAGCACTTTAGGCGCTCCAATAATGCTTCTAAATATCGGCGCAAAATCTTGTTTATCGAGGGTAAATCGCTGACCACCAACATAGGTATATGGCACTATCCGATTAGTCAGCTCTTCCGCTAATGCTAAAAATTCCTGCTGCGTATAAAGTGGAGCTTTATTAACTTCATACTCCGTACTACTAAGGTAGTGATTAGAGTAACTATCGACCTCAAAAGAGTGCTCCTCATCAGCGATAACAGACGAGGAGAACATGGTAAACAGTGATGCAAATAGAATACTATTTTTCATTCACCTACCCTATTAGAACTGCAGTGGTGTATAGACCGCAACGGTTAAATCTACTGAAACATTTCTTGGTATATAGCTCGACGAGCGAACTTTTATGTGCATGTTTGAACATGTACCATAGGTATTAAGTCTGCGAGAAACTAGTAGCTTAGTGCCACTGTCTCGAAGTGTAAATGTATGTTCGCCAAGCCCACAAGTCACTGAAAGATCTAGCGCTCGACCCACTCTACCTGTCACTTCAAAGATCAGATCTTGTCCGTAATCACCAGCAACAGGTAGGTTCATTTCAAATCCTCTGAACACTTGAACATACTGAGGCTCGGTCATAAAGCATCGGTCGAAAATCATTTCTGTTTCATACAGTGGCTGCATATCATCCGCTGTTATTGGGTATCTCGCACCACCAACATGAACAGGCTCGACTGATTGAGCAGTAAACCTTTCCGGCTCAACCCCCTCTGCAGATGAGCGAATATAAGGCCCCGAACAAATACGAGGGTTGCGAGGATCACAACACTCTGGCGGAAGTCGTTGAAGGTTATCAAGTTGATAAGGAGTTAATTCAGCGGCTGAGGTCTGCTCTGTAGTATTAGCGGTGGCACCAACTGACATCACAAGCCCTAATGAAGCAAGTAAGTAATTAATTTTATTCATTTTATTTCCTTTTATTTAGTTTTAGTAATTAAATTTGATCTGATAAAATTAACGCATCAAATCTGATGCCTTTCATCACCGTATCTAAGTTGTTGACTTGACCTGCCAACGGTTCAATATCAACATTGACATGCTTGCAAGCACCGTTCGTTTTCATACGGTTGAAAATATTCATTCTCGCAGGCAATACCCTACCGAACCTTTCAATTAAGATCCCCTGACTATTACCGATCAATTCCTTGTCTCCAGCGTCATTTTGGCAATGTGCTTTGATAGAGATAGGTAGTGGAAACGGTACGCTATCTGAGCTTACCTCTGCACTAAAATCAAATGTAAGAATAGGGTAATCTCCGATGAACTCATCATATTCATCCAAAAGCATACCGATCGTAGCGGTGTAGCCCGTTATCTGACCCGTTGCCGTATTCGTTTTAGGTTCAAAGTCTAATTTGGTGTAGCTGTATTTTGCACCAAAAACCATAATGGGCTCTGCAGCCTTCGCAAGCGACGTTGAGAGCAACAAAAGCGCGAGTAAGTACTTCATTATTTTTCCTTATTTATAGTTACAAATGTTATAGACAATAGGTTGCTGATATCCTTCAAGCAGTGACACTTCAATTCGATTACTACTTGAACTAACGTAATAGGTACTACTATCAACTGGGGTAATCTTGTAGGTCGCTGTAGCAGGTAACTGAATCTCTTGCCTTCTATTAAGCGGTATACTCATTGTTTCGTTGTAGTCAAAAACAAAGGGGCTGGTTGTTGGTAGTGTATTTACCAGCTCATATTGCACGTCAACTTGATTCTTGCCACGATAGCTAAAACATGTCCATACGTGCTGCCTAACAGGTTGCATCATCGGAACAAACGCATTACCTAACGACAATTTGAAGTCATTATTGAGCTGTGATGCAGATTGATAGCTCGCAGCAAGCACTTTTTGATCTGCTGTTTGAATGGTTACTTTTTCTCCGCGAGTTAGTTGTACATCAGCGTAAAAGTGGCCTTGGTTATCAGTCGCGACAGACTCGCCATTGACTTTCAAAGTTACATTGCCAATCCCATTGAGTTGGCTATTTACCAGTCTTCCACTAACTGAACCATGAAGCGTCTGTGGCAGATCCAGTGCTGTAAACTCAAAAGTGCGAGTTGCGCTGGCTCCATCCGTATCAAAAATGGATAATTCAACTTTATACACACCTGCCAGATCAGCCGTAAAAGAAAATGAACTCATCGCAGCGTTTGCAATCACTACTTCATTATTTGAATTGATAAGTTTCCAGCTATAACTCAAGGCTTGCCCTTCGGGGTCATAGCTGTTTGAGGCATCTATGCTGACGAGCTGTCCGAGTTGCACTTCTGTCTCAAGTGGCTCTACAACCTCAATAACAGGCGATTGATTGTTTGTTACATTAAAAGTTACTGACGCTACATTTGAATATAACGCACCATCAAAAGTCGAGAGTTCAACCTGATAGCTGCCCTCGGCCGTTGGTGTATAACTTAATTTAGGCTCTTGTGGAGTGGATAAGCTATCTGTACCCGGCTGTTTTACAATACGCCAATTGTAAGTCAGTGGTAAACCTTCAGGATCACCACTTTGCGTGGCATCAAGTAGTACAGACTGCCCTAGTGTAATATCAGAAATGGGGGCAATTACAGCCGATGGTTTACTATCAACATTACTGTTTATATTAATGAATTGAGTATTAGACCAAGACTCTGATAAACCGTCAGAAACAGCGACTCTTATACCATAAAGACCCGCACGATCAGCCGTAAAACTTGCACCTTGAAGTTGTGCTTGGCCATCGATATCAGCTTTACTACCTGATGGTCTTATTGTGAGCTTCCACTTCCCTGATAATAGCGACTGCTCATGATCAATGCATGCTTCACAAGATAAATGTACGGTTTCTCCTAAATTGGCAGTAATATCCGCACCAAGGATAGCAATTGGCGGCTGGTCGGCATCACTGACGGTAAAGTGATATAGCGCAGTATCAGATAAGCCTGCAAGATCCTTAACTTCAAGAGCAATGGTATACTCTCCAGCAAGGGTCGCACTCACCGCAACCTGCTCATCAAATGGAGAGCTTAAACGCACAAAACTTCTGTTGGGTTTTTCGATGACTTTCCATTCATAAATCAGTAGGTCGGTCACATCAGGGTCGTAGCTAGCGGAACCATCTAGCAATAACATTTCATTAACTTTAACTTGATTTCTCAGTCCATAAATTGCCGCGCTTGGTGAAGCATTCTGCGTGCGGTCTGAAATTTTCACTGTTACGGTATCTGTGACCACATTGTGGTGCTCATCGGTGAGCGCCAACGCAACTTGATAACTACCAACTTCATCAAAGGTAAACGCAGGTTCAAAGCCAGAAACGTTTGTTTGGTTACCTTTACTTTGCCTCGCTTCACCCACAACAGACCAAGTTGCCTGTTCTATAACACCGACTTTTGAAACAGCTTCTCTGGCGCTTAGGGTGACGCTATCTCCTTTTTTAGCTTCAAAGCCATCGCCTAATGCACTCACGATTACCGCTTCAGGTTGCACCACAAAATCAACTTTTGCAGTATCGCTATTACCAGCACTATCAGTGACTGTGACCACGCCACTGAAATTGCCAGCGGTGGTTGGACGGTATTGGATAACAGAGTCGACTGCTTCTACCCTCTCAACTATGCCACCTTGGCTATCTACGATATGCCAAGAAAAAGTTAACTCACTTTGCGCGTCAGTACTTGACGAAGCATCAAGCGTAATATTTTGATACAAAAACAAATTTTCAGCTGAAGCATTTAAGTAAGCTTGAGGTTGCGTGATGCCTGTCACTTGTCCAACTTCTACTACGCTGTTAGTGGCGGCATTGCTTCCACCACAAGCTAGTAGATTTGCTGTTACAACAGCGATGTAAACTTTTTTAAAATTCAAAATGTAATTCCTTTTATAACTACAACTTTTAGTTATATTTTGCAGCGGCTAATCTAATAGACTCATTGAGCTCTTGCGCTTTTTTCCCCAGTACATTGGCACTCAGGAGTAACTCATCTCGTTCTGCTTTGAGCATGCTATCTAATGAAGCCGAAGTACTACCATACTGAGAGATTTGTTGATTGCGGTTGGCAATTTTCTCTTTGTAACCCAGCACTTTTTCTCTTTGCTCACCAACACTCTGGCGATACTCGCTAATTTCTTGCTTTAATTCGGGAAAGTTTTCGAGTAAAAAGCTGTAATATTCCTCTTCCTTACTCATATCAACTTCTAGTAGTTGTTGAGCACTTAGCGTTGGCTCTACTTTGTTTACTGCGTCTATCTTTGTTTCTTCTGACTTATCGTTCGCGGTAATGTCTTTGGGTTCCAGCTTCTTTGCTGGACTATCTGCGTGTTTTGGTTCGCTTACCTTGAGGGTTCCAGTAGCCGTATCTTGTAATTTAAAATGAACAGCAGCACCGATGAGTGCAGCGCTGATTAACCCACCTGTCAAAATTAGTTTCACTTTCACTTTCACTTTAGGTACTCCTTTTAAATTTGTGGGAGAAGTCGAACCCTCTCCCACATTTTTTATTAACTACAGCTTGCTTTATCTACACAAACTTTTGCTGTAACTAATGCGCTGCCTTCCTTAACAGTCCAAGTACGTTTATTAAACCGTTTCCAGATTTTTCCGTAATTGGTTGATACATGCGAAGTAGTACCTTGTGCTTTAGAGCCACCAATAGTGTCTAATGTTCTCAACACAACATTCGCAAAGCCACAGACTGCCGATTTACAGAACTTAGTGATACCGTCACCAAGTTGCGCGCCAACTTGGCTTTTACCTGCGTCATCAACAACAGGCTCATTAGAAACTACATCGTAAGACTCAGCGTAAACAGACAGGAACATTGTCCACATGTCGTTATACATTTCTGCTTCTAAGTTAGCAGCAATCTCTGCAGCTAAGGCCGGATCATTTGACTGTGGTTTCAGATCTAGCGAACATTCCATGCCAAGCTCTTCTCTTGCTTCCTCACGAATGTGATCCCATGAACGAGTTTTGCTTCTGAACCAGCTCCACCCCTTAGATTTACCTGCATTTCTCCAGTAGCTATGCATGCGGTCAACATCAATCGAACACTCACCTTTGATTTCGCCAGGGAACGCATAGTAGTTGTAGGCTAAGCCTAGGTTTGCTACGAATACACTACGGTTTGGTTGTGGTTCATAAAGCTTACGCTTTACACTCCAGGATGCAGAAACCCCATTTTCATTACCCGTATACTCTTCTTCGATTTGTTCAGAGTATTCACCACAGCGAGCGTCACGAGTTACAAAGAAGTTAATACCACCAGATGCAAAAGAATGAGCATCCATCGTATCAAAGTGAATTGTGTCGCCTTCTAACTCTCGCTCAAATGGCATTGCCCAATCACTCAATACATCTTTGTTTACCAAAGTATTTGCAGGGAAAGTCCAAACATTCTTGTAGAAAAGCGGAGAGTTATTCGCCTCAACGGTTGGGTTGGCCTGAGTCACGCCTGAATTTAATCGTACGTTAAATACATCCAGCTGTTTAACGCTATAGTCACCATGCCCTGCTTGGTAAAGTGTACTTGCTAATAAGTCGCGTTCATTTTCCCAAAGGTTGTAGCCAGCACTAGCAAGACCCGTGATCTTGGCACCACTCGTTTCAACGACATCAGTTTGTACTTCCCAAGCTGATTTCACGATTGCACTTTGCGCTGCGAGTAATCGAGTTTGGAAATCAAGCGAACTATCTAAGCGTGTGATTTTATCTTCATACGCATCATACAGGCCCTTTGCTTCGTAGTATTCATCACGAATTGCCGCTCTATCTTGTTTCACTCGGTCAATTTCTGCAGTTACGGCAGCCTTTGGCGCTTGATATTTGGTGATAACACCCACTATGCACTGACTCAGCATCGTAGGATCTTTAGAGTAAGAGACGATACAGGTATTTGTCTCAGTAGCTTGCGCCTTATCTAGCGTATCAAATTCATCCTCTAAAGCACCAAGCTCAATGGCAATACCTTTCCACTTTGCATCTACTGCTTTAAATCGTTCAATAGTACCCGCATTTTGAAACGCTAATTCGTCCATTTCAGCACGGCTATCGCTGATCTTTCTTATAGTTTCAACCGATGAGCGCGGCAATGCATAAGTAAACTGATACCAGTTACTAACAAACTCTCTGTTACGATAAGCTTGCTCTTGTTGTGCTGGTGTTGATTTCTGACGGTAAGCGTCAGCTTTTATTTTGCTATAATCAGAACACTGAGGCCCTGAAGAACCAAGCTCTGCATAATCGCCAACAATGACTTTGCTGCTTGCTGGGCCAACATGTAGTGTTTTTGGGTTCTCGTGATCAACTGTGATATCACCAACACCGGCAGGCGTTGGAATCCCAAGTGAATCAAGAGGGTTTCCTTTTGTTGCATCTGGCATAGCATAGGCTACTGAACTACTAAGTAGCACGGCTAAAACTGATGTAACAGACTTCTTTAAGTACATACCATTTTCCTTACGGGTTATAAAAATCATTGAATCCTTGCTAGCTTGTTCTTAACTAGACTTAGCATGCTGTAATCACGACCAATCGACTTATCTGCAAGCCAATTGACTTGACTATTAATATAACGATATAAATCTTGAGCTTTCATTTCGTTTAGCAAAATACTGCTATTTGCATAGCTGCGAATATTGGCAAGTTCAGCCGTGCATAGCTGAGCAGATGTGCCTGCTCGACAATTTTGTTCGAGGATTTGTTTTGACGCGCGTAGCTGAGATATATCGGAATTAAGTTGTTCAATAGTGATTGGGTCTTCAACCTCAAATAGCACAAACTCCAGAGTATCTAAGGTATTATCAATGCTATTGAGCAAAGTTAAATACCCTGTAGATGGTGTAGAGATGTTGATCATTGTGCTCAACGTACTGTTCCAAGAGCTTAAACTTGAAGCAACTTGATTAAAATAAGTGGGTTCCGGATAAGTTACGACTTTGCTAACAACGAGCTTACAACCAGGCTTGATAGCTTGAAACCCTGTGATACCGCTCATCGCTTCAAAGCTGATATATGAATTTGAGAATCCATGAGTTAATGGGATCGTATTCAATTCACTTGAAGCAGCGCCAGAAATCCGGTTAGAGATACTCGCGACACCATCTGACTCAACACTATACCGAAGTGATAGTGGTCGAATAGACTCACATTGAAAGGTGTATTCTATCGCAGTTTTGAATAATCCATTTCTTACTATACTTGGACTTGAATAGCTTAATTCTTGCTCTGCATATACTTGTGTTGGCGAATAAGCACAAGGCGGGAAGTACCTTGTTCCTTCCGTTGTTTGCTTTGCCGTACACATGGTATTAGCATCGAATATAGTTTGTTCCGTGGCATTTGCGTGCACACTCATTCCGCCAGACAATAGCAGTCCAGCAAGCAAATATTTGCTCATCAGATTTTCCTTCTGTGTAGTTATCGTTTTCTTAGAGTTGCTCTAGAGTAGCTCTGAGAATGTGCCGCTTAACCTGACCATTTGGTGATTCCGCTTTTATAATGAGCTGTAGTTCATTATTGTTCTCAGAACAGGCACTAAAGGGGTTTTGCTTTATTAACATTTGAAGTACATTCATTGAACCTGCCGATGCGCTGCCGGTAGGAAATAACGTACTTTCAGGAGTGGAGATATTGACTATGGATGGCATTATCTCTGGGATTGATGGCAACATATTTGGTGTCCAATAAAGCCCATCGTATTCCAAATATTCTATTTCGATGTTGCCGTTATTTGCGAAGAAATTGTCTGATTGGTCCAACTTCCATACTACTGATTGATACCTATCAACTTCGGTGATATTGAGGTTGGCAATTTGAATTGATTGAGCCGCCAAGACATTTAATCGTGTAATGATCCACTCTAATCGAGCGAGCTGTTCACTGTCTAAACCAAAATCAATCAACGTTGCAATTAGCTCATTAGCCTCATGACCAAGAGTGAAACTCTCTTGCTGAAACTGGCTTAGTTGCGGGTTTATTCGTGTGTATTCTTTACACAACAATGTGTGCTGCTCATTAAATGGTGCTATTGAACTGAAGCCATCAATCGTACTATCAGCCGTCTTTGCAAGCTTTTGAGACAGTCTTCGACCATCAACATTTTTAGCTAAATAAGCAACATTAATCGCCGTGGCTAGCTTTTTCAAAGATAGTTCTGTGCCCTGCGCTCGCATATCCTGATAGTGCTCAGTTACAAACCCTGCAAAAGTCGGCATGCGAACAAAAGCAGGATCAACTGGCTGATAATCACTCGAATAAGCATTGCTCAGCAAAGATGCTTCATTATTTAACTGCTCCAAATATAACTCAAAATACGTTAGTTTTTTGTCATAATCGGTATCAATAACCACGGCGCTAGCATCAAGTGCGTTAAAGCAAGTCGTTGTCTCGCATTGTCTGAAGCTGACATCAAAATAGGCATTTAATACCTGAGTTTTGTGGATGAGTGCTTGTTGTTGAACAAATGGAATGAGGGTTAGTGAATCATTCAGTGCAGTCAGTCTGCGATTAATAATTCGTACTCTGCTTGATAGAATTGTACTTGCATCATATTTTTTGAGAATTTTCCAAAGCCGGGTCTGGCTGTCAACCAGTTGATTTATCTCCACCTTTAGATTTTCTTTCTCAACAGCACTCATTAAGCCAAATTGATCAATATTTGCACTCACTTTCGCTAAATGCGCATTTAACTTTTCTTCAAGTAGCAAGCCATATTCATATCTTCTGTAGAGCGCAGCATGTGACAAACCCGCAGCTACGCTTCGAGTTAAACTAATAGCATTCAGTCTAAAATTAACTTTTCGAAGATTATCACTTGCAGGGCTAAATCCTGAAACATCTGCAGGGTTAACAAAATCTTTATATAGTTCACCGTAAAGCGATTGCTGCAATACATAATATTGCTCAATCAAGGCGGTATGATTCATTAAGTCGGTGACATGAAACCATTCATGACCATTTCTGTTTTGGTACCCTAATGCCGATACTTTAAGCTCTTGCTTTATCCCACAAGGCAGCTCTATCTTCCTAAAACACGATGGTTCCATAGAAGGTTCTGCGGCAACGCAAATATCATTACAACTAGATTCAGAATACTCGGAATAACAAGTACGAGGCATAAAGTCCCTAACTTGTACTGATACTTGACATGAGTTTTCAGTTCCCGACGCATAACTTTTACTAGCTATGAAAAAAAATGCGGCAAAACGTAATACGCCGAATCCTTTTACTTCGTACATAAATCAGCTTCCTTAAGCTATGTTTTCCTTAAGCAGGAACATACTAGCGCTGCAACCCCTTTATGTAAACCAAAAAGTTACATTAAATAAACACAAAACCCAAAACAAAAACAAAGAAGACAAAGAGCAAGCATTTGAAATCAATAAGTTATAATTAAATTTAAAACTAGAATAAAAAATCAAAAAATAGTTAATAAGGTTAATTTTGTGGGGCTTAATTTCGTGGAGGTAACTGGGGGTTATCTACACATGCTACTTAAAATTTGGAACGAATCTCAACTTGCATGGAGAAATATCTAGGCTGTAATACTTTCAAAATATAGTAGTGAGGTTAGCTTTATGGTTGCTATAGGCTATTGATTTACCATGCTTGAGTATATAATTTGCTAGACTTGTCTAATGGCCTGACGAGAGAGTGGCTCTGAAGTCGCTTTAATACCAATTGAATTGATTCTCTAATCAATTTGAAGGGTGAAATACCATATTAGCTTCGTTAAAAATTTCTCATTTAGAACAACTAAATAGCAAAATTTTTGCCTTGCTACTAAAGCTATTTCCCCGCTTCAT
>NZ_PNDS01000092.1 GCF_005886535.1 Pseudoalteromonas sp. S2755
TTCGCAAATTTTAAAGGCTAATTAGAGCTGGAGAAGTAAATTTACCTGCGCAAAGGAGTGACAGAGGAAAAGGAACTGATGTCAGGGAGCAGGGAATAGAGTTCAAAGATTATGTTTATTGTTGAGTAACAGGCAACATTACTGATTTGTTCAACTAAGCGCCTTCTTTCGGGCAAGTTTGAACAAACTGGTATAAAGGAATACTTACAGCGAGGCATCGCTATCAGAATCTTTGAGCTCCAAATAGAGAGTTTGGATGTCATTAGGGAAGTAAAGTGAAGGATCATAGTCGGTAAGAGTAAGGCGGTTATTCGCACCGCACCCAAAGCTTGGCTTTATAGCCAAGCTTTTTTTGTTTGTTTTTCAGACTCTTCTGATCTTTAAATTTAACGACATCACAGTTACATTTGGAGTTTTTTACCTATTTTTTGGCAGCTAGATGCAGGAAATGTAAGTTACTTCTATCACTAACAGCTAAGTGATTGCTTGACCTGTGATCGTCACAAATAGAAAAATATAGATCAACTTAGCGCCTTTGATAAAAAATAAGTGTGATACGGCACGGTTTTAAGTGTTGCTTGGTTAACTTAACTGCATGTAATATCACTAGTAATACTTAAAACGGGGAAACAATTTCGGCGTTTGAAACCATTGAATGCTATGTTTTGACCAAATATTAAATCTTAAGGAAAAGTATGATTTTTTTACCTTTTCATAGAGTGAAAAGTGAGCCACTTCAAACTGTTATATGGGTATCTAGGCTCTTTTATATGGCAGGAGTCGTGTCGATGCTCTTAGGAGTGTTTAAGGAATTCTATAGTGTTTATCAGTGGATAGCTTCACCTATATATAGTGAGGATCGAACTCGCTGGAGCTCATACCAATATAGTTTAGATTTGCTACACCCAAATTGGCACTTTATATTTTTGGGGATAATTTTAGTTTTCTCTTCTTGTATTTTAATTACGTTAGTTGCTAAAAGCGAGTTGACCCTTAACAAGTAAGCTTCAGGTTGGATTTAGTATTGCGCTGACCCCTATGCCTACCTTTTTCTAGTGTTACAATCAGCTCATACATTTTTGCAAATAAAAAAGTCGCCCGAGGGCGACTTGGAAACGTGACATCATGTAAAAACAGGGGGAAGTGACCTCTAACGATTATTTATTTTCGATGAGATTGCCTCTGCCAATTTCAATCTTTCTTGGCTTGAGTGCTTCAGGAATCTCGCGTTCAAGGTCAATGACTAACAGGCCGTTTTCAAGTCCTGCGCCAATCACCTTGACGTGATCGCCAAGTTGGAATTTACGCTCAAAGTTACGCTCTGCGATACCTTGATGGATAAATTTGCGCTCAGCTTTGTCTTCTTTGTTTTGCTTTTCGCCTTTGACTGTCAGAGTATTGTTTTCTGACTCAAGACTAAGCTCTTGCTCGGTAAATCCGGCAACAGCCATGGTAATTTGGTATTTGTCTTCACCGGTAGCTTCGATGTTATATGGCGGAAAGCTTGGTTGCTTTTCGTTGCGTGATGCTGCATCCATTAACTGTGCTAAATGGTCAAAACCGATGAATGAACGATAAAGTGGAGATAGGTCTACTGTACGCATAATTTGTATCCTCATAAAGCGATAATTAAGCTATTTATTGCTTCAATTAAAGCCAATAAATAGCATATAAAACATTTACTTAGTTTGGGTTGGGACCCTGTCGGCGTCCTCACAATACTATCTATGGACGAGGCAAATACTTTTCAAGAAACTTTTTTAAAAAAGTTTTTATTTACCTGAATTTTATAAGATTCTTTTTCAAGAAAATTGTCTTTGCAGGTGAAGAAGCACCATTTGATGCCTCTTTTTTAGTGCGTTATTTAGGACTTAAGTTTTGCTGCCGCAACACTGAGACTTGATCAAACCCTATTCCCCAGTCGTCAGTTTCAACTTCCTCTATGACGACAAAAGTAACTTGTGGCGCTTTATCAAGGATATCTACCATAAGCTGAGTTGCACCTTTTATTAAGGCTTGCTTCTGAGCAGGTGTAACGCCTTCCTTCGTGATTTTAATATTGATGATTGGCATTGGTTATCTCCTACAGATCATCATACATTTTGTTGACGATACGCCATTGTCCATCTTCTTTTAGTAAACCGATAAAGTCGATATAGTGATGTTCAAACAGTGGGCAATACAGCTTGACCATTGCTTGATGGTTTACAACATCCACCGACAAAATACGGTAATTAAAAGCAGCGCTTTGGCTTTCGGGCGTTTGTCGAGATGAGACCAAATCTAGCCACTGTGATTTGGTACGCCTCATTCCCGGAGCTTTGAGCACTGCGTCGACGTGGAAAATCGCATCTAACTTTTTAATATCTCCTTGGTGTAGCCCTTCAAAATATTGTTGAATAACCGCAGTTACTTTGTCTAAATCCTGTAGTTTGAAAATAGGCTTAGTCATATTAAGCTCATGCGTCTGTACTGTGTGCTTGTTCAGCTGCTATCGAGGCGATAAAGCTGGGCCTTGCCTCAACTGCAGCCAACATCTTGCTGACTTTTTCTGGAATGACAATGTCGACTGGAAAATAGGCGCCCCAACGCGCATATACAGCCAGCATGATATCTGCACTGGAAACCTGATCGCCGCCCAAAAATGCTTGCTGCGCTAACTTTTTCTCGACCAAGCCCCATAATTCGTTGATGGCAACCGCTGCCGCTTCTAAAAATGGCTGGCGCGCATGCTCATCAGCGATTGCACCTGTGGCAAAAAACAGACGGTTGTAAGCCGGGTGCATGGTGGCATTGGCAAACAGAATGTTTTCTATCGCTTGTTGCTTTTGCAAAACATCAGCTTGAGGAAGAAGGTTATTTTCGTGTTTATTGAGTAGATAAAGTAAGATTGCAGCTCCTTCTACTAAGCAGTTTTCGCCATCGTTAAGAACTGGGATTTTACCTGTTGGGTTAATGGCTAAAAAGTTATCAACACCGCGTTTGTCAACTAGTTCGAAGGGTTGCTTTAGTTCTCTTAATATGACTTGCGTTGCTAGCGCGCAAGCACCTGGTAAGTAATATAGCGTATACATAATGGTTTTCCTTATTTGCTTCTTGGCTAAAAGACAAGCTCAGTGTATAAACTAGATGCTGTTTGATATATAGCTACAATGAGAACCAAGAGTTCACATGGTGGAAACAATAATCAAGGAAAGTATGAACAAGCTACGAGCGATAGAAATGTTTGTAAAACTAGCTGAAGTACGCAGTTTTACTCGTGTTGCAGAGCAATATAATACGTCCAAATCCATGATCAGTAAGGAGATCAGCCGACTGGAAGCTGAGCTTGGTGCACGGCTTATACATCGCACCACGCGCAATTTGCAGCTTACGCATGTGGGAGAAGGCTATTTGCAGCGTGCTAAGGATATTCTCAATAAGTTAGAGGATGCAGACACCTTCATACAAGAGTCGCAGCAAGCACCAAAAGGTAAGCTAAAGGTGAATGTGCCAATGGTCCTTGGGATCACTGACTTGGCTGCAATGTTCGCCGATTTTATGCAGGCTTATCCAGATGTCGATCTTGAAATACATTTAGGAGATGAGGATATCGACTTAGTTGAACAGGGATTCGATTTAGGTTTTCGAGCTTCCAGTCGCCCGTTCGACTCAAGTTATATAGGTAAAGAAATTACTCAATTTAGCTATCATGTATGCGCCTCACCACAATATTTAGCGAGTCACCCTGTAATCGAATCAGCACAAGATTTAATTCATCATAATTGTTTTGAATATAGCTATTCAAAACGCAAGAACTTATGGCCGTTAGACAAAGGTGTGCGAATAAAAGGCTCCCTTAAAGTGAACAATGTCCTTTTTATGTTGCAGGCGATTAAAAGCCATTTGGGAATAGGAGTTTTACCTGAATTCGCCTGTAGAGAAGCACTTGAAAAGGGTGAGGTAGTTAGTATTTTGCAGCATGCAGATAAACCTACTCTAGCCTTATACGCACTGTATCCAGCTCGCCAATTTGTGCCAGCCGCGGTACTTCAATGTATCGATTTTTTACAGGTTTGGTTTAAGCGTGACGGGCGCTGATTGTTAAGTAAATAACCTGAGCTGCGGATAATTAATGCCTTTCTAGCAGCCAGTTTTAGCGC
>NZ_PNDS01000093.1 GCF_005886535.1 Pseudoalteromonas sp. S2755
ATTTCATTGAGTTAGTTTTATCTCCCTTTGTGATTTCAAGGATGAAATTTTTTCTTACTAAATAACCTGAGCTGCGGATAATTAATGCCTTTCTAGCAGCCAGTTTTAGCGCTAACTGCGTTGAATTCACTTCCAATAGCCCGCTATTGGTACGTAAATTCGCCTTGTTCCCCCTAAAACTCTCTGGCTAAACAAGGATATGAATTAGGCCGATTGTAAATACAATAAGTTAGCCATTTCTTATCCAAACCTCAGGTTTAAAAGTAATTATTTTAGCAAGTCGGCGATAAGTGCTTGATGACGGATAGACTGCGCTTGTTGCTCAAGTCTTGCGGCAATAACAATATGTTCAAGTTCACCGCGTGTTTGCTCAAAGTCATCATTGACTAGAATATAGTCAAACTCGTTATAGTGTGAGCTTTCTGATTTCGCTTCAGCCATGCGACCTGCAATTACTTCTTGAGAGTCTTGACCACGACCATTTAAGCGCTTTTCTAGCTCCGCAGTTGAAGGAGGTAAAATAAAGATAGTCTTTACTTCAGGCATCAACTCACGCACCTGACGCGCGCCCTGCCAATCAATATCTAAAAATACATCAATACCAGCGGCAAGTTGATCTTCTATCGCTTGTTTTGAAGTGCCGTAATAATTTTCGAATACTTGCGCCCACTCGAAAAAGTCACCTTTGTCGATCAATTGCTTAAACTCATCGACAGAAACAAAGTGATAATGCACACCATTTTCTTCGCCCGGACGAGGCGCTCGTGTGGTATGAGACACCGACACTCTAATGTCGTCGTGCTTTTCCAATAGCGCTTTAATTAAACTTGATTTACCCGCACCAGAAGGTGCAGAAAGGATAAACAGATTACCGCGTGTAGCTGATGTCATAGTCGTTCTCAACAATAAATACCGGCCGAGTAATATTGGTTTACTCAAGTCTGCCGCAGTGCTAAAAGCGGGCATTATACCGAGTAAAGTATAAGAATACACTAGGGATCAAAACAAGGAAAAATCGAGGAATAAATTCAGCGTTGTGAGTAACCCAGAAACCTATCACTGTGCCAAATTTATTCCTCTAAAACGGAGTGTTATTTCACCGCATAAAGCGCCCCCCTACCAAGGCATTCACTCAATTAGAGCGAGTTCATCTCGCGATCTTTTAACCGCTCGCCGCGTGAAGCGGCTCCTACCAAAATATTAACCCAATTGGAGCGAGCTCATCTCGAGATCTTTTAACCGCTCGTCGCGTGAAGCGGCTCCTACCAAAATATTCACCCAGTAGGAGCGAGTTCATCTCGCGATCTCTTAACCGCTCGCCGCGTGAAGCGGCTCCAACCAAAATATTAACCCAACTGGAGCGAGCTCATCTCGAGATCTTTTAACCGCTCGTCGCGTGAAGCGGCTCCTACCAAAATATTAACCCCGTAGGAGCGAGTTCATCTCGCGATCTGTTTAAAGCAAATCAGTTACGCTGCTACGTACTTCTTCAGGCCATACCCCAACTTGTACCTGACCAATATGCTGTTTTTGCAACAGCAACATCACTAAACGCGATTGGCCAATACCACCCCCAATGGTTTGTGGTAATTCGCCCGCTACTAATTGTTGGTGCCAATCTAAACTCAAGCGTGCTTCGTCATCGGTTAATTTAAGCTGTCTTGCAAGTGAGTCAGGGCAAACACGAATGCCCATTGATGAGATTTCGAATGCGTCTTCTAGCACCGGGTTCCACACCAAAATATCACCGTTAAGCCCTTGGTATTTGTCGCACGTTGGTGTTGACCAGTCGTCATAATCCGGCGCACGAACATCGTGAATTTTACCATCACCAAGCTCGCCACCAATGCCAATTAAAAATACCGCGCCATATTCTTGGGCAATCGCTTTTTCACGTTGCTTGGCAGTAAAATCTGGATACATAGTGCGTAATTCTTCACTGTGTACAAACGTAATTTTCTCAGGGAGGAATGCCGCAATGCCAAATTCATCCTCAACCACTTTTTCAGTTGCTTTAATTGAGCGATAAAGGGTTTCTACCGTTTCTTTTAGTTTTGCCAGCGAACGCTCACTGTTTTCGCAAATCACCTTTTCCCAGTCCCACTGATCCACATAGACAGAATGGATTGGCGATAGCTTATCTTCGTCAGGGCGTAGTGCTTTCATGTGCGTGTAGAGGCCTTCACCTTTAGCAAAACCATAATCGCCTAGTGTTTTACGCTTCCACTTAGCAAGTGAATGCACTACCTCAAACTGCGCATCTGGTAGCGTTTTCACTTTTACCTGCACCGCCTGCTCGTGACCACTTAGGTTGTCTTGAATACCGTCGCCCAAACGCGCCAAAATAGGCGCTTGTACTTCAACTAAACCCAATTGCTCGGTTAACTGTGCTGAAAATACTTGTTTTACTCGTGCTATCTGTTTTTGTGTCTCTTGATACTTGCTCAACATGGTTAGATCCTCATTCCCGAATTTGTCGTTTTGTTGAGTCTATATTTAAAGAAACCGACACAAACATCAATAACCCGCAACAAAAACACCTTTACATAATTATTTTCATCAAAAATATGCTATAAATTTTATATAAACAACAATTGTTAATGGATATTTACATGGAAAATTATGAGATCGACAATCTGGATAGATCCATCCTTCACGCTTTAAAAGAAAATGCACGAACGCCCTACGCGGAATTAGCAAAAAGATTTGCTGTTAGCGCCGGTACCATCCATGTTCGGGTCGAAAAAATGAAGCAAGCAGGGATCATTGAGGGGACTCAAGTGAGCATTAATGCCAAACGACTTGGTTATGATGTCTGCTGTTTTATCGGAATAAACCTAAAACACGCCGGCGACTACCCGGGAGCCATTGCACGTTTAAAAGAATTTGAAGAAGTTGTTGAGGCCTACTACACCACGGGCAATTACAGCATTTTTATCAAAGTAATGGCGCGCTCTATCGACCACCTACAGGATGTGCTTATCAATAAAGTGCAAACCATTGAGTCGATCCAGTCAACCGAAACACTGATCTCACTGCAAAACCCGATTCAGCGCACCGTTATGCCCTAGCTTCTTTTTTGTTATAATCGCGGGAATTTTTTGATTAGAGTAGTAAGTAGATGGCTGAGAATAGATTCCATCGTGTAAAAAGCGTATTAGATAGACGCCAAACCGACCTCACAGTGTGCCTAGATGAAGTACATAAGCATCACAACCTGTCAGCGATTGTTCGTACCGCAGACGCGGTTGGGTGTCACCACGTACACGCGGTATGGCCACAAGATCAAAGACGGTTAACAAATAATACCTCAGGCGGAAGCAAAAATTGGGTTGAAACCCATATGCATGAGGATATCGACCAAGCTGTTGCGACAATTCGTGAACAAAACCCAGGTGTACAATTATTAGCAACTAACCTTAGCGATAGCGCCGTTGATTTTCGTGAAATTGATTACACTAAACCCACCGCTATTATTGTCGGTCAAGAGCGTTTAGGGATCTCAGAGCGCGCACTTGAGCATGCGGATCAGCACATCGTGATCCCAATGCAAGGTATGGTGCAATCACTCAATGTGTCTGTTGCTGCAGCACTTATTTTATACGAAGCGCAGCGCCAAAGAGATGCAGCCGGACTGTACAAACGTACAGATATGATGGATCCTGTGGTAAAACATAAGTTACTATTTGAAGGATGTCATCCAATCATTGCAACCCGCTGTCGCGAAAAAGGGCTACCTTACCCGGCACTTGATGAGCACGGTGAAATCGTTGCAGACGACGCTTTTTGGGACATTCTTAAGTTTACGCAGAAGAAATAAATAACGCGGATCGCGCTA
The DNA here is from genome assembly GCF_005886535.1 of Pseudoalteromonas sp. S2755. Taxonomy (GTDB): domain Bacteria; phylum Pseudomonadota; class Gammaproteobacteria; order Enterobacterales; family Alteromonadaceae; genus Pseudoalteromonas. The sequence goes on from NZ_PNDS01000093.1 coordinate 3,839, forward strand.
GAGGATTAGCATGTCGACACCAAATTTGGCCACTTATCCAATCACCGAATTAAAAGGCGTAGGCCCAAAAGCAGCCGAGCGTTTGGCCAAACTTGGCATTCAATCGGTGCAAGACATGTTATTTCACCTTCCGCTGCGCTACGAAGATCGCGCGCGCACCTATCCTATCTGCGAGCTGCAAGCGCATAGCCATGTCAGCATTGAAGCCGAGATTGAACGCAGCGAAATCACGCAAGGCAAACGCCGCATGTTGGTGTGTTATGTTAATGATGGGACGGGGCGGATCGCGCTGCGCTTTTTCAACTTTAATGCAGCACAAAAAAATACCATGCAAGCGGGCAAAATAATCCGCTGCTTTGGTGAGGTTCGCCGTGGTCATTATGGCTTTGAAATGGCACACCCAGAGTACAGCATCAAAGAGACACGCTCTGCACCGAGCGATCCGAGCCTCGCGACGCTTACCCCAGTTTATCCTACCACCGAAGGGTTAAAGCAACTGAGCATTCGGGCAATTGCCGATCAAGCTGTTGAGTTACTGCGAAAATATGATGTACCAGACTATTTACCAGCTCAGTATCGGCCATCACAGCAAAGCTTAAAAGAAGCGCTGTTGTTGCTGCACCGCCCACCACAGGAAGTGGATTTAGCGCAATTAGAGCTTGGGCAACACCCCGCACAGGCACGATTGGCATTTGAAGAGTTATTGGCGCAAAACCTCAGCTTGCTTAAGCTTAGGCAAAAAGGCCAAGCGGTAAAAGCGGTTGCACTAGCGCCCAGCAATCCACTTGAAGCCCAGTTTTTGTCGGCCTTGCCATTTTCCCCCACCAATGCCCAAAGCCGAGTAGTGGCAGAGATCAAAGGCGATTTACAACATCCCTACCCCATGATGCGATTGGTGCAAGGGGATGTTGGCTCAGGAAAAACCCTTGTGGCAGCGCTTAGTGCGTTAACGGCTATCGCGCAGGGTTATCAAGTGGCACTAATGGCACCCACTGAGATCCTTTCCGAGCAACACGGCATCAACTTCCTTAATTGGTTTGAACCTATGGGCATAGAAACCGTATGGCTGGGTGGTAAAACCAAAGGCAAGGAACGCACTCATGCGCTGGAGCGAATTGCTTCAGGGCAAGCACAGATGGTGGTCGGCACCCATGCGTTATTTCAAGAGCAAGTACAGTTTTCTAACCTTGCGCTTATCATTATCGACGAGCAACATCGTTTTGGTGTGCACCAGCGCTTAGCGCTGAGAGAAAAGGGTAAGTTTGGCGATTGCTATCCACATCAGCTGGTGATGACTGCAACCCCAATCCCAAGAACCTTGGCAATGACGGCCTACGCAGATCTTGAAACCTCAATTATCGATGAGTTACCACCGGGCAGAACACCAATCACGACCGTAGCCGTGCCCGACACCAGACGCAATGAAGTGATCAAAAAAGTACAAAAGGCCTGTGTTGAAGATAAGCGTCAAGTTTACTGGGTATGTACCCTGATAGATGAGTCGGAGGCGTTACAATGCCAGGCCGCAGAAGACACCGCCAAAGCACTTGCCGAAGCCTTGCCAGAACTTAATATTGCGCTGGTACATGGTCGCATGAAAGCCCAAGAAAAGCAGATCATCATGGACGAATTTAAACAAGGTCATACTCATGTGCTGGTTGCCACTACCGTGATTGAAGTAGGTGTGGATGTCCCCAACGCTAGCCTTATCATCATTGAAAACCCTGAGCGCCTGGGTTTGGCGCAGCTGCACCAATTGCGCGGCCGTGTTGGTCGCGGACAAATCGCATCACATTGTTTACTGCTTTACCATGCTCCACTATCAGTCACTGCGCAAAAGCGTTTGGGGGTGCTTAGAGAAAGTAACGACGGCTTTGTCATTGCCGAGCGCGACCTTGAGATCCGCGGCCCGGGTGAAGTACTTGGTACAAAACAAACTGGATTGGCGGAGCTAAAAGTTGCCGATCTTAGTCGTGATAAACATTTATTACCACAAGTGAGAAGCCTCGCTTTTACCGTGCTAAAAAACCACAGCGATATTGTTGACCCTATCATCTGGCGCTGGATGGGTGATAAGAGTGAACTAGCCATGGCGTAAGCCTTAAGCGTAATTATTTCTGTGTGTAGATGAGCTCAATTTCACCATCAAGCCTTCTTCCTGTCGGAATAAAACCTAGTGCTTGATAAAAATTCAACGCGTTTTCGGCCTCTGTATCCATGGTTGTGAGCGACAAACCAACTAATCCTATTAACTCAGCATACTGTTTGGCAAAACACATCGCGGCTTTACCATAGCCTTTAGATTGTGACGCTTCATCAATCATCAACCGCCATATGTATAAGTGTTGTGCCTGAAAGTGCCCATTGTCATCCCCAACCAAGCGAGGATCAATAAGCGCAATCATACCAACAGGCAAGTCATCATCGTACATACCAAAACACACGCTGTCTTCATTAAAGCTATCCTCAATGATCCACTCGGCGTTTGATGCAATTAGATGTTGTTGTGAGTCGCGCACTTTTAACTTGAGCATGTCCTCTGCTACATCACTATTTACTTTCAAAAACTGTAATCTACTCATTCGATTTACCCTATTACCTGTTTCGCTAGTTAGTGTACCTACTATAGAAATATCTGCATACTTTATTGGCCTTCACCTCAATACTCAACGATGGTCGCGCTACACTTGCTTCTTTTATCAAAGCTTGGCTACCATCTCGCTACATCAACTAAAAAAACTCACAAATGAATCCTTTACTACGTGCTGCATACACCTCATTTGCCGCTTGCGTGGCGTCAATCGCCTCTGCAAAAACAATTTACCCAGATGTACCAGAGCAGATTAATCCATCTGCCAAATATGTTTTTTACTCTCATGGCTATATCGTTGAAGGTGATAATGAAACGCCTATCCATAAGCGCTGGGGTAAATATGACTTTCCAGCCATCAAGCAAGCTTTAAGTGATGATGCCTATACGCTAATTGCTGAGCACCGCCCTAAAGGCGTTGCACCAGAAACGTATACAAAAACCCTCGTTAGCAAGGTCCGCAAATTACTGGACGCGGGCGTCAGTGCTAGCAACATTACGCTCGTGGGGTTTTCTCGCGGTGGTGCATTAACGATAATGACAAGTGATACATTAAAAAATGATGCCATTCACTATGTGCTACTAGCAGGCTGCGCTGGCCTTATCAAAAGTAAAACCGAAATTCAGCTCTACGGCAAGGTGTTATCCGTTTACGAAACCTCAGATCAAGTGGGTTCTTGCGATTTTGTGAAAGCACGCTCTGCAAACCTCAAAAGCTTTACTGAGTTTTCTATTTCAACCGGTAAGGAGCACGGCGCTTTCTATGTCCCAAGAGAGGAGTGGTTGAAACCCGTTAAAAGCTGGATTTTAAACCACTAAACCATTAGCACGTCGCGATACCAATAACGCGCCGTGCTGAGCCTTTCTTCAGAGCCTATCTACACACCAAATTCCTGTTTTGAAAACAATACCCTGTTTGCTTATTGCTCTTTTAGAAATGCACTCTATAATTGAACCTTATTCGAATACCATTCGAATAAGGTTCAACCTCTAAGGAGAAACGATGGCACCGGCACCTAAATATGATAAAGAAACCCAGCAACGCATGATTTTAAACGCTGCGGAGCAATGCATTAATGAGTCTTCGGTCACTGACTTTACAATGGCAAAGGTTTCTTTGCTTGCGGGGTTGTCTATGGGCTCAATCTATAAATTTGTGCAGACTAAAGAAGATCTAGTAATGGCGCTAGCCTATGAGTCTTTTACCCATACATCCAATGTTTTTAAGCAAGTGTTGTCCTTACCACTTAGCACGCCAGAACGCATGCTCGCGGTGTGTCTTATCTCGCCACAAAAGCTTAAACGCTTCTCTTTTGATTATGAATTACAGTCCTACTCCACCAATGAGGCGGTGATCAAAAGGGCTTCTGAGTTTTGGACTAATAAAATTATCGAATCCTGTGGTGGTTGTGAAAACGTGTTTAAACAAGCGCTGATTAATGGTATTGAGGCAGGTGAATTGCAAGCTACACCAGATCTGCATGACATGATAGAAGAAATTATTATCACCGGCTGGGCGCTTACCGTAGGGTATGAGCAAGTAATGCGCTTGCAACAAACTAAACAAATTGTTGAGGGCACAGCTTCACTGCTCGCACCACTTGAGCTTAATGACCCTGTTATTCGTAGCACTGTACGATTACTTAACAGTTATCCATGGAAACAGCCTATCACCCAAGATTCGCTGGTACGCATAGAGAAAGAATTGCAAACGCTCAAACTTCGTTAACTTAAGGAAACTTCAATGAATATTAAACGCTGGCTTATGGCCGTTGTCATTATTCTCATCGTGATTACCAGTCTTGGCTTTGTGAAATTTACACAAATCCAAGCGGCAATCGCCTTTGGGGAGTCTTTTCCGGAACCTTCGGCTTCAGTTAAAAGTACATATGTATCAACTACTGAATATATTAAATCGGTAAAGGTTGTAGGTCAGCTTCATGCCAAGCGCACCGTCACCATTAGTAACGAGTATCCTGGTCTTATCACCTACGTCGGTTTTAAGCCCGGTGATCAAGTAGAGACGAACCAAATATTACTGCGCCTAGACAGCAGCATTGATGAGGCAAATCTATTAGCAGCTAAAGCTCGAGTAAAACTCGCTAAATCCACTTATCAACGAGTTGCCAAATTACTTGAACAAAAGCGGATCAGCCCTGATGAGGTAGACAAAGCCGAAGTCGAGGTGGCAATTAATCAGGCTGAAGTAAAACGACTAACCACGTTAATCGAGAAAAAAACCATTCGTGCACCTTACCCGGGTCAAACAGGCCTAGAACAGTATCAAGTCGGTCAGTTGCTAGATGCCAATAGCGAAATCACCTTCTTGGTTGGGTTAGACGACAGTATTTGGGTGGATTTCAAAATGCCACAAACCTTACCACAACCTAACATAGGCGAAGACGTTAGCGTGGCAATTTCTAATGCTAGCGGCCAAATGCCTGCTCGCGTCTCAGCCAAAATGCCAATGGTCGATGTCGCATCGCGTCAACAAAGTTATCGTGCTGAGCTACAAAACAGCAATGGTACACTCAGCCACAATCAAATGGTGTTAGTCAATGTACCGACCGAGATTGTGAGCGCCGCAGTAGTGCCAACCAATTCGATTACGCGCAATCACTTTGGTGAGTTTGTTTATGTACTTGAAAAGGACGAGAACCAAAACTGGCGAGCAAAGCCAGTAAAAATCACTTTAGGTGATAAGGTAAACGATCAGCAACTTGTGCTATCAGGCCTTAGCGGCGGTGAATTTATTGCTGCTGAAGGCGCATTTAAGCTACAAGAAAACTTACTGGTTTATACCGATCAGGTTGCCGCTGTTGATGGCAATAACGGAGGCCAGTAATGAGCGCATTACACGAAAATAAGCCGTCTATCATGGATATTTTTGTTAACCGGCCGGTACTGGCAATAGTGGTGTCATTGCTTATTGTGCTAGCGGGGTTTAATGCCGCCCGAGATATATCGGTGCAGCAATATCCAAAAATAGAAAGTGCTTCACTGGTGATCAACACTGTCTATACAGGCGCTGCCGCAGACGTCGTTAAAGGCTATGTTACCGAGCCAATCGAGCGAGTGGCCTCTACCGTTCCTGGCGTCGACTATGTAGACTCGATAACTACCTCGGGACTTAGCAAAGTTACCGCTTGGCTTGAACTTAATCATAGTACCACCGATGCCTTGGCTGAGCTGACCACCCGATTAAACCAGATTAAGTTTGAGTTACCCAGCGGAGCGGAAGATCCAGCCATTCAAATCGTACGTGCCGATAGTCCGTATGCGGTATTCTATCTCGATGTGGAATCTCAAGGTCTGCCACGTAATAACGTGAGTGATTATTTGATCCGTAATGTTGTCCCTTCTATGTCTGATATTCCCGGTGTCCAAAAAGTGACGCTGGAAGGTGGCCGCGATCCAGCAATGCGAATTTGGCTCGATACCGAAAAACTCGCTATCTATGGCGTAAGTGCCAGCGATGTATTTACCGCGCTACAAGCAAACAACACCATTGCCACCTTAGGTTACAGTGAAAATAACAGACAACGCATCGACCTGATGGCCAATACCTCGTTAAAAACGGTAGCTGATTTTAACAACCTAGTGGTAAAAGAAATCGATGGCACGCAACTCAAGCTTGGTAACATCGCCACGGTAGAACTTGGTGAAGCCGAAGGCATGGTAACCGCACGCCTTGATGACCACGATACGGTATTCTTAGCGGTGTGGGCATTACCAGGTGCCAATGAAATCGATATTGGTGATGCGCTGTATAAAAAGATTGATGAGATAAATACCATCTTACCCGACGGCATGCATCTAAGAATTGGCTACGATGGCACGCTTTATATGCGTGATTCCATAAAAGAAATCTTCACCACGCTTGGAGAAACCGTCCTACTCGTGGGGATTGTTGTACTCGCGATGATGGGCTCGTTTAGAACCGCCATGGTGCCGCTGGTGACCATTCCTATCTCGATTTTAGGCGCAATCGCGGTGATCTCGGCAATGGGCTTTTCGCTCAACTTACTGACCATTTTGGCTATCGTGCTTTCTGTTGGGTTAGTGGTGGATGATGCCATTGTGGTAGTTGAAAACGTTGCGCGTCATATGCGCGAAGGCAAACCCAGGTTACAAGCGGCGCTTATCAGTTCACGTCAATTACTCGTCCCAATAATTGCCATGACGCTGACCCTTGCAGCAGTCTACGCGCCAATCGGCTTTTTAACAGGGTTAACGGGGTTCTTATTCAGAGAGTTCGCGTTCACCCTAGCCATTGCGGTATTAATTTCTGGACTAGTTGCTATTACCTTATCGCCCATCATGAGTGCCTACGTTAATCCCGAAGGCGGTAAAGAAGGTAAATTAACGCAAAAGGTCAATGGCTATTTTGATCGATTACAAGCGTTCTACTTTCGAGCGCTAGATACCTTGTTTAAGTGGCGCCCACAGGTCTTTTTTGTCGCTATCGTGTTCTCTTTATTGTCGGTGCCGTTTTACCTGTTATCACAAAAAGAGCTAGCGCCCATCGAAGATCAAAGCAGTATCCAAGTCGTAGTGGAAGCACCACCTGAGTCTTCTCAAGCTTATACGTCAGCGAAAATGAATGACACTGCCGAGGTCATGAACGCCACTGAAGGCGCTGAGTTTACTTGGCAGATTATTACGGCGGCAGCAGGTTTTGGTGGTGTAGAGCTTGCACCATTTGATGAGCGAGAAAACTCAGTACACGACTTGCTATACGATCTATACGGCCGGTTAGGCAGCGTGACTGGGCTAAGTTTATTTCCTATTTTACCAGCATCGCTTCCTACCGCAGGACAGTTTGATGTTGAAGTAGTATTCCGTGCCAGTGACGACCCAACTGCGATGAAGCAGTACGCTGATGAGATTATTCAACGCGCAACCGCCAGTGGCAGCTTTATGTTCGTCAATACCGACCTAAAAATCGACCTGCCGCAAGCCGAGCTCGAAATCGACCGAGAGCTAGTTGCAGACTTAGGTCTCAGTTTGTCGTCGGTAAACGAGCAACTTAGTATTTATATGTCGAATAATTTTGCCAACTACTTCAACAAAGAAGGTAAAGCCTACCGCGTCATTCCCATTGTGGGCGATGGCGAAAGGTACAATCCTGAGAACATTCTTAATATGCAAGTAAGAACCGATGCTGGCGATCTCATTCCAATTTCAGCGTTTGCCACCTTGCGCACCTTCACAAGCCCTAGAGTGCTTGGCTCATTCAATCAGCAAAACTCGTTTAGAATATTGGCAGGGACACTGCCACACATAACCAAAGAGCAAGCGCTAACACAGGTAGAAGAAATTGCAGCAGAAGTCTTGCCTAGCCATTACTCCATTGACTACGCTGGCGAATCAAGACAGCTAAGAAAAGAAGGCAACACCATGGTTGGCGTACTTTTGTTTGCCATGATAGTGGTATTTTTCTTACTGACTATCCAGTTCAACAGCTTTAGAGATCCGCTCGTGGTACTACTCGGCTGCGCACCGCTGGCACTCGCCGGTGCATTGATGCTGCCGTTTTTATCACTCACAACAGTCAATATTTACAGCCAAATCGGCCTAATTACCCTCATCGGTTTAATAGCCAAAAATGGCATCTTGATTGTTGAATTTGCGAACCACTTACAGCTTGAAGGTAAATCGAAATTTGAAGCCGTAAAAGGGGCTGCGGCCACACGACTGAGACCCATCCTAATGACCACAGGTGCAACCGTGCTTGGTCACTTCCCGTTGGTCTTGGTAACCGGCGCAGGCGCAGAAGCGCGCAACAGCATAGGTATTATCTTAGTCGCAGGCATGCTCATCGGTACTTTCTTCACTTTGATTGTCTTACCGCTGCTATATGAAAAGTTAGCCAGCGATCACCGTGGCGAAGCCGAAACTATTGAAACCCACCCAGAAGCGCAATTGGCAGGCAAAGTCAGTATGACGTGATAACTGGCTAATAACCAAAAGGACACTAAGTGCCATGCTTAGTGTCCTTTTTAATTGGTAAAACCTTTTTGAACTAAATCGAACAAGGATAGAGCGTTCTGGCTCGGGCTCGTGATAGATAGTTTAATAATAAAACGTGATATCTCATGACAATTAAAAATTCTAACAAACCGGTAAGGCAATTTCTTGTTATTTCCTTAATTTTCTCATATTGTGACTAAGTTCATTATTGAGATAGTCCGATGACAGACGAAATACTTACTATTCAAGAGGTTGCTACATACCTCAAGTTGAATGAAAAAACGGCTTATCGCCTTGCAAGCGAAGGTAAACTGCCCGGATTTAAAGTGGGTGGCTCATGGCGCTTTAAGCGTGTTGACCTAGAGAAGTGGATTGAAGAACAAAAACAATAAGGATATTGCGTGATACCCAATTACGAACAATTTATGCGTCCATTCTTACAAATTGCTAACGATGCAAATGGCAATGAAGTAAAGCTACGTGATGTTATTAATCAACTAGCAGATCAATTTGACTTAACTGAAGAGGAAAGGTCTGAAACCTTGCCGAGTGGTCGCCAAAGTATTCTAGATAACCGAGTTGGTTGGGCACGCACTTATTTAACAAAAGCGGGATTGTTAGAAGCTACTCGCAGAGCACACTTTGTTATTACCCCTCGTGGTAAAGAAGCTTTGTCTGAAAATGTGGATATTAATAACGAATACCTGAAAAAATTTGATGAATTCATCGCTTTCAAACAAAAAAGCAATGATGAAGCTGGCAGCGAAGTTGAATCAGGTATCACTGAGCAAGAAGAAGTTTCAACACCCGATGAAATCTTGAGATCCGCATATAAAAAAGTTAATGAAGCACTCGCTCAAGAAATCCTAGAGCGTACCCGCAAAGTAACCCCCGATTTTTTTGAAGATTTACTCATCGAACTACTAATCGCTATGGGGTATGGAGGTGCTGGTGAAGGTGCAGCTCATGCGCTAGGTAAATCAGGAGACAATGGTGTTGATGGCGTTATTGACCAAGATCCATTAGGTGTCGATCAAATATATATTCAAGCTAAGTGTTATTGCGAAGGTAATAATGTTGGTGCAGGTGATATCAGAGACTTTTTTGGAGCACTAAACCTTAAACGTGCGCAAAAAGGTATTTTTATCACAACATCAGATTTCACATCATCAGCACAAGAAACTGCAAACAATCTAGGCACTCGTATCGTCTTAATTAATGGCAAAGAGCTAGCAAAACTCATGCTGCGCTACAACATTGGTAGTCGAGATGAAGATGTATTGCATATTAAAAAGATAGATGAAGATTTCTTTGACGAAGTTTAGGAAAGGTTATGGATATTGAAGGATTAAAGCCTGAAACCCAAGTTCGATTAGGCATTGACGAGCAATTAAAGCTCGCTGGCTGGAAAGTACAAACATGGCCTAAGGTTAACCTTGGCGAAGGTTTGGGGGTTGTGGTTAGAGAATACCCAACCGATACTGGTCCCGCTGACTATTTACTATTTGTGAACCGCAAAGCAGTAGGTGTTATTGAAGCCAAAAAAGACGAAACCATTCTCTCCCAAGTAGAAGAGCAAACACTTCGATATGCCACGAGCAAAATAAAATTCCGACAAGATGAAGAGCCTCTTTCTTTCCTATTCGAAGCTACAAGCCAAGTTATTCATTTTACTGATTTAAGAGATCCTGCTCCAAGAGCAAGAGAGATTTTCCATTTCTTCAAACCAGAAACACTTCAAGACTGGCAAAAGCAAACTAGCTCTTTGCGTTCTCGCTTAAAAAATGAAATGCCAGAATTGCCGAAAGCGAAACTACGCGACTGCCAAATAAACGCGATCACAGGATTAGAAACATCCCTTGCCGATAACAGACCTCGCTCATTAATTCATATGGCAACAGGTGCTGGCAAAACGTTTACCGCAATTAACTCAGTGTACCGATTACTAAATAATGGTGGTGCTAAACGAATCTTGTTTTTGGTTGATACCAGAAACCTTGGTAAGCAGGCACAACAAGAGTTTCATGCTTTTAAACCGCATGGTAAAGAAACATTTTTTCATGAAAATCACATAGTACAGCGACTCAATAGCAGCACCATAGATGATGCTGCTGAAGTTTGTATTTGTACTATACAAAGGATGTATTCGATTCTAAGTGGTAAACCGATAGACGAAAGCGCAGAAGATTTATCACCACATGAAGTTAAGCAAAATCAACAACAGGCAAAGTTGGTGAAGTATAATCCAGCAGTTCCAATTGAAACCTTTGACTTTATTATTGTTGATGAATGTCACCGCTCTATTTATAACCTTTGGAAACAAGTGCTCGATTATTTCGATGCATTCATTATTGGTCTTACTGCCACACCTGATAAACGCACATTAGGCTTTTTCAACGAAAACATTGTTGCGGAATATAGTTATGAAGACTCTGTGCTTGATGGCGTAAACGTTGGTTACGATGTCTATGAAATTGAAACCGAAATCGGTAACAAAGGTGCTGAACTGAAAGCCAAAGAATGGTTAGATCATCGAGATAAATTGACTCGCAAAAAACGCTGGGCACAAGCAGAAGAAGATAACACTTACACCAGCAAAGAGCTTGACCGCTCAGTGGTTAATACCAGCCAAATCCGTCAAGTCATTAGAGCAATGAAAAAGGCGGTAGAAACTGAAATATTTCCTAACCGCAAAGAAGTGCCGAAAACACTTATATTCGCCAAAACAGATAGCCACGCTGATGACATTATTCAAATTGTTCGCGAAGAATACGGGCAAGGAAATGAGTTTTGTAAAAAGGTTACATATAGCGCTAAAGACCCTGATGGCATATTGAATGACTTTCGTAACGACTTTAACCCACGCATCACAGTGACTGTTGACATGATCGCCACAGGAACAGACGTAAAACCATTAGAAGTTCTACTGTTTATGCGTGATGTTCGTAGCAAAGGCTATTACGAGCAAATGAAAGGCCGTGGCGTAAGAAGCTTAGGTTTTGAAGATCTTCGCAACGTTAGTAAAAGTGCGACTAGTGCTAAAGATAGATTTGTACTAATCGATGCAGTAGGTGTCGAAAAGTCGCAAAAAACAGAGAGCCGCCCATTGGAACGTAGTCCAAATCTTTCAATGAAGGACTTACTTCAAGGCGTTGCTATGGGGCATCGCGATGATGACACAATACAAAGCTTAGCAAATCGCTTAACCCGTCTAGGTAAACAAATTGATACTCGCGGTCACAAGAAAATAGAGAAGCTTACAGGTAAACCAGTTGCTCAATTAGCAAGAGAACTATTAACCGCGCTAGATCCTGACGCAATCAATCAAAAAGCATTAGAAAATGCCAAGGCACAGGGTATTACACGAAGTGAAGAAACACTTACCGATAATGAACGCGAAACCGCAAAACAACAACTAATTGATAAAGCATGTGAAAGTTTTGATAACCCTGATGCCAGAGATGTGATCGAGTCTGCCAGAAGAGAACGCGAACAAGTTATCGACCACATTAATTTAGATACGGTGACTTACTCCGGCTACAGTGCTCAAGCAGAAGAAAATGCAGAAAAGGTAATACAAAGCTTTAAAGAATTTATTGAGCAGCATAAAGACGATATACAAGCACTCAGCTTTTTCTACCAGCAGCCTTATCAGCGCAGACCATTAACTTTTTCCATGTTAGAAGAATTGCACCAAGCGTTAAATAATCCTCCGTTGTTATTAACAACGGAAAAGCTATGGACGGCTTATGAGCGCATAAATTCAACAAACCCGATCAATAAAAACAGCGGTAAAGGTAAAAAAGCCAACACCCAAAGGCAGCTAACCGATATAATCTCGCTAGTAAAATATGCTATCGGTTTAGAGACTGAGCTTAAACCATTTGCTGAGCAAGTAGACGCTAAATTTAAAAAATGGATCTTCCGCCATAATGCCCAAAGAAAAACAGCATTTACCGAAGAACAAACTGCATGGCTTAGATTGATAAAAGACCATATTGCAGCAAGTTGCTCCATTGAACGCGATGACTTTGACTACAGCCCCTTTTCCGATCGTGGCGGTTTACAAAAAGTGTGGGGCTTGTTTAACACCGAAGCTAAAAACGAATTAGATAGCCTTATGGCTGAAATGAATCAGGAATTAATTGCGTGAGTATAGATGTAGAATTACCTAATGGCTGGATTAACATCAACTTATTTGATTTATGTACTCCGAAACAATGGAAAACAGTTGCAACTAAAGATTTGAAACAAGTTGGCTATCCTGTTTATGGTGCAAATGGTCAGATCGGTTTTTATGATGAATATACACATGAAAAGCCCACCTTAATGATTACATGCCGAGGAGCAAGCTGCGGCAATATTCATCTTTCAGTACCATTTTCATACATAAATGGAAATGCTATGGCTCTAGATCAATTGGCTGAAAACGCTTGTGATATTAAATATTTGGAATATTTTTTAAGAAACACTGACTTCAGTAACATTATCTCTGGTTCAGCTCAACCGCAAATTACGCAAGTCAACTTGAAGCGAATTTCAGTAAGGTTAGCCCCAATAAATGAGCAGAATCGTATAGTTGAAAAGCTCGATGAACTGTTTTCAGAATTAGATGCTGGTGTAAATGAGCTAAAAGCAGCTCAAATTAAACTTAAGCACTATCGTCAGTCCTTACTAAAAAGTGCTGTAGAAGGTGTTCTTACCGAAAAATGGCGAGATGATAATAAACGTCAAATCGAAGAAACAGGCGAAGAGCTTTTAAAGCGAATTCTTGTTGAGCGGAAGCAGTGCTGGGAACTGCAACAGCTAGCTGAGTTTAAAGAGAAAGGCAAAACACCATCTAAAAACTGGCAAGCTAAATACCCTGAACCAGTCCAGCCTGATACAACTGATTTACCTGCACTTCCTGAAGGGTGGGTATGGGCTACTATTGACCAGTTAGCTATTAACAAGCGTTATGGTTCTTCGTCCAAAACTAATGATGATGCGAGTGGTGTTCCAGTATTACGAATGGGAAATATCCAAGATGGCAAGCTGGATTACGATAATTTGAAATATTTGCCGGAAGATCATAAAGAGTTTCCTGAGCTTTTATTAAACGATGGGGATTTGCTCTTTAATCGAACAAATAGTGCTGAGCTTGTTGGAAAAACGGCAGTTTATAGAGATATAGGCAAATCTGTATCTTATGCTTCCTATCTTATTTCAGTTACTTTTTCAGAACATTTTTTGCCAGAAATTGCTGCTCACTATATTAATTCGGTACTTGGCAAAAAGTGGATTGCAGAGGTTATGAATCAAACGGCAGGCCAAGCTAATGTTAACGGAACCAAGCTCGGAGCATTGGCGATACCTCTTCCTCCAATATTGGAACAGAAGGTTTTGATTGAAGAAGTATCAAATGAATTTGAGTCAATTGACCTTCAAATCAAAGCTACAGCGCTCGGTTTAAAACAGTCTGAAGCTCAGCGAAAAAACATCTTAAAAAGTGCATTCTCAGGAGAGCTAGTTCCTCAGGATGAGAATGACGAGCCTGCCTCTGTATTGTTAGAAAAAATCAAAAAAGAACGCGAGGAATTAGCGAAACAAGCTAAACCTAAGAGAAATCGCCAAGCTAAAAAAAAAGTTGATGTGATGAGTACATTATTAGAAGTGTTAACCGTAGAAGATAGATGGATTGATGCGCAAGAAGCATTTAAAAAATGTGGCATTGTAGATGGTACATCCATAGACCGAGTTGAAGAAATTTATACTGAGTTACGAAAACTTGAAAAGTCTGGTCAAATTGAAATTGAGCGCAATGGTAGTTATGACCAAATAAGACTTATCAAGCAAGAAGTTAAGGAAGATTAATGCGATTAGCCTCATTTACTATTGGCTCGGAACGAGATGGTAATCGACAACAGTTTAAAAATCTTAAAAACGTTACCATCGACTTTGAAGAAGAAGAATGGATTACGTTAGTTATCGGCTGGAATGGCACAGGTAAATCAAATGTACTTGAAGCATTAGCCGTTTTATTTCGCGATCTCATTATGGGTAAAAATGAGAGAGGAGAAAAAGATAAACCAACATTTTCTTATGTTCTTCGCTACTTTTGCCATGAAAAAGAGATTGAAATAGACGCTGACCCCGATCGTGTTAAAGATGCCTATAAAATCAGTTACAGAGATTTAGGAGAAGCAAAATCTGAGGAGTCTGCTCAAGCAGATTTATTGAGTGTGCTAACGGGAAAGAAAGAGTTAGCTAAAATAGCATTTAGTAAGTTTAAAAAGCAGCAAGACGACTTCTTGCCAAAATATGTTTTTGGATACTACTCAGGCCATAGCGATAGGATGCAGTCCGTTTTTAGGCCGTACCTTCAGCAATATGATAAAAAGCTTCGCAATGCAAAATCTGAAGATCCGGGTTTAAGGCGTTTATTTTATGCGTTACCTGTACATAGCCAATTTGTGTTGCTTGCCTTTGTGTTAAGACAAGATGACTTAGTTAGACACTTTCTAGACACTCAATTAGGTTTAGAAACTGATGAGAATGCTGAAAGTATTGATTCTGTGCTATTAGAGTTAAATGAACCTTCTTGGAACCTAAATAAAAGTAAAACTCCTAAAGGCGAACACAATGCCTGCCAAGCAAAACCTGATATTTTTTGGGGTGCAGAGGGTGTAGTTCGTAAATTTTTAGATCGTGTACACAAGGTATCTTCTGCACCAATAAAAATAAAAAGAAATGATGAAGCTACTTTATGGAATAGTAAAAAACGTGAATATCTTTATATGTTTATCAAGGATTTAAAAAAACTTGATGAACTAGTAGGTTCTCAAGAACCTAGAAAGTTTTTCCGCGACCTAGAAAGTACTTACGTCTCTGAGCTAATCAGCGAAGTTCGCATTAGAGTTAAGCTTAAAAAGAATGATGGCAGCGTTACGTTCAGAGAGTTAAGTGAAGGCGAGCAACAATTGCTAACAGTGTTAGGTCTATTAAGGTTTACCGCTGAAGAAGAAAGCCTATTTTTACTTGATGAACCAGACACTCACTTAAATCCTAAGTGGAGTGTTGACTACATTGATTACCTGAACAAATTCGTGACCTCTGGTTCTAAAGGTGAAAATAATAGCCATATTGTTCTCACTACACATAATCCAATTGCAATTGCTGAATTAACTAAACAGCAAGTACAGATTCTTAGCCGTGATGAAGAAACAAGAATAATTGATTCGCATAAGCCTAACTTTGACCCTAGAGGGATGGGATATGCGGGTATAATCACAAGTGATATGTTTGGCTTGGCTTCTTCAGTGGATAGTTATACAGAAGAACTGCTCGAAAGTAAGAGACAAATTACAGCTAAAGATGAAGCATTAACTAGTATTGAGAAGTCAAAACTAAACGAAATTAACTTAGAGCTTGATAAGCTAGGTTTCAGATTTTCTAATCGCGACAGAGTTTTTGAAGAATATCTTCGAGCAAGATATGAATTCGATTCACAGCGAGAAAGTAACCAAAAAATTGATTCTTTGCCATCTGAAGAGAAACGCGTAGCCAGTAAAGTTCTGATTCAAAAAGTAATGCGGAAGTTAAAACAAGAAGGAAAGGATAGTGAGACGAATTGATATTCGAAGACTAAACCCCTCTCAGGATTGGAAAACAAGAGCGCAGAACAAGCAAAGCAATATTGATAATGGCCTTTGTGAAGCTAAAACTGGTCAAACTATATGGGCTGAGTTGAAACCAGCGCTAAAAGATTTATCTAAAAATAAATGTTGGTATTGTGAATCAAGAGAAGATAGATCCGATAATACAGTCGATCATTTTCGACCTAAAAGTATTTACCCTTGGTTTGCTTTAGATTATGAAAACTTTCGATTCGCTTGTACGTTTTGCAACAGCGTTAGAACAAACCCCGAAACAGGAGAAAGTGAAGGAAAAGGAGACCATTTCCCTTTACTTGCAGGTAATAGAGCAACAAATCGTATTCAGAGAAATACTGAGTCTTTTGTTTTGCTTGATCCATGCAAAACAACTGATGTCGGATTATTAGATTTTGGTGATGATGGTCGTCCAAGACCTAAATACCCCAACGAAGAAACTAAAAATCAAAGAGTTCTCGATTCAATAAAATATTATCATTTGGATCATCCTGACTTAAACGAAGCTAGAAGATTATTGGCTTTAGATATTCGAGACCTAATCGAAACAGGTGATGAATTGTATCCAGATCTCAACACAGGTAACGGAGCAATAGATAAAGCTTTTGAAACAGTCGTGGATTCGATAGCAAGACTAATTGTTGCTGAAGCGCCATTCTCTGTATTCGCAAAAAAAATGGTTAAAGGGTTTCAAAATAGAGAGTGGGTTGAAGACATTCTAGAATGCGCATAACACTGTAAATTAAACAAAGTAGTATATTTGGTGGATAAGTTATGAACGCTCCTGCGTTAGTACAAAAAGTTTGGAATTACTGTCATACATTGCGTGATGATGGTGTTGGTTATGGCGACTACTTAGAACAGTTAACCTATCTATTATTTTTAAAAATGGCGCATGAATATGCGCAGCCACCTTATGTCAGAGATACTAAAGTTCCGGCTGAATATAATTGGGAATCTCTACGTGGGTTAACAGGCGAAAAACTAGAAGAACAATATAGAAAGATCTTAAAAAACCTAGCAAAAGCTGGCGGCATGTTAGGCGCTATATTCTATAAAGCTGAAAATAAGATCCCAGACCCTGCAAAGTTATCTCGTATTGTTACCATGATAGATAACGAAAACTGGATAAGTTTAGATGCTGATGCAAAAGGTGACTTATATGAAGGGCTTCTGCAAAAAAATGCGGAAGATACAAAAAGCGGTGCTGGTCAATATTTTACACCTAGACCGTTGATTGATGCCATATTAGCGTGTGTTCAGCCTGAACCGAAGAAAACCATTGCAGATCCAGCTTGTGGAACTGGAGGTTTCTTCTTGAGTGCCAGCGACTGGATTGCTTATGGTGATCCTCAGTGGATTCAAAAGGAAATGACCCATTGGAATCCATCAAAGCATGACGAAAGCATTGTTCCAAAGTCGAAGTTAAATAAGGCACAAGCACAATCGTTAAGAGACAAAACATTTAGAGGTAATGAGATTGTCCCTTCAACAAGGCGCATGTGTTTGATGAACTTATTTTTACACAATATTGGCAGCATTGATGGGCAACCTGAAGTTGAAAGAGCTGATGCATTACTAACACCAATTACAGGTGAAAATAAGGTAGATTATGTTCTCGCGAACCCCCCCTTCGGAAAGAAGAGCAGCGTTACCATAACCAATGCTGAAGGTGGTGAAGATAAAGATGCGCTTACTTATGAGCGTCAAGATTTTTGGGCAACCACTACCAACAAACAGTTAAACTTTTTACAGCATATTGTTTCAAGCTTAAAAGACACTGGTAAAGCCGCTGTTGTATTACCTGATAACGTATTGTTTGAAGGTGGTGCTGGTGAGCGTATTCGTAGAAAGTGGTTAAATAACTGCGATGTGCATACCATCTTAAGATTACCAACAGGTATCTTTTACGCTAATGGTGTGAAAGCGAATGTTGTGTTTTTTGACAATGCCGCCCGTGATGAAAAAGTTCACACCAAAGGTATTTGGTTTTACGACCTAAGAACTAATAAACACTTCACACTAAAACAACGACCAATGACACTGAATGACTTAAAAGACTTCATTAAGTGTTACAACCCTGAAAACCGTCATGAACGTGAAGAGACTGAGAGGTTCAAATACTACAGTTATGATGAGCTAATCAATCGAGACAAAGCGAGCTTGGATATATTCTGGCTAAAAGATGACAGCTTAGATAATTTAGATAATCTGCCACCGCCTGATGTTTTACAGCAAGAAATCATCGACCATTTGGAAGCTGCGTTAGCTGCTTTTAAAGATGTAGCAGCGGGGTTGCCTTCTAGCGTAGAAGAATAATGTTTATCCTGTAGCCAGTTGTCTTATATCTGGCTACAGTCCTCTGTTAACATTAACAATAGTTATGTTGCCTTGTTATACCTTCATATAATGGTTAAAAAGACAGGATTAGATCCACGCTTTCAATATGTTTTTAACCACAAATTTCCTAATATCAAACTTTACTGCAAATAGAGTAAAGGTGACTTATGGATACTATAGTTTGCGATTGGCAAATCGTGACAGTTGAAGACGGTGGGCACCGAATCGGTCAAGTTTTATTGGGCACCTGTGTTGAAGATAAATCTTTTAGATTTGGCAAAGGTGACTATATCTGCACCTCAAAACTGGTGGAAATAAAGCCGAAGAAAAATCTTATAAAAACAGCAAGTGGCAGTATCTACAAAGTAGTCGGTGACGGTAAAAAAGCTACCGTTGAATTCTGTGATTTTGAATTACTCCGCAACGGTTTCAACCCTCAGCATGTAGTGGCATAGTTAATTTGGCCACCCATTAAGAAAGAAATGTTATGCTATTTGCATACAAATTTGGGTGAAAAGATGACGAAATTT
>NZ_PNDS01000094.1 GCF_005886535.1 Pseudoalteromonas sp. S2755
TTAATTAATACCAGTTGTATTAAGTAAATGATCTATCTTGATGCTTGTAAATAGCTTTAGTAGCAAGGCAAAAATTTTGCTATTTATTTGTTCTAAATGAGAAATTTTTAACGAAGCTAATATGCTATTTCACCCTTCAAATTGATTAGAGAATTAATTCAATTGGTATAACCTAGACCCAAGTTATTTAGGCGCACTTTGGTAATAACGCTGTGCTAAGTTAAAACTATCATACAGAGGAAGTGATGGCTGGATTTAATACACTCATTAATCCTGCAACCCGTTTGATGGCGCGGTTGCGATACAAAACCAAAATGGCCGTTGTATTTGGTATTTTATTACTACCGCTAAGCCTCAGCTTGTTTTTTCTAAACGGCGTACTTAACCATTCCATCTCTGTCAGTGAGATGCAAAGGCAGGGGCTCACGCTTTACCCTAGTATGTTGGAAAATATATTAGCGGGTAAAGCTTCCGATAATTCAATTTTATTGCAACGCGCTAAGTTGCCCAAAGTGAATGCCGCAGGTGCAAGCGCCCTTGAGCAGCTCTCTATTGCCTCTCAACTTGCCGTCGATGATGATCTTGGACGCAGTTACCTGAATCGTACGCTTGTTGAGTCTGCACCAAGACTCATATCGCAAATCAACCAAATTGAAGCGCAAGCACGCGATATCATCAGAAGGGGAAGCTTTACTCCTGATAGCTTTATTGCGCTGTCCAATTTAAACAAGGGCCTCCCAGGCGTTACGACACAATTCTCCGGCAAACTCAATATTGCAATCAATGATAATCAGCAACTTAAAAAGCAGCTCAGTCAACCATTAGCTGAGCTTGAGTCTAGCCTGTCCGATTATCAGCAAGCGGTGAAAACAGGCTTGTTAGATCCTGACGAGCTGGCGCTCTCACAAGCGCAATTTAACCGTTACTATCAAAGTGCAAGTGATGCTATCAAGCACTTTGTTAATGTTGCGACACCCACACTTGCCGCGCTTGTCGCTGAAAAACAAAACCAACAACAGTGGATAAGGAACACTGTTGCCTTGGCTTCACTACTCGCACTAATTATTGCCATTTATCTTATGGTTGGCTTTTACTCCTCTGTCATGGGTACCATCACGACTTTCTCACATGCCGCTCAGAGCGCTTCTCGAGGGGATTTAAGCATCAAAGCGCAGACAACGGGTTCCGACGAGCTTAGTCAAATTATTGAACAATTTAATGCGGTACTAAACGCCTTTATCTCTTTACTTGGTAACGTTCGACTAAGTAGTAACGAGCTACAACAAGCAACAAAAACACTCAACCAGATAAGCCAAGATACTGAGAAGGATGTCGCCCAGCAGGAGAATAAGATCCAGTCTATCCACCACTCACTCGAGAATATGGCGCAGTCTGCTCGCTCAGTCGAGGACGCCGCGTTTAGCGCCACAGAGCTGGCCTCCGTAGCAGCCAAACAAGTAAAACAAAGCAGCGTCAATACCACAGCTCTAGCAGGACAAATGACCGAGCTACAAACCGAGTTTCAACAAAGTCGTGCGGCCTTAGATAAGCTCGCGGAAGACACGCAAAACATTAGCCAAGTGAGTTCTGCGATTAGAGAGATTGCCGAGCAAACCAATTTACTTGCGCTCAATGCCGCAATTGAAGCCGCTCGTGCAGGTGAACAAGGTAGAGGATTTGCGGTGGTAGCAGATGAGGTTCGAACGCTTGCGCAAAGAACGCAGCAACAAACAGAAGAAATACATAATATTATTCAATCACTACAAGCCGCGTCCAGAGACACGCAAGATAAAATGCGTAGCAGTGAAGACAATATGGCGCAAAGTGTTATTGCGGCCAATGAAACCAATGAAGTGCTTCAGCACGCAGAGCAAAGCATGCGAGACATAGATGAACAAGGGAAACTGATCAGTCAGTTAGTGCAACAACAAACCCAAGCGACTGAACACGCATTGAATGAATCATCTGAGATCAGTAACTTAGCACAACATACACTGGGCTCTGCAAGAGCAACTCAAAGCGATGCAAAAAAACTTGGCAAACTATCACAAAGTTTAAATAGAGAAATCGATAAATTTAAAGCCTAAGACTGACAGCTAGTATCAATAGATCCTAGCTGTCATTACTTGGCTCAACATCTGGGCCTTGGTTCGAACATGCTCTCTCTAATAGGTAGCTGTAATACAGGACCACAACTCGGAGGCGATTGCTTGCCCGTTTTCGGGTTGATAAACGCCCAGCGAATGGACTTTGGACGCTCATCGACAATCGCTTGTGGGTTCAGTGGTTTAAGATAACGAATATAGAGCTCGAGTGCACCTTGGCTGCCCGTTAATCCCGTTGGCTTATTATCATCACGACCAATCCAAGCAACGGTGACCGTATTTTGATCAAAGCCTGCAAACCAGCTGTCTCTTAAATCATTACTAGTCCCTGTTTTCCCTGCAAGTTGAATAGAGGGAAAGTGAAGGTTAAGACGTTTAGCTGTTCCTTTTTTGGTAACTCGCTTCATGCCGTATTTCGTCATGTATACCGCATCGCTGTCTAGCGTTTGGCTTTTTTGTACTGGATGTTCGTATACCAGCTTACCCAGTGAATCGGTAATAGCCATGACACTAGTCAACTCGCTCTGCTTACCATCTGCAGCAAGTGTGGTATACGCCTGTGCAATTTCAAAACTGGATAGCTCTAACGCCCCCAACAATAAAGAAGGATAAAGTGGAATAGACTTAGAGACACCAAGATCATTCAAAGTTTGCGCCACTCGATTAACACCCACATCCAGACCTAGGTTTACCGCTGGAATATTAATGCTATTGCTAAACGCTTCAAACATTGGCACTTGGCCTCTGAATTTATGATCAAAGTTTTCTGGAGACCAGACCTTACCTGAACCATCTGTCACTTCAAGGGGGCTATCATCAAGTAGCATACCTAAGTGATAGTTTGGATTCGACAAAGCGCTCAAATAAATAGCGGGCTTGACCAGTGAACCTATATTGCGCTCGGTGTCTAATACCCGATTAAAACCTGAAAACTTCAACTGACGACCAGCAACTAACGCCGATACGCCCGCTTTTTCAACATTGACTGACAGCATTGCAGTCTCTAGATCTTCCGTTTTAAAGCGACGCTCTAGGTAAGGTAAGCCCTTTTTAACGGCATCTTCCATCGCCGTTTGCTTTTGTAAATCGAGATAGGTAAAAATCCGAATTCCAGAGTCTACGATGTCATCATCAGGCACAAGTTTCTTTAACTCGCGATTCACCAACTCCAAATATCCAGGATATGACTGCATACGACTCGCTTTTAAAGGCTGTACATCAATCGGCCTTGCCAGCGCTGCGCGATATTCGGGCGTTGTGATAAGGCCATTTTCTACCATCAACCTTAAGACTAAATCGCGCCTTTCCATTACCCGTTCAGGGTAACGTCTTGGATTATAAAAAGATGGCCCTTTAACCATCGCAACTAGCATAGCGACTTGATCAAACTCAAGCTCATCGACTGGCTTACCAAAATAAAAGTCGGCCGCAAGCCCCATACCATGAACGCCCTGATTATAGGCTTGTCCTAAAAACACTTCGTTTAAATAGGCTTCAAGAATTTCATCTTTGCTGTAACGAAAATCTAAAATCAATGCGATGAATGCTTCATTCACCTTGCGAATTAATGTGCGATCTCTAGTGAGATAAAAGTTCTTTGCGAGCTGTTGCGTAAGCGTGCTACCACCTTGCACGGTTCGCCCAGCTTTGATGTTGGCATACAGCGCACGCAAAATAGACAGCGCAGAGACGCCATGATGTTCGTAAAAGTCTCTATCTTCTACCACTAGCAGTGTTTCTTTTAAAATATTAGGGAATTTATCGAACGGAACAAACTCTCTGTCTTGACGCGATTCATTGCCGATCCGCGCAATTTGCACCGGCTCCAAACGAGCGCCGGCTAAACGTCGACCTTGATTATCAACAATATTGGCAAGCTTCTTACCAGCAAAATCAAGCGTAAAAATACGTGCGGTTTCTGGGCCATCGTAGAATTCGAATGCGCGACGATGGATGGTGATTGTGCGACCTTGAACAATGTACTGACCGGTACGGCTGATACGATTTACACGGGAATAATTAAGCCGTTTCAGCTCCCACAACACTTCATCCTCATTTAGGAACTGATCAGGGAAAAACTGCATCGATCTGGCATAAACCTGAACAGGAAGCTCCCATTTATTGCCCTCAAACTGCCGGCTTATTTTCGCGTCTAGGTAGATGATATAGATTGCTACAAGGAATATCGCCGCAATGGTCCCCTTCCAAAAGAAAGACCACAATGAGCTCAGTACACGGCTTTTCACTCTTTGCATCTTAGAACCGTTTTGCTGGGTATTGTTTTTACGCGAAGTGTTCGCTTTGACGTTTGATTTTTTGGCAGGTGTTCTTTTCTTTTTATCCGTCATGACCCAAGTAAAACTAAAAAATGAATCGCAAGATGGTAGGGTAACCTAAATTAACAACTGCTGAAAGTAGAATAATATTTATAAAGAAAAGTGAGTCCTGCTGGACTCACTTTGTTTAGACAACGAGAACTTTACAATATTGACCGAGAGCCAAATTGGTATTATTGTCCGCGAACTGTCACGAACTCGGGATAGGCATCTACGCCACAATCATGTTGATCCATACCACTTAGCTCTTCTTCTTCGCCAACGCGGATCCCCATGCTCGCTTTCAATACACTCCAGACCATATATGAAGCAATGAAAACAAAACCTAAAATAGTGATAAGTCCCACAGCCTGACCTTGGAAAGTAGCGTCTGAGTTTGAAAATGGCACCATCATCACACCTAGCGCACCACATATACCGTGAACAGAAATAGCACCGACAGGATCATCAATTTTTGCTTTGTCTAGCGCAACGATACTAAACACTACCAATGCACCACCTAGCGCCCCAAGGATCAGTGCTAATACAGGTGTTGGAGAGGCAGGCTCAGCGGTAATGGTCACCAGACCTGCTAGTGCACCATTTAGCACCATAGTTAAATCTGCCTTGCCCCACATTAATTTACACACCAACAGTGCAGCAACCGCACCTGCCGCCGCCGCCGCATTGGTATTTAACATGATTTGGCTGACAGCAATGGCATTTTCTTTGTCAGCAAGGAACAGCTGAGAACCACCGTTAAAGCCAAACCATCCCATCCACAAAATAAAGGTGCCTAGTGTCGCCAGGGGCATGTTGGAACCAGGAATTGGATAGATCTCACCATTTTTTCCATACTTGCCCTTACGTGCACCAAGTAACAGGACACCCGCAAGTGCAGCTGCAGCGCCAGCACCATGTACAATGGCTGAACCGGCAAAATCAACAAAGCCAAGCTCAGATAAGAAACCGCCACCCCATGTCCAATAACCTTCTAGCGGGTAGATAAAGCCAGTTAACACCACACAAAATGCTAAAAACGCCCACAATTTCATACGCTCGGCAACAGCGCCCGAGACAATTGACATAGCCGTTGCAACAAATACCACTTGGAAGAAAAAGTCAGATTGCAGCGCATGGTCGGCATCCTTAGCAGCACTGCCAATGAGCGTGCCAAGACTGGGTAAAACCCCACCTTCGGCATTATCAACATACATGATGTTGTAACCAATAAGCAGATACATAGTACAAGCAATAGCGTACAGCGCGACGTTCTTGGTGAGGATTTCTGTGGTATTTTTTGAGCGTACTAATCCCGCTTCAAGCATAGCGAATCCGGCTGCCATCCACATAACTAAGACGCCAGAGATCAGAAAGTAAAAAGTATTTAATGAAAATTGTAGTTCTATTATTGTATTTTCCATCGCTTGGCTCCCCTTAAATAGCTTCTTCATCAAGTTCGCCGGTGCGGATCCGAACAACTTGGTCTAAGTCGTAAACAAAGATTTTCCCATCACCAATTTTTCCCGTGAACGCAGCCTTAGTAACCGTTTCCACAACGCGCTCGGCGTTTTCGCTTAACGTCGCAATTTCTATTTTTATTTTTGGAATGAAATCGACTTGATATTCTGCACCTCGGTACAGTTCGGTATGACCGCGCTGACGCCCAAACCCCTTAACGTCAACAACCGTCATGCCTTCAATCCCCAGATCGGCTAACGCTTCACGTACCTCATCAAGCTTAAATGGTTTTATTATTGCACTTATCATTTTCATGCTGAGTCCCCTTAGGACAGTTGATCCTGTTGTATGCAGTAATCCAACCTTTGTGCCAAATTTTTTATTCCTTAATTAACAATGAATTAAAGTGGGAGATGGAATTTTACGCATAAAAAATGCACCATCTAGGTGCATTGATATTAAGACTGAACTGAGTTGGTGCATAAGCACACAAATAACGAAAAACTAATGCGCGATAACGCAATTTCGCTGTTTGTCCTTCGCTTTGTAGAGCGCCTTATCTGCCTTGCGCATTACTTCGCTTAAACTTTTTGATTGGCAAGCCGCGAGGCCAATACTGATGGTGCAATAATGCTTACCCTCAGGAATTTTGAATGCTTGCTGTGCAAGGCGCTCTCTAAAGTCTTCTAGCATGTGCTTTGCCATCTTCATATCTGAGCTTGGAATAAGCAAAGCAAACTCTTCTCCACCAATACGTGCCACAATGTAGTGACCAAATGCACTACGCAGTAAATCAGCAACTTGTTTAAGTACATCGTCACCGCTTTCATGACCATATTGATCATTAATAGATTTAAAATGATCGAGGTCTAACAATGCCAATATATGCTGGCTCGGTTTGTTCTTGATTAAACGCTCTGCCTGCTGACAAAAATAGCGGCGGTTATAAAGCCCTGTTAAATAGTCTCGATGCGCATATTCTTTGATTTCTGCAATCAAATTAAGCTGCTCCATTGTCTGCATGATACGGCAATGAAACTCTTCACTCATAAACGGCTTTGCCAAAAAGTCATTGGCGCCGTATTTGATAAACTTTGCTGACAAACCATGGCTTCCTGCGCCAGACAGACCAATAATCGCCAACTCATCTCGTCCGCGACTATTACGAACGGATTTCACCAGCTCAAAGCCATCCATCGTCGGCATCGCAAAGTCTGTTAGCAGTAGCTTAATTTCATGGTCAGATAGCAACATCTCCAATGCCTGTTCGCCATCTTGCGCCTCAAGCACTGTAAATAATTGCTTTTCAAGCATTTGCTTCATTACCGCGCGACTGATCACAGAATCATCGGCGATCAGCGCCTTGCAACCTTGGTTTCTCAACAGCCTAGATGCTAACTTGACCGCGTATAGATATGAATCACGGTTGTCTTTGATCACATAATCCACCACACCCATTTCAAGCATTTGCTGGCGACTATATTCATCTATTTTTGAGGTCAACACCACGGTGGGGATTTTATGACTGAGCGTGAGCTGCACGACCTCTGCGTCCATCGCATCGGGCAGCGTTAAATCTACCAGCGCCAATGTATATTGGTGCTGAGCTAAGAAGTCCTTACTTTCCTTGAGGGACCAAGCAAAATCGATTTCGACATCGAGATGCTGAGCAGCAAGGTGTCGCAATACCTGTTGTACGACTTTACTGTCTTCAACAATTAAAATTCTTTGCATGGATTGAGATCTCTTAAGTACAACGAGAAGCGCAGTGAAACAAGAATTTAACGAGGCTAAATACTTTATTACTACATAATTAAGTATTAAATATACGCGAATCCAGCATTAAAAAAAACCAAATCAGCTCAAATTCGTTACTTTTCGATAAACAAGATAACAATAGCCTATTTTCCAAACTTGCCGTTTTTTTTGTTGAGTTTGTCTCAATGACTTTGAATTTCAGATGAAATACTTCTTTAATGCAGACAGACCTACTGCAATACCGAGGAAGCAATGAAAAAACTACTACCATTATTGCTCGTGAGTTGTGCCCTACTCTCAGCGCCAAGCATAGCTGAAGAGCACAACCGCGCAATTGAGATAGATCATAAAATAACAACTGAGCATAGAGCCGAAATAAATGGCGAACGCATTAACTACACCGCGACAACAGGCACGCAGCCGGTGTGGAATGAAAACGGCGACGCAGTTGCAACGTTGCATTACACCTACTACAAGCGCACAAAAATTAAAGATATGAGCAAACGTCCGCTGCTGATCTCATTTAACGGTGGTCCGGGCTCCGCTTCCGTGTGGATGCACATTGCCTATACTGGCCCAAGAGTATTAAAAATTGATGACGAAGGATATCCACTACAACCTTACGGCTTGAAAGATAATCCATATTCAGTGCTAGATGTGGCCGATATTGTTTATGTCAACCCAGTGAACACAGGTTATTCTCGCGTATTAAAAAATGCTGAAGGTAAATATCCTAGTAAAGCCAAACAAACAAAGATGTTTTTTGGCGTCAACGCGGATGTTAAGTACTTAGCCGAATGGCTTAATACATTTATTCACCGCAATGAGCGTATGCTTTCCCCTAAGTACCTGATTGGTGAGAGCTATGGCACGACTCGAGTATCAGGTCTTGCTCACGCGATGCAAAACAGTCAGTGGCTTTACCTCAATGGCGTGGTGTTGGTATCTCCAACGGAAATAGGCATTAAGCGAGAAGGTCCGGTTGAAGTGGCAAACCGTTTACCGTATTACGCTGCTGCAGCTTGGTACCACAAGGCACTGTCTTCTGATTTGCAAAATAAAGATTTACTGGAAGTACTGGCTGAGGTTGAACAGTATACGATTGAAAAATATCTTCCCGCACTCGCCAAAGGCGCATTTATCAGCCCCCAAGAAAAGCAAAGTGTGACGCAAACCGTTGCTAAATATAGTGGCTTAAGCGAACGCTTTGTGGCTCAAAACAACCTAGATATTCCTACCGCGGCATTTTGGAAAGAGCTGTTGCGTGACCGTGGCTATACACTTGGCCGATTAGACTCGCGCTATCTTGGTATTGATAAAAGAGACGCCGGTTCTCGCCCTGATTATTGGCCTGAGCTGACCTCTTGGCTGCATTCGTTTACCCCTGCGATTAATCATTACTTCGCAACCGAGCTCAACTATAAAACTGACGTAAAATATAATATGTTTGGCTCGGTCCACCCTTGGGATCGCAGCGATAATAATGTCGGTGAGCAATTACGATTAGCGATGGCACAAAACCCCTATTTACATGTGATGATCCAATCTGGCTATTACGATGGCGCAACGAATTACTTTGATGCCAAGTACAATATGTGGCAACTCGATCCGAGCGGAAAAATGCGTGATCGCTTAAGCTTTAAAGGCTACCGCTCCGGGCATATGATGTACCTGCGTCATGAAGATTTACAAAAATCGAATGAAGATCTCCGCGAGTTTATCTTAAAAACAACCCCCAAAGCGGATCAGTCAGCGCTTTACTAAATTCCCAACCCATTGTGGCCGCGCAAGCGGTCACTTATCTTAATGCTCACCAGATTGTAAAAATTTCCTTTTATCCTTCTACAGTTACCTATAATCTAGATATACTCAATACTATCTCTCTACAACTTAGGCACGCACCATGAACGAGCAGTTTAAAGTCGTCTTCGTTGGCATGGCCGACGGTAAGGATCAACAAAGCGCCGCTATCGCAATGGCAGACAGGTTGAAAACCTCACCTTCAAAGATCCAGCAATTTTACGCTGGCAAAAACTTGTTTGCTCCTGCAGATAAAGCCAAAGCGCTAAAACAGGTAAAATTACTTGCAAGCGCGGGGATCAATGCCAAGCTGCAAAGCCAAACAGCCGCGACCCCAACTAACGCAGATCAAGAGCGCGTATTTGAAGCGCTGGATTACATCACAAGCAGTCTAATACGCATCGAAGAGCGATTAGAGGAACTTGAGCAACGCGTGGCACCAACTACCCATACTAAAATAGAAGATACAACAGACGAAGAGTGGGAGACTAAGGAGCTATTTGATGAGCTGGACTTTGAGCCGAGCCCGCCGGCTAAATCTAAGACTTGGCTATATTATCTGCTCGGTGTATTAATTATTTTATTTATTCTGCTTGGTGTAAGTTTGTTTTTCCCTGAGTGGCTCGCGTTAGAATGAATAAAATTAATAACAACATAAATAAATCTCAAGTTACTCGCGCTGATTTGAGAAAAATGATTAGAAATGCAAGAAACTCGCTGTCAGCAGAGCAACAGGAAGCAGCCGCGGCAGACCTTAATATTAATTTTTTTCAACAAATAAACCTTCCAGAAAATGCCAATGTAGGGGTCTATATTCAAAACGATGGAGAACTAGATACATCCCTTTTAATTCAATCGCTTTGGGATAAGAAACACCAGGTTTTTTTACCCGTAATCCACCCCTTCAATCCCGCAAATTTACTCTTCCAGAAGTATGAAAAAAACTCACCCATGAAGGCAAATCGCTATGCTATCTTGGAACCTAAGTTAGATTGTTCAGCTGTGGCACCGCTTGCATCATTGGATTTACTGTTGATGCCTCTGGTTGCTTTTGATGAGCAAGGTAATCGCCTCGGTATGGGCGGTGGGTACTACGATAGAACATTAGCGTTACACTACGCTGAGCAGCGAGCTAA
The DNA here is from genome assembly GCF_005886535.1 of Pseudoalteromonas sp. S2755. Taxonomy (GTDB): domain Bacteria; phylum Pseudomonadota; class Gammaproteobacteria; order Enterobacterales; family Alteromonadaceae; genus Pseudoalteromonas. Next base: position 10,576 of record NZ_PNDS01000094.1, read on the forward strand.
ACCAGCACTTGTTGGCCTTGCTCATGATTGCCAGCAAGTTCCAAGCTTACCAACAGCAGCTTGGGATGTACCGCTCCCAACTATCCTCACTCCAACCCAACTGTACACTTGGCCAAAAAATAATTGAGCAGGCAAACAGTTAAGCGCATTTTGAGGCGCTTTTGACCATGACGCTGACACTTTGATTGAGTTATACTCCATACAACTTCAATGACAACTAAGTGTAGCGTTATGACTCAAGATGAAATGAAAAAAGCCGCAGCATGGGCAGCTTTGAACTATGTAGAAGAAAACACCATTGTTGGGGTTGGTACAGGCTCAACGGTAAACCACTTTATTGATGCGCTTGGCAGTATCAAGGATCAAATCAAAGGGGCAGTATCAAGCTCTGAAGCTTCAACAGAAAAGCTAAAAGCACTTGGTATTGAAGTTTTCGAGTTAAACGATGTGTCAGAGCTTGCGGTATATGTCGATGGCGCAGATGAAATCAATAGCACCAACGAAATGATAAAAGGTGGTGGCGCAGCACTGACGCGCGAGAAAATCGTTGCAGCCGTTGCCAAGAAATTTGTTTGTATCGTTGATGATACAAAGCATGTTGAGACACTAGGCGCATTTCCACTACCTGTTGAAGTGATCCCAATGGCGCGTAGCTACGTGGCAAGAGAGTTACTAAAACTAGGTGGCGATCCGGTTTACCGCCAAGGCGTTATCACAGATAACGGCAATGTCATTCTTGATGTGCATGGCCTAGAAATTAGCGCAGCAAAAGCGCTTGAAGAAAAAATTAACCAGATTGTTGGCGTTGTGACTAATGGCTTATTTGCCGCACGTGGCGCTGACGTTGTAATAACAGGCACTCCAGAAGGGCCTAAAATCAACTAGTGAGATTACAGATGAGCAAGGTTTCGTTATCAAAGGATAAAATTCGAATTTTGTTGTTAGAAGGCGTGCATCAAAGCGCCGTTGAGACACTAAAGCGCAACGGTTATAGCAACATAGACTACGTTAAAACATCCTTACCGGAGCCTGAGCTGATCGAGCGGATCAAAGACGCTCACTTTGTCGGGATCCGCTCACGTACCCATCTTACAGAGGCTGTACTAGAACAGGCTGAAAAGCTAGTCGCTATTGGCTGCTTCTGCATCGGCACCAACCAAGTAGATTTGGATGCTGCTAAAAAACGTGGTATCGCCGTATTCAACGCGCCATTTTCTAACACCCGCTCTGTAGCTGAGCTCGTATTAGGTGAAATTCTCTTGTTACTGCGCCGTGTTCCTGAACGTAACGCAAAAGCGCATCGCGGAGAGTGGGATAAATCTGCCGACGGTTCGTACGAAGCCCGTGGTAAAACGCTGGGTATTATCGGTTATGGTCACATCGGCACCCAGCTCGGCATTATGGCTGAGAATATCGGTATGAACGTCGAGTTTTATGACATCGAAGATAAACTCACGCTCGGCAACGCAACGCAGTTACACACACTTACGCAACTGCTACAAAGAGCAGATGTGGTCAGTTTGCATGTACCAGAGACATCACAGACCAAAAATCTTATTGGTATGGCTGAAATTGAAGTGATGAAGCAAGGCGCAATCCTAATTAACGCATCACGTGGCACGGTTGTTGATATCGACGCCTTAGCTGAAGCATTAGCGGCTAAGAAACTTTCCGGTGCTGCTATCGATGTATTTCCCGTTGAGCCAAAATCTAATCATGAAGAATTCGTCTCACCACTACGAGAGTTTGACAATGTTCTGCTAACACCACACGTTGGTGGTTCTACCCAAGAAGCACAAGAAAACATCGGTGTGGAAGTCGCGGGTAAGTTGGCGAAGTATTCAGATAACGGTTCAACAGTCACGGCAGTGAACTTCCCAGAGGTTTCTCTACCTGAATTATCAAACCGTAGTCGTTTATTGCACGTACACGTAAACCGCCCAGGCGTACTAACGCAAATCAACCAAGCGTTCGCTCAGCACGGTATCAATATTGCGGCGCAATACCTACAAACGGATGAATCTATTGGTTACGTGGTTATCGACGTCGATAGTGACCACTCTGAAGTGGCATTGAAAGAGTTAAGTGCGGTTGAAGGCACTATCAGAGCACGTATTCTTCACTAATACCAATTGAATTAATTCTCTAATCAATTTGAAGGGTGAAATAGCATATTAGCTTCGTTAAAAATTTCTCATTTAGAACAACTAAATAGCAAAATTTTTGCCTTGCCTATGCGGTAGCAGGACGCGAGAGCGGTGCTACTAAAGCTATTTCCCCGCTTCAAGATAGATCATTTACTTAATACAACTGGTATAAGAAGAATCAAGCATAAAAAAACCAGTCACTGTGAAGCGACTGGTTTTTTTGTATCAATCTGGCTTATGCCATGAAATCCACACCTTCTTTGATGTCTTTTTCAAGTGTCGCTAGCATGTCGTCTTTTGCTTTTTGCTCAAACGCACTTAGCTCACCGTAAGGAAGTAACTTCTCTACACCGTTTTTACCAAGGATAACTGGCTGTGCAAAGAATGTTGCGTCGCCTGTGTTACCTTCAACGTATGCGTACTCAAGTACTTCTTCACCTTGTAAGCCTTTCACTAGTGAGAAGCAGAAACGTGCTGCTGCTGCGCCCATTGAAAGTGTAGCTGAACCGCCACCCGCTTTAGCTTCAACCACTTCAGTACCCGCGTTTTGGATACGAGTTGTTAGTGAAGCAACTTCTTCGTCAGTGAACTCAACACCTTCAACTTGAGAAAGTAGAGGTAGAATTGTAGTACCTGAGTGACCACCAATTACTGGGATCTTAACTTCAGCAACGTCTAGACCTTTAAGCTCTGCGATAAAAGTTTCAGCGCGGATAACGTCAAGCGTTGTTACACCGAATACGCGAGCAGGATCATAAGTACCTGCTTTTTTGAACACTTCAGCAACGATTGGTACTGTGCCATTTACTGGGTTTGTGATGATACCAACAAGTGCTTTAGGGCAGTTTCTAACGATACCTTCAGCAAGTGTCTTGATGATACCTGCGTTAACGTTGAATAGGTCAGCACGGTCCATACCAGGCTTACGTGGCATACCAGCAGGGATAAGCACTACGTCAGCACCAGCAAGAGCTGGGTCTAGGTCGTCTTTACCATAACCCGCTACTTTTACCGCAGTTGGGATGTGAGATAAGTCAACTGCAACACCAGGTACAACAGGTGCAACGTCATAAAGCGCTAACTCAGAGCCAGCTGGAAGACCATTTTTAAGCAATAAAGATAGAGCTTGACCGATACCGCCAGCGGCACCTAATACAGCAACTTTCATTTGAATTCTCCATAATTTGAAGGTGGAATTGAGTGTGCAGTAAAGATAATGAAAAGCGCTGTTAAACACAAATTAATCACGGTTATTTTCGAGATTTTTTGACTAATGTCTTAAATAAAAGTGTAAAGATCGCGACACTTTGTCTATTTATGCTTTACGACTGTCATTTTGGTCGCGCAAATTTGGGAATCTTAGTGGTTTTGTGTAGAATTTAAAGATTAGCCGTAAAAGAAGACAGACTATGCAGCCGCAAGAAAAACAAGAAGCACTGATCAAAGCATTTAAAGCCATTTTAAAAGAAGAAAACTTTGGCTCTCAAGGTGAAATTGTTGATGCTCTAAAACAACAAGGGTTTGACAACGTCAGTCAGAGCAAAGTGTCGCGCATGCTGAGCAAATTTGGTGCTGTGCGTACACGTAATGCTAAGCAAGAAATGGTTTACTGCTTACCCGCGGAAATGAGCGTTCCAACAGCAAAAAGTCCTTTACGTCAATTAGTCGTTGATATTATGCACAACGAAATGATGATTATTATTCGAACCAGTCCGGGGGCTGCACAGTTAATTGCAAGGCTACTTGACTCACTAGGCACTGCAGATGGCGTATTAGGTACCATCGCTGGCGATGACACGATTTTTATTGCGCCTGCCAAAGTCTCTGAAATCGACGTTACTTTAGATAAAGTAAAAACTCTGTTCGATAACGTTTAGTCTATTATTTTTATCGGTGCTAACTCACAGGTTAGCACTTACTCTGGTACTTTCTTTCCGACAAATACGCTTCCCCCACTATCAAGATAAATAGAATAAACTGCTTATCTTTACAGCAAAAAGTGTTTGACATAATATGTCCATGTGTGGCAACTTTAGAAACGCAAGGTGGGGTTTCCTCATTACGCATGGATAATTTTTTAAGCTGATTGATTAGCCTCTATAGCTTATTTTCTGCGGCATTTAAGCTCATTGGATCCGCTCGCTATTCTCTTTACTCAATCATCTCACTATCCTATGATGCTGAACGGGGATTCAATCGCTCTGACAAATTAGAGACACCTAATAACATTGATAGGCCCCCTACCGCAAAAAATGGAAATACAAGGAACTAAGGAACAGCAATGGAATTTTTAAATACTGCATTTACGTTTCCCACTGTTATTTTTTCAACACTACTACTGATTGTGCTGTTGTTCTGGTTAATTGCTTTACTTGGTTTTGCTGATATCGATATCTTAGAAGGCGATGTTGATATTGAAGCCGAAGGCGCAAGCTCTGGTTCTTTTTGGGAGGTCGCTTTTGGTGGTGTCCCAGTGAGTATTTCATTGAGTTTAATCATCGCGCTAGGCTGGATTACCAGTATTTATGTGCAACAGTTTTTTGCTTACCTGCTGGGTAATGGCATTTTTTACTACCTGATGGGCACGGTATTTATGCTTGCCAGCCTCGTTGTTGCATTACCACTAACCGCCGTCATTGTAAGGCCACTACGACGCTTTTTCGAAAGCCAAGAAACCACATCAAAGCAAGCGCTGGTTGGACTCGAATGCGTTATTGCAACATCAAGGGTTAACAACACGTTTGGTCAAGCCAGAGTATATATTCAAGGAACAGAGCAACTTATCGAAGTGCGCTCGGACGAAGAAAACACTTTCACACTAGGAGACAATGCCTTACTTATCGAACATGACCCCCTTACACATAGCTACACGATTGTGGCTAAACCTTGGTAATAGTACGGAAAATAACGGAATTTAGGAACGAGTTGGCATAGCTAGTACCAACTCAAACAACATAGCGCAACGCAGGAAAAAACATGGAATTTCTAAACAACCTCGGACCAGTGCTCGCAATCGTGGGCATATCCATCGTCATTATTTTTGCCATTCTACTTCTGATCGGAAAGTTCTACCGCAAGGTCGAACAGGGTCAGGCATTGATCATCAACAAGATGAAAAATGAGCCTGATGTCACAACAACGGGCGGCATTGTGCTACCTGTGATCCATAAAATGGAAGTCATGGATATTTCAACTAACCGCATGGTATTGGAGCGTCGTGAAAATAGCGGCCTGATCTGTAAAGACAATATCCGTGCTGACATCGCCATCACTTTTTACATTCGCGTAAACGAAAACAAAGAAGATATCCTACGCGTTGCGAAACAAGTTGGCTGTGCACGTGCATCGGCACCAGAAACCTTACAAGCATTATTTGAGGCAAAATTCTCCGAAGCCTTGAAAACCGTTGGTAAGCGCATGAATTTTGAGGAGCTATTTACACATCGTAACGAGTTCCGAGATTCTATTAAAGAAGTGATTGGACAAGATTTATCTGGCTATACGTTAGAAGATGTGGCAATTGACTATCTTGAACAAACCTCAATCGACAAGTTAGATCCAAATAACATTCTTGACGCTGAGGGTATTCGCCGTATTACCGAAAAAACCTCACGCCAAAACGTGGAAACTAACCAGCTCAAATGTGATGAAAAAGCGCAAATCGACAACCAAAATCAAGCAGCCTTTGAAAAAGCCGCAGAAGTCGAGCGCCAACGAGAAGATGCCAGTGCAAGACAACGCCGTGAAATAGAATCGGTGCGCGCCCGTGAAGCTGCTGAAGCTGAACGTATTAAGCATGAAGAGCGCTTAAAAGCCGAAGAAGCACGACTCAAAGCGGACGAAGCGATAGCAATTGCAGAGCACAATAAACAGCGTGAAATCGATGTTGCAGAGCAAAATCGCCTTCGCTTACTCGGCATCGAAGAAGAAAAAGTCACACGCTCTCGCCAGATAGAAATTATTGAGCGCGAACGCGAAACCGAAATTTTACGTATCCAAAAAGCCAAGGCACTGGAAGTCGAGCAAAAAGAAATCGCCGATGTCCAACGCGAACGTGTTGCCGTAGAGAAAACCGTTGCTGAGGAACAAGAGCGTATCAAAGACGTGCAATGTATTGCTGAAGCTGAACGAGAGAAGCAAGCGAAAATTATTCTTGCTCAAGCAGAGGCTGAAGAAGCGTTGGTTAAAGATATTGAAGCAGCTAAAGCTAAAGAACAAGCTGCCGAATTTAAAGCCCGTGAAATGGAAAAAATGGCTGCGGCGGAGCTACGTATTGCCAACCAGACCGCTGAGTCGAAGAAAATTCTTGCAGAGGCTGCTCAGGTTGAAGCTGCCGCACCTGGTCTTGCAGAAGCCGATATCATCAAGGCTAAAGCCACTGCAAGTGCGATACAAGGCGAAACAGACGCTAAAGTGTTACAGCAAAAACTAGAAGCCGAAGCGCAAGGTAAACGTGATATTGGCCGCGCCGAAGCCGAAGTACAAGCAGCAATGGCTGAAGCAACTAAGAAGCAAAGTGAAGCCGAAGCGCAAGGCAAACGTGAAATTGGTTTGGCAGAAGCTGAAGTACAAGCAGCAATGGCTGAGGCAATTGAAAAACAAGGTGAAGCAGAAGCTATCAACCTTGAGCGTAAGATGTCGGCAGAAGCTAAAGGCCTTACGGAGAAGCTGGAAGCACTTAATAAGATGGATAAAGACGCCCGTGAATACGAAGGCTTTACATTACAGCTAAACCAACAGAAAGAACTGACGCTTGCGAATATCGAAGCGAACAAGCAGGTTGCTGCAAGTCAGGCTGAGGTATTAGGTAAAGCGCTGAGCGGTGCAGATATCAACTTTATGGGCGGCGACGGCCAGTTCTTTAACCAGTTTATGAATGCCATCACAGTAGGCAAGTCAATTGACGGCTTAGTCGGCGAAAGTAAGACGGTACAAACCGTATTTAAAGATCACCTAAACGGTGAGCGTAATTTGATGGACGACCTAAAAGGGGTGTTGGCTGGTGCGAATGCGTCGTCAGAAACGCTAAAAAACATCAACATGAGTAAGTTCTTCCAACAACTAAGCAATAGCTCAGATGCGGACAAACAGCAGCTACTCAAGTTACTTGGCGGCTCGTTAAATGGCAGCAAACAAAGCGAACCACTAGAGTAATTAACCTTGAGGAGTCAATCTTCTTGGCTCCTCTCCCCCATTTGCGACAGCGCACAATAGGAAAGTAAAGAATGACGGAAGCAACGCAACAAGCGCCAGAGCGAACGCTCGAACAAGACTCTTATCAACTGATTAAGCGCCGACTTGGTAACTTTGGTAATGATCTAAAACGCCAAATAGATAAACTCAACCAACAGCGTGTCGACACTTTTGGAAGCACCGAGCTTAAAGTGAAAGGTCGAGCAAGAGTGCGTACTGAGCATAACTGTGTACCGCGCGATATCGTACTGATCGGCGACAAGCTTATCTTTGCTTACAATGTGTTTATGGGGCTTAAACAAAATACCCAAGTCAGCGATGTATTCACCGTACAAAAGCTACACTTGCAAGAAGACCACTACGAAATAGAACCTTATCCGCAAGAAACCAAATTCCTCACGGACCAACGTTTCTTACGGGACTTTGATGAACTATACACATATTACAAAGACACCCGGCTACAACACCTATTTGTTAAATCAAACAAGCTCTTTGCGCTATTTCAAATTGGCGAAAAGCTCTCGGATGTTCGTGTGTTCCGCTGGCAAATCGCCAAAGACGAAACCTTAGATTATATTGATAATCGAGGAGAGCGTGACATAGGTGAAGTGGAAAACTTTGACTTTGAATGGCAAAAAACCGACCGCGCCGATCACGTCGAAGGCCGTCACCCACATATTAATGTAAACGACAAAGTGTTTATTGAAGTATCGGGTGGCAAACTCACCGTAAAAATAGAAAACAATACCCAAAGCGGTGAAGGTATTTATCAAGAAGCCGTCGATGACGCCAGCCAATCACTCGCAGATTGTGATTTACGTTTTGCCGAAGTTGGCGAAATGGTGTTGTTAAAGTTACTTCCCTACCGAGAAAAACAGTGGCGTTATTTTATTTATAATTGCCGCACCCAGCAGGTATTGCGCCAAGATGCGCTGGGTGGTGCCTGTGTCCAATTACCTGAGAACCAAGGGATTATTTTTCCTGGTGGCTATTATTTACAATCGGGACAAACACGCTATTTTGACGACCAACTGGACGATTTAGTTTTCCATCGCCAGATCAAATCACCCAATGGTGAAGATGTACTGTATATCTTCTACGAACCAAACGAGGGTCGTTACGCACTTTTCTCTTACAATATTATTGAGAAAAACCTGCAAAATCCTATCTATTGTCATGGCTATGGTATCTATGACGATGGCTTAGCGTTAACCTTTAAAGCAGAGCCTGAGCCTGAGCGCGTGCACCCGATTCAAATCTGGCAAAGCCCATTTTGTGGCAGCGAGTTTGCCGCACAAGCCCCTCGAGCAACCGGCTTATTTGGCCGGATAGGCAACCCGGATTTAGTACGTGCAATTTCTGATTTATACAGTGTGTTTAAAGCCATTAACGAACAAAGCCCCACGGTCTTTCATTATGAAGATTTAATTGCACTCACCCGCAGTATCTTAGACCGCTATCATTGGCTTGCCGAGGCGGACTTTGCGGATGTCACAGCAAAACTACATGAAATTTTTGAAACCTCGGAGCAGGTACTAGACGAATTTGAAAAGGTAAGCCAAATTGAGGCCGACGCTCGGCGCGCAGAAGCCGAAATCGAACAAGCCATGCAAGATGTGCTTCGCGAGGTAAGACCTGATAGCTTTAAAACAGCCGAGCAATTTGTCCAGAGCTTAGAGTCTCTCAAACGCTTAAAAGGCAAAGTGATAAGCCTTGAAGAAGTGAAGTACATCAATCTTGACGCGCTATCTGCCATGCAGCAGCAGATTGATGAGCAAACCTTGAGTTTAAGCCATAAAACCGCGGAGTTTTTGCAGCAAGATAGTGCTCTGGCGCCCTACTACGAGCAGCTAGATTCCTTAGAGCAAGCCAGAGCGCAAACAGAGAGTGTTACCGAGCTTAACGGCTTTTTGGCGACCTTGGAAACCTTGAGCGCTGAACTTGATTTGCTCAACCATACCATGCTGGATCTCGATATTGACGATAGCCGTGTGCGCACTAAAATTTTGGAAGATGTCAGCGCCATTTATGGTCAAGTAAACCGCGCCAAAGCAGGATTAGAAATTCAGAAAAAGAGCGTGGGCAGTGTTGAAGCAAAAGCCGAATTCGCGGCTCGTTTTAAGCTTTTCAGCCAAAGTATTACCAGCGGTCTAAGCGCGGCCAAAACCCCAGAGCAATGTGATGACCAACTATCTCGCTTACTTATTCAATTAGAAGAGCTCGAGTCTCAATTTAGTCAGTATGATGAGTTTTTAACTGAGATCTTGGCTAAACGTGATGACGTTTATGAAAGCTTTGAGGCGCACAAACAGCAGCTCATTGACGAAAGACAGCGCCGCGCGCTGAGCCTAGCAAACGCTGCCGAGCGGATTTTACAGGGGGTGACGCGACGCTCACAAAGTTTCAAAACCTTAGACGACATCAATAGCTATTTTGCCTCCGATCCAATGATTGGCAAGCTTCGCGATTTGACACAAGAGCTAAAAAGCCTAAGCGATGAAGTTAAAGCAGATGATATTCAAGCCAAACTCAAGGCCTGCAAAGATCAAGCGATCCGCGCTTTGCGAGACAAGCAAGATATTTACATTGATGGTGGCAATACCGTTAAAATCGGCAAACATGCGTTTAGTTTCAATAAACAAATTCTTGATTTGACTTTACTGCCTCGTGGTGAAGAGCTGATGTTACACCTCACTGGCACTGAATATTTTGATCCCATTCCTGACGCCAAGGTCAATCAACAGCTCAATGACGCAAGCAAGTATTGGCAGCAAAACCTGATCTCAGAAAATCGTCACTTGTATCGAGGCGAATACTTAGCAGCTCAAGTATTAGCGGCTGCGGAGCAAGATGGCAACGACTTTAATCAAGCAGATCTAGAACTTGCCGTTGATGAAGGAAGTTTACTGCCTATCGTACAAAAATTTGCAGAACCCCGATATCAAGAAGGTTATGAAAAAGGCATTCATGATCAAGATGCCAGCCTGATCTTAGCAAATTTACTGAAACAAAAACGACAGCTTGAGTTACTCGTCTACCCTGCCAGCTGTCGAATTGCGGCACAGCTATTTTATACTCAGCAAAGTAAGGCTGAGCTAGCTGAATTGGCATTTCAGGCTACACAAGCAGAGCTGATGGCAACGAAGTTAGATGACCATAGTTTTAGCCAACAGCTAAGCAAAGAATTGAGTGAAAAGATCACCACGTTTTGCCAACAAAATTTATCGAGCTATTTAACCGAGCTACACCGCTTTTCAGGCGAGTTAAGCGCAACTTACTTAATTAAAGCCCTTGCCAAGCAAGTCAAGCCGAGACAATTTGACTTGGCTTCACCTGCAAAACACATCAGCGAACAGTTTATCTCGATGGCAAAGGCCAAAGGCGTTTGGCAACAGCTTGAAGACTCATTAACACATTTGACTAAACTTGCGGACAAATGCCGCCTGTTAAGCAGCTGGCTGCGCGCCTATGGCAGTAAGCAAAATGAAAGTACTGAGACCTTGCTTGAGGCCGCTAACTGCATTTTGCTTTCTACCCAGTTAGATATCACATACCAAGTCAAAGAAGCCGAAATAAAAACCGAAATTTCAGGTTTGATGGGCCAACACCCACGTATCGAGAACCAAGTGCTACACCTAGATTATGCAGACTTTTTTGCCCGTAGTAACGAGTATCTCACGGTTCATGTTCCGGCCTACAAACAGTACCAACAGTTAAAAGCACAAGTGCTTGAGGCACAAAAGCAGCGCTTGCAATTGGATGAGTTTAAACCCAGACCACTAAGCTCATTTGTACGTAACCAGCTGATTGACAAAGTCTACTTCCCTATTATTGGCGATAACTTAGCAAAACAAATAGGGGCTGCAGGAAACAATAAACGCACCGACTTAATGGGCATGTTGCTGCTTATCTCCCCTCCGGGCTATGGTAAAACCACGCTAATAGAGTATGTGGCCAACCGCTTAGGACTCACCTTTGTTAAGGTCAACTGTCCATCCATTGGTCACGACCAAGTCTCTTTAGATCCAGCTCAAGCCATCAACGCGACTGCCGCAAAAGAAATTGAGAAGATCAACCAAAGCTTTGAGATGGGCAATAATGTGATGCTGTACCTTGACGATATTCAGCACACCAACCCCGAATTTTTACAAAAGTTCATCTCTTTATGTGACGGTTCAAGACGCATAGACGGGGTGTGGAATGGCCGCAGTAAAACCTATGATCTGAGAGGCAAAAAGTTTGCCGTTGTGATGGCAGGAAACCCCTACACCGAATCCGGTGAATCCTTTAAGATCCCAGATATGCTTGCCAACCGAGCCGATATTTATAATCTCGGTGACACCCTCAGTGGCTGCGAGCAAGAATTTGCCATGAGCTTTATTGAAAATACGCTCACTTCCAATGCAGTGCTTGCGCCACTTGCCAATCGTGGTATGGAAGACTTATACAAGCTAGTGCGCATTGCCGACGGAGAAGACATCTCCATCAATGAATTGGAATTTAATTACTCTCAAGCGCAAGTGAATGAAATTGTCAGCGTACTGAAAAAGCTGCTCACCATTCGCAACACCGTACTCAAAGTAAATGCCCAATACATTGCCTCAGCAGCGCAAGATGATAACTATCGAACCGAGCCGCCGTTCAAGCTACAAGGCAGTTACCGTAACATGAATAAGATGGCTGAAAAGGTGGTTGCTGCCATGAATGACAGTGAACTTGAAAACCTAATTCAAGATCACTATCGCGGTGAAGCACAAACACTTAGCAAAGGCAGCGAAGAAAACTTACTGAAACTGGCTGAATTACGCGGTACCTTAACGGCTGAAGAAGCAACGCGCTGGTATGAAATCAAGGCGGAATATGCCCGCCTGCACCGCAATAGCGATGAGGGTAGCCCTGCACAGCTAGCAGTTGAACAGCTGAGCTTTGTTAATAAATCCCTTTCGCAAATCGCCGCTAAACTCGATAAAGAACAGCTTAGCTTTGATTACAGTGCGCTGTTGCAACAGTTGGCTCAGGTGTTTAACGAACAAGAGTTTGCCACGCAGTTAACTGAGCTACGTGAGGCCTTAACGCAGCAACCTTACGCTACATCACTAAAACAATTGATAGGTTCACAGCAACAAGTCGCGGAGGAAATTGCTGGGCTGCAAAACGCCATCAAACACACTGCGAACAACGAGCAGCTACTCGCTAACCTTGGCAAACTCAATGACTTGCTCAGCACCCAAGCGCAAATACAACAAGCATTGGGTCAACAAGGTCAGCAACAAAATACGCTATTTGAAAACCTGTCTGAGCGCTTAGAAGCGGTGGCACAACCGCATATTCAAGTCGACAATCATGTTGATGACAGCAGTGCAAAAGCGCTTGAAGCCGTCACCACTTTGCTGACAAATGCCTTCGCAAACTCAAGCGCTGAACAAGTCCAGCAGCAACAGCTAAAAGACATTTTACAAAAGCTTGAGGAAATTCAATCAAGACCTGGTGTTAGTAACGGATCACCTGCGAAAAATCCGTATATGTTGTAACGGCAAAAAAACGCTTGCGAAACAAGTCAAAGCCCATGGATGGGCTTTGGAGATGTAAAATAGCAGAGAACTTATTCCGGCATTTTTGCCATCACTGACAAGAACTCCAAAGATGGCGCAAAAAACGCGGAACCCATATCAGCACTGGAATAATCCAATATGGGGTCGTATTCATCCCCTTCACCCAATCGGCTTCTTAGTACCTGCTCAAAAGCATCGCCTTTGGCGCTGCAACTTAGCGACAAGCTTCCTTGTTCAAATACATCACCAAATGGCATGCTTTGGTTAAGTAGTAGCGCATTACCGTTTACGTCTTTCAATTCGGTTAATGCTGCATGATTACAGGGTTCGCAATCTTCAATTAGGTCATTGTCTAGGCGTGTACGCCCCATTAATTGCTCTTGCTCAGCGAGCGGCAACGCCTGCCAGCGCAGTAAATCAAACTTCACCCGCTGTACGTGAATATAACTACCGAGATGGTCGGCTGCATTTGGGTTGTGCACAAGTGCAACTTCCCGTTTATTGCGCCCTCTAGGGGTGTCTGCACCATAAATAAAGCCATTAAAATCACGACCGTCTAAGAAACGGAAAGCGCGCACATGTGCCACCATTTCGACTAGGCCATTTAGCATGTGTAGCACACTTTGAGCAAAGATATGATTAACGTCTTCCCGGTCGGAGCGGATCACATAAAGCAAGTCAAAAGGCTGGGTATGCACTGTGTGCTCAGCTTCAACAATATGAGGAAAACTTTTCAGCTCTTTAGGAATAAACTCAGGGTAAATGTGCGGCCAGTATTGCGCACCAACTGCGACAAAGCTCGACAGCATAGACTCGGAGAATCTATCTTCCAACTCCTCTTGCAAGCGTCCACAATTGGCGAGCGCCGCTCTTAGCGCTTCGTCTTGTCCTTCAAGCACATTGAAGAACAAGTGTAAGCCGTGCAAATTGGCTTCAGCACACACACCTGATTGGGCAAGCGCCATGCTCTACTCCCTGCGTTTATTCATTTGCTATTAAGAAAAGAAATTTACAGCATGTGCCTTAATTTTTAAAGAGATTGGTTGATTTAAGTCGAGCGGTTCATGTGCTGGATGCGGTATTTCGAGCTCTTGACCCTCTAATGCAACACGATAAATGTACTCTGTTCCCATAAAGCGCTGATTGAGTACTTTAACGCTGCCAAGCTCAGCGTTTTCTAAGGTAATGTGCTGTGGCCTAACATACATTTCACCTTTCGCGTCGATATTACCGAGCTCAACGAGAGACTTTACGGCACCAAATTGAGTTTCTACTGAAGCGCCATTCACTCGCTGTGCAGGAATATAAATTCCCTGGCCCAAAAACTCAGCAACCATTTTGCTCTTTGGTCGTTGGAACAACGTTCTCGGCTCGCCCACTTGTGCGATCTTCCCTTTATCCATAATTGCCAACCGATCGGCAAAAGCAAAAGCTTCTTCTTTCGAGTGACTAACAAAAATCGCGGAAACTTGCTGATCTTTGATTATACGGCGAATATCGTTAATTAACTGAAACCGCACTTGAGCATCTATATTTGAAAACGGCTCATCAAGCAGCAACAGATTTGGCTTGTACGCCAGTGCTCGCGCAATTGCCACACGTTGTTGCTGGCCACCTGAAAGCTCGTGTGGAAAGCGCTCGCTATAGTCTTGCAGCTGCACCAAATGAAGCATTTCAGCCACTCGGTCTTGACGTTCACGCTTGCTTTTTGAGGTTAAGCCAAACGCCACATTTTGCGCCACTGTGAGGTGTGGAAATAACGCATAGTCTTGAAACATCATACCAATATTGCGTTTTTGTGGAGGTACGAAAGTGCCGTTACCATTCATGGCTTTGCCTAAAATACTCACCGAGCCTTGAAATGGTTCAATCAAGCCCGCTATCGCCTTCAGCGTGGTCGTTTTACCGCAGCCACTGGCACCAAGCAAACAAACGATCTCGTTTTGTTCTACGGTCAGATTTAGGCTATCCACAACGGCTTCACCGTCATAGCGATAAGAGAGATTTTCAAGCACTAAACTATGCATTAACTTCGCTGCTCCATAGAACGGTTTACAACATAAAGCGGAATTAAACCAACCAACACAATAAATAACGCTGAGACAGAAGCCAGTTCCAGCTGCTCATCACTCACATATTGGAAAACATGTGTTGCCAGTGTTTCATAATTAAAGGGTCGTAATAACAATGCCGCTGGAAGTTCTTTCATACACTCAATAAAAACCAGCAGTGCTGCGGTTAAAATACCGCGACGCAGCAATGGTAGATGTATTGATAACATGGTTTTGAAACGATTGCGACCCAACGAAAAGCTCGCCATATCTAGACTTGGACTGATCCGCTGATAACTCGATTCGACCGCGCCTTGCGCAATTGCATAAAATCGTACTACGTAAGCAAAAACCAATGCAAAAATCGTCCCGCTGAACAGCAAGCCTGGCTCAAATGAAGTACCTTCCAGCCAAGTATTTAGCTTGTCATCTAATAAAGTGAGTGGAATAAGTACTGCAATTGCCAGCACCGTGCCCGGTAGCGCATATCCTGTACTTGCAATCTTGCCCGGTAGCGTGACACGTTTACCACTGCTAACTCGCTGGTTAAACACCACCAGCATGCTCATGATAATTAATACCACACTCACCCAAAACGCTATTTTTAAACTTTGCCACGCATACAAGAAAAAGTCGTCATTCCAAGCTTGTTCAAAATAGTCGATGGCGTAACCTGCAAGCACCCATGTAGGTACGATAAAAGCCGCAATAAGAATAAGCCAACAAAAAGCGCTCGCGAGCCAAGCCTGCACCCCTTTAAGATGATAAAGCGTGGTACTGTTAACACTTGATTGGCGCTCGTGCACTACCTGAGTTGGGCGGCTCACTCGCTCCAGTGTTAGGGCTAAAAATAAAAACAGTAGCATAATGCCTGAAATTTTAGCCGCAGCAGTCAGTGAATAATAACCCAACCAAGTATCGTAAACAGCGGTGGTTAGTGTGCTCACAGCAAAGTAATGTACGGTTGCAAAATCTGCCATGCTTTCCATGGCGATCAGTGCCAGCCCCGCCACAATCGCCCCTCGCGACAAAGGTAAACTTACCTTAAAGAAGCTCTGTGAAGGCGACTTGCCCATCAATTGACTAGCTTGCACCAGCTTAAACGACTGCTCCCTTAGCGCCGTTCTAAAAATCAAAAACAAATAAGGATAAAGCACCAGAGCAATCATCACGATAGCACCTGACAAAGTGCGAATATCAAAGAACCAATAATCGTCTGGAGATTGCCAACCAAACCACTCTCGCAGCGCAATTTGCACAGGCCCTGCGTAATCCAGCAAATCGGTATACACGTAAGCAATCAAATAAGTTGGCATCGCAAGAGGTAGCATCAACGACCACTCGAAAAAGCGCCGTCCAGGAAATTCACAATACGCGGTTAGCCAGCCAAGAGGTAGCGCAATCAAAGCACAGAGGATGCATACACCCACAATCAGCAAAATCGTATTGCGGACATAATCCCACAAAACAGTATCCCAAAGGTGAGCAAAGACTTCGGAGTCAGGTTGTAGCGACTCAAAGATTAAAAACATCAGCGGGACTGATAGGCTAAGCCCTATCAGCCACGCAAAACTCTGCCATTTAGACAGTGAAAATGATAATTGCATTAAAGGTCAAATTTTACCTCATCGATTAGCTTAAGCGCTAACGGACGGTATTTACTGATCTCTGACAATGGTAGGCTGTCTTCCTTAAACTCACCCCAAGATGCCACAAGTTTAGATAACTCGACGCCAGGTTTAACCGGGTATTCCATATTCATCGACGCATACATATTTTGCGCCTTATTGTCGGTCATAAACTCAATGAGTTTCAAGGCATTTTCTGTATTTTTAGCGTGCTTGGTCAAGACAACACCAGAAACGTTGATATGTGAACCACGATCTTGTTGATTTGGGAAGTTGATATATACCGCTTCAGCCCAAGCTTTTTGTTTCTCATCTTCCATCATCTTACCGAAATAATAGCTGTTTCCGATGGCCAAATCACACAGTCCTTCTTTTACCGCTTTGACTTGTGCACGGTCGTTACCTTGAGGCTTACGAGCTAAGTTTTTCTTTACGCCTTCAAGCCATTCTTTGGTTTTTGCTTCACCATGATGAGCAATCATAGACGCCACTAAACCAAGGTTGTAGGGATGCTTACCTGAGCGCGTACAAATTTTACCGCGGTATTGTTCATCCGCTAGCGCTTCATACGTAAGCGCATCTAACTTGCCTACACGGTCTTTTGCAGAATATACATTGCGCACACGCTTAGTAAGCGCAACCCACTGACCTTCAGGGTCTCTGAAGTTGGCTGGGATATTCTTGGTAACGGTTTCACTGTTAATTGCCTGTGTGAGGTTTTCGTCTTCAAGTTGAATTAGCGCACTGAAGTTTGAAGTGAGTACAAGATCGGCACGACTATGCTTGCCTTCACGCTTTACACGCTCAATTAAGCCTTTTTTTGCAAAAACCACATTGGTCTTGATACCAGTTTGCTTGGTGAAATCATCCAAAATAGGTTGGATCAGAAAAGGTTGTCTAAACGAGTAGATATTAACTTCCTCTGCAGCCATTGCTGGTAGACAAGTAAGCGTTGCCAGTAAAGTAACAAGTGCTTTTTTCATAAAGACTCCATTAGGTAAACAATAATTATTATCAACTAATTCTACCTGTAATTGTGCCGTTTTACACCCTGAATATTTGAAACTACGCTCAAGATAAAATTAGCGTTGTAGAAAACGGGAAAATTACCTGTGAGACATATCTCACTTAGCTACCAGAAATTGAGTAAAGACGTGCTGAAATAACACTCAAAATTAAAGTAACCTATTAAAAAGTAAAAAGTTCTTTATTATTACTAGAAAAAGATTCAAAAAAGATTGGATTTCACTGCTCCCGATTTTTTTTAGTCTGCTTATACTTTACAACATCTCAGGAAGAGAGATAAAGGATACACGGGAAACGCTCAGGGCAGGACTTGCTGATGGATGAGCACCCACTTAAAGGAATATAGGGAAAAGCGAGCGAGATAGTATGTCACACGGTGTGATTACTTTAAAGGATAAGGATTAAAGGTTCATGGTGAATCTAGGGATTGCTTCAGGGGAGAAGCTAAACGTTAAGGGATAACGTTACTGTATTGGATATGCAGGTGGTTAAGGATGAGGAAGGAAGGTACATCGGATGTACTGGTAAAATGCGGCTTAGGAGATGCCAATCGTTGCAATTAACAGTGCAACACCTAGCTTGAAGCAATACGTTCAGGCTACCAAGTGCCAAGGTAAAATAAAGTGATGATTGGCACTGCTATTTTGGAAAGTAGCAAATAGGGACTATTAGAACAAAGGGTTGTTCTTAGCGTATGGATGGCAATGGATAAGACAGCGGACGTGTAAAAGGAAGATGGACACAGGGCAAGATGCCTTTATTCGCAAAACGAGAACACCAAGCGATGCCATGGAAGAGGAAAAATTCAGGACGTTGAATTACTCAACTTTGCAGGATGCATTTAGAAGATTCCGTAAGCGCGACTCAGCAATGGGTCGCGCGCTTCTTATTTTATTCCTATCTATCCTTTGATATTGCATTTGGGTTGTTAAGGTGAGTGTGCTGTCGAGATAAATCTCGACCTACCATCATTTTGCTCACCGTATTTCGTAAACTATGCAGCTTTTTGTCGAGGTAAACCTCGACCTACCGTCGTCTGCTCGCTGTACCGCGTAAACAATACTGTTTTTTATCGAGGTAAGCCTCGACCTACCATCACCTTTCTCACTGTACCGCGTAAACAATACTGTTTTTTATCGAGATAAATCTCGACCTACCGTCATCTTGCTCGCCGTATTTCGTAAAAAATGCTGCTTTTTGTCGAGATAAACCTCGACCTACGGTTTAGGGCCGGCCTATAGTTTGCTGCGCTTACCTTTTAAGTAGGCATCTCTAAAATCGATAAAATGCGCGGTTAATTTATCTGCCGCATCCTGCTCGCCGCATTCGGCAAACAGTACACACGCGACTTCTGCCGTACCAAGTTGATGTTCATGCGGCGCTACTCGAAGCTTGTAATCCGAGAGCTTTTCAGGGGCGATGGATAGCACAGGTAAGTTATCGAGATAGGGACTCTTTCTGAACATTTTCTTGGCCTCACGCCATGTGCCATCCAAAAAAATAAATAGCGGTGTTTTATTTTCAGTGCGAGTCACCTTAGTAATTATCCTTTCAGGCTCCACCCCCTGCTCTGGGAAAATGACTATTGGTGCATATTGCTCGTCCGAAAGAAGCGCTAATAATTCAGCGTCAGGCTCAGTTCGGTCCCAACGAAAGGCATGATTATTTGGGATCACATCGGCAATTAAGCGTCCAGTGTTAGAGGGCTTAAAGCTTTCGTTATGATACATAAGCAAACACACAGCACAGTTCGCTTTAGCCACTTCAACTTTATCGCAAATACATAGAGTCGTGGCTAATAAGCAGCATTCACAGCGCGTAAGCTTTGATCCCCTTGCCTTATATTCGCGTTGAGCCGCAGCGATTTGGCGCTGTCTAAGCGCTAGTACTGAATTATTCACTCTGTTCCCCCTCTAAAAATGCCGGCGTATTTTAGTAAAGCGCTCGGCTGGCGTCTACGCAAACTTATGCAACATCTTTACTCATGACGTAAGCTTTTGTACTCTAAAGTTTTATTGGGTTTCATTAGGAGTAAAAATGCAAGTAAAGGACTCTGCAAGACTGAGTTATCGCCTACTCACCCCGCAAGATGCACAGCTGCTCGCCGATCTTGATAGCGACCCTGAAGTAATGAAATACATCACAGGCGGTCAGACTAACTCACTTGAAGAAGTAAAAGCCGTATATATTCCACGTTTAACCGAGTTTACTGATAAGAGCAAAGGCTGGGGGCTTTGGGGCTGTTTCGAGCTGCCACACAAGACGTTTATTGGTTGGATTTTGGTTCGCCCTGCTAACTTCTTTTCAGAACAAAGAAACTATAAGGATTTAGAACTCGGTTGGCGTTTTAAACAAGTTATACCAAATTGATTAAATTTATGATCTAAT
Source organism: Pseudoalteromonas sp. S2755 (assembly GCF_005886535.1). Classification (GTDB taxonomy): domain Bacteria; phylum Pseudomonadota; class Gammaproteobacteria; order Enterobacterales; family Alteromonadaceae; genus Pseudoalteromonas. The sequence goes on from NZ_PNDS01000094.1 coordinate 30,561, forward strand.
ATCAAAATCTAATATCCATCGATGTGATAATGATTTTGCAGCCCTCTGAATTTATTAAGCTCTCCAAACAGACTAAAGATCCCAGAAAGAAAGTACGCATGCTCGCGTTGGCTCATTTCTTTGAAGCTAAATATCGCTATCAGATTGCTGAATACTT
>NZ_PNDS01000095.1 GCF_005886535.1 Pseudoalteromonas sp. S2755
AAAACCTGGCCTATTGCAAGCAAATTTAACGCAGTAGTAAGGGATAACAGCTGCTAGAGAACAAGTTGTTATTCCAAGTTCAGGTTACCGGCTCAACTCAACAAGGCCGCTTAATACGCGGCCTTGTGCTTTATTGCTCAAAGTCGAGTAAAATCCAAGTCTTGATAACTGGCGATAATGATTTGTTTGCAAAAACAGTTATCGGCATGGTCGTTAACCATGCCGCAAGCCTGCATATGTGCATACACGGTGGTTGAACCTAAAAACTTAAATCCACGTTTTTTTAAGTCTTTGGCAAACTTGTCGCTAAGTTCACTGGTGGCAACGGCATCGTGTTTGTCACGCATGGGGTTGATAACTGGCTTGTAATTAACAAATTGCCACTGGTATTTTGCAAAGCTGCCAAACTCTTGCTGAATTTCAATAAATCGCTTAGCGTTGTTTATCGTTGCTGCGATTTTTGCGCGGTTTCTGATAATTCCGTCAAATGCTAATAGCCGCTCCACATCTTGCTCTGTCATCTGGCTCACTTTGTGTACATCAAAATCGTGGAATGCTTTTCTATAGCCTTCACGTTTTTTCAAAATGGTATACCAGCTTAAGCCAGCTTGTGCAGATTCCAATGTGATAAACTCAAACAAGCTCTGGTCATCTAGTACAGGTCTTCCCCATTCCTTATCATGGTATTCAACATAATCGGGTTTGCTCTCGTCCACCCAGCCGCATCGTACTGTCATTGTTGGCTCTCTTCTATCTAATTGTGAATATGAATAAGCTAAATGATTTATTACGCCAACTACTCATTGCGGCATCACATTTGGCTTTCAAAAACTCTAGCATAGTGCTGTATATAAAAACAGTGTCAATAAATTGATATTGTTTAGTGTTATGTAACTATATGTTTTAAATGGAATATAAAGTTGGATCGTTTTTTGCTTTTATCCATTGAGTTTATTTTTAAGAGAGCGGAAAAATGGCATTAGCACATGTTATTAATCCACAATTTGTACCAACGACGAATCGCTACAACCCCTGTTTGCTGCAAGAAGCTTATGTCGGTGAATTAAGCGACCTTAGGCAGCAGGCGAGTTGGTTAAGTCACCTTGTTGATACTATGCCTGCAGGTGTCGTGGTACTCGATGGTCAAGGTATGATTGCCAAGGCAAATCAAATCGCGATGGATATGTTGGGTGAACCACTCGAAGGCGAAAAGTGGTTTAGCATTATTCAGCGTTCATTTCGACCACAGCAGGACGACGGTCATGAAGTCTCTCTTAAAGATGGCAGAAGAATTAAGCTAGATATTACTGCGCTAACACCAGAACCTGGCCAGCTCATTTTGATGACAGATCTCACCGAGACGCGGAGGCTTCAAAGTCGTGTTGCGCATATGCAAAGATTGAGTGCGTTGGGAAAAATGGTTGCCTCACTGGCCCACCAAGTGCGTACGCCGTTATCGGCTGCGATGTTATATGGTGCAAACCTAGGTGCAGCTAACCTTCCTTCGGCTTCTCGAGAAAAGTTTCATGACAAGTTGATGTCTCGCCTAAAAGACTTAGAAAGCCAAGTTAATGACATGCTGTTGTTCGCTAAAAGTGGTGAACAGCAAGTCGTTGAGCGAGTGTCAATGCAACAGTTATTGAGTGAAGTCAAAGCGGGTGCTGACGCTATGGTTGAGCTTAACCAAGCAAAGTTGGAAGCATTTTTACCCGAGCCAGATATCGAAATATTAGGTAATCGTACTGCGCTTGCAAGTGCGATCCAAAACCTGATCCACAACAGTATTCAAATTATTGGCAGTGCGGCACACATTGAACTTAATGCAGAGCGCGAGCCGTGTGGCGAGTATGTACGTATCTCAGTTGTTGATAATGGGCCTGGCATTGACGAAACCTTAGTAGACAAGTTGTTTGAACCATTTTTTACAACTAAGTCGCAGGGGACTGGGCTAGGACTTGCGGTGGTTAATTCGGTTGCTAACGCGCATAAAGGGTTTGCGCAGGCAGACAATATTGAAGGTAAGGGTGCGCGTTTTAGCTTGGTACTACCACTAATTGAGGCGGAGGAACTATGAGTAACAGAGTTTTAGTTGTTGAAGATGATGCTGGTTTAAGAGAAGCACTCATTGATACATTGCAGCTTTCAAATATTGAGTGCGTAGAAGCAAGTTGTGCGGAACAAGCCGTTTTATTGCTAAAGCAGGAAACCTTTTCTTTGGTGGTGAGTGACGTGCAAATGGGTGCCATGAGTGGGCTTGACTTATTAAAGACTATTAAACTCAACTATCCAGAATTACCAGTATTGATGATGACAGCATACGCAACCATTGATGATGCGGTTGAAGCGATGAGATTGGGCGCTATCGACTATATGGCCAAGCCATTTGCACCTGAAGTATTGCTCAATATGGTTGGACGCTACTTACCTGAGAAGGAAAAAGAGACTGACGGCCCCATTGTTGCCGATCCAAAGAGTATTAAACTACTTGAACTGGCTGCAAAAGTAGCTAAGTCGGATGCCAGCGTTATGGTACTTGGGCCAAGCGGTTCAGGTAAAGAAGTGTTGGCTCGCTATATTCACGATAAATCAGACAGAGCAGACGAGCCTTTTATCGCAATTAACTGCGCTGCAATTCCAGAGAATATGCTTGAAGCAACCCTATTTGGCTACGAAAAAGGGGCGTTTACAGGTGCCATTCAAGCGTGTCCTGGAAAATTTGAGCAAGCGCAAAAGGGAACCATTTTGCTTGATGAGATCACTGAGATGGATTTGGGCTTACAAGCAAAACTACTTCGTGTGCTACAAGAGCGCGAGGTAGAGCGTCTAGGCAGCAGAAAAACCATTTCACTGGATGTCAGAGTGTTGGCAACCAGTAACCGCGATTTAAAAGAAGCGGTGGATGATGGGGTATTTAGAGAAGATTTATATTACCGTCTCAATGTTTTCCCGATAGAGTGGTTGCCATTGAAAGACAGAGCGGGTGATATCGCTGTGTTAGCTGAGCATTTGTTGGTAAGGCATACGCAAAAAGCAGGCAAGTCAACACCTATACTAAGCAGCGGTGCAAAGCGTAAGCTCAGTTCGCACACTTGGCCAGGAAACGTACGGGAGCTAGACAACGTTATTCAACGCGCCCTAATTTTGTTCCAAGGTAATGAAATTCAAGAAGATGACATTTTTATCGAAAATTTCTCATCGATGGCTTTGGTTGAGTCATCTCCAATTATAAACCATGAGGCATCAGTTTTAATGGAGCGCTCGCAAGGTGATGATGAGATCATTAGCTACAAAGATGAGTTGCAGGATAAAGAGCACCAAATTATTTTAGATACGCTGGCGAAGTTTAATGGTAAACGTAAAGAGGTAGCGGAGGTATTGGGTATGAGCCCTCGCACACTTCGCTATAAGCTGGCGAAAATGCGAGATTTAGGAATTGCGCTACCCGTTTAACCTAAATTACCTGAGCTTAAAAGCAATGAGTTAACTCATTCCTTATCCATACCTCAAGTTAAATTTTATCTGCTAATTCAAGTTTAATTAGGTGCCTATAAAGATCAGGAGATCTTAGGCACCTAGTTTTCACTTCTATGTACTGCCAATTTTTCGACATGCAAAAATCTCCTTAACATCCTGAAAATTAAGTACTTTAAGTTGGCACGTTTTCTGCTTTACTTTAGGTAACTAAGAGTTATTTTGAGTAAAGCATCATGAAAGTACAATCATCAGCGCTATTTCAAGAAATGCAGGCAATGGCTGCAGAAGCGACGAGAAACACACAGCCAACAGTGCAGCCAGTTAAGACGGCAGCATCTTCGTCGGCTCAGTTTGGCGATTTACTCTCAGACGCACTTAATACAGTTCATGGCTTACAACAAGAAGCAAAACAAAAAGTCACCGCAGTTGAAATGGGTGACAGAAGCGTTTCTCTTGCAGAAGCCATGATAGCGAAACAAAAATCGTCGGTCGCTTTTGAGGCTACAGTGCAAGTTCGTAATAAACTTGTTGAGGCCTATAAAGAAATCATGAGCATGCCAGTTTAATTGAGTGACTGTGGAGAGTAATCGTGGCTACTAATCAATCAACAGATCTTACGCTTTCCGACGCAGCGCTGAATAATGACAGCGGTTCGGATGAGCAACAAGAGCAAAAATCAGGCTACTTCAGTGCGCTAAGCGGTGTTGATATGTTGCGCCAGGTTACTCTGGTTATTGCCCTTGCTATTTGTTTAGCAATCGCAATCTTTATTATCATTTGGGCGCGCCAACCAGATATGCGCCCACTTGGTAAATACCCAACAGAAGAACTCGTCGAAACGTTAGACTTTTTAGATCAACAAAAAATTGAATACCAACTCGATGGTAATACCATTTTAGTTGCTGAGTCGGACTATCAGGACATAAAACTACGGATGGCGCGTGACGGTTTTACCCAATCTCCGAGTTCTGGCACTGATATTCTGATGCAGGATATGGGTTTTGGTGTTAGCCAACGTCTTGAAAGAGAGCGTTTAAAGCATAGTCGTGAGCAACAACTTGCGAGAACAATTGAAGAGTTACAAGACGTAAATCGTGCAAAAGTGTTACTCGCAATCCCAAAAGAAAACGTCTTTGCACGTCGTGAGAAAAAGCCCTCAGCAACCGTAGTGATTACCCTTAAACGTGGCAAAACGCTTGGCGGCGAAGAAGTTGATTCAATCGTAGATATCGTGGCATCAGCGGTACAGGGCTTAGAGCCTTCACGTGTGACAGTGACTGATCAAAACGGTCGTCTACTCAACTCTGGTTCTCAAGACTCTTTAGCTGCACGCTCGAGAAAAGAGTATGAAATCGAACGTAAGCGTGAACAAGAATATCTAGAAAAAATTGATAGCATCCTGATCCCAACAGTAGGCCTTGGTAACTTTACCGCGCAGGTTGACTTAACGATGGACTTCAGCGCAGTTGAAGAAACGCAAAAGCGTTATAACCCAGACTTACCAGCGGTTCGTAGCGAAACGACGTATGAAGAAAATAATATTGGTGGTTTAGCCGTGGGTATTCCAGGAGCGCTGACTAATCAACCTCCTGTAAACTCAAATATTCCAGAGATTGCTGGGCAAGGCAGCAATGGTCAAAGTGCAACGCCAAGCAGTAACCAAAAAGAAGCAACCCGCAACTATGAGTTAGATACCACTATTAGCCATAAACGTCAGCAAACCGGAGTTATTCGCCGGATCAGTGTGAGTGTGGCCGTTGACTACCTCGCAAAGCCCGACGCTGAGGGTAATATGACAATGGCACCGCGTACGCAAGAAGAGTTAAATAACATCCGTCGTTTGTTACAAGGTGGTGTGGGTTTTGACATGCAGCGAGGTGATGCACTAGAGGTAGTGACGGTACCATTTGTGCGTGAAGACCTCACTGAAATTCAAGAGATTCCACTTTGGGAGCAAGATTGGTTTCAAAAGACAATTCGTCTTGCAGCAGGTACCTTAGTGATCATTGTGCTAATCTTAGCGGTAGTAAGACCTATGCTTAAGCGTCTAATTTACCCAGATGATACGCTTGAAGATTTTGATGAAGATGCGTTGACCAGTGGTGTAGATTTAGGTGACAGTACACTCGATATGCTAAATAACGATTTCGATGAGTCTGCGGTTGGCTTCTCTTCTGACGGTAGATTACAATTGCCAGACTTACATGGCGACGAGGACTTACTTAAAGCAGTACGTGCCTTGGTTGCTAACGAACCAGAACTCTCATCACAAGTTGTGAAAGCGTGGTTGACAGAAGATGACTGATCAAGAACAAAAACAATTGCCCGCAGCCTTTGACGTTGACAAGCTAGACGGCGTCGACAAGGCTGCCATCTTACTGCTCAGTTTAACTGAAGAAGATGCGGCTCAGATTTTAAAACACCTAGAGCCTAAGCAAGTGCAAAAGGTTGGTATGGCGATGGCCTCCATGGACGACCTATCCCAGGCTAAAATTGCAGCTGTACACAATTTGTTTATTGAACAGATTCAAAGCTTTAGTACGATTGGTTTCCAATCTGAAGACTTTATTAAGAAAGCACTAACCGCAGCGCTTGGTGAAGACAAAGCAGCGAGCCTTATTGATCAAATCGTTATGGGTTCTGGTGCAAAAGGCTTGGATTCGTTGAAATGGATGGATTCAAAGCAAGTTGCCAATATTATCCGCAACGAGCACCCGCAGATCCAAACGATTGTATTGTCTTATCTCGAGCCTGAGCAATCCGCCGAAATCTTGTCTCAGTTTCCTGAGAAAGTACGTTTAGATTTAACAATGCGTATTGCAAATTTAGAAGAAGTACAACCGGCGGCACTACAAGAACTCAACGAGATCATGGAGAAGCAGTTCGCTGGTCAAGCTGGTGCACAAGCGGCGAAAATGGGTGGCTTAAAAGCTGCTGCAGATATCATGAACTACTTAGATACCAATATTGAAGGTCAGTTGATGGATTCAATCCGAGAACATGACGAAGAAATGTCGCAACAAATTCAAGACCTCATGTTCGTGTTTGAAAACCTGATGGATGTAGAAGACAGAGGTATCCAAGCCATTCTGCGTGAAGTACAGCAAGATGTACTGATGAAAGCAATCAAAGGTGCGGACGAATCCTTAAAAGATAAGATCATGAAAAATATGTCCAAGCGTGCTGCTGAGATGATGCAAGATGACCTTGAGGCTATGCCTCCAGTACGGATCAGTGAAGTGGAAGCTGCACAAAAAGAGATTCTGGCAACGGCTAGACGTCTGGCTGATTCAGGTGAAATTATGCTTGGTGGCGGTGGTGGTGAGGAGTTCCTATAAACCATGGTCGATAAAAAGTTGTATAAAGGCCGCCCAGTCAGCACCGAAGCGCTGGATGAGTTATTAGAAAACTGGCCCATTCCAGATGTTACGGATAAGCCCGAAAAATTCCGCGGTCGTTCGACCGCATTCGGTACACCGCTTGAAGAGTTGTATACGAAAAAGCAGGCACACCCCGAACCTGAGCCACAAGAGCCTGAATTTCCTACTTTGACCATCGAAGAATTAGAGCAGATCCGCCAGGACGCCTACGACGAAGGAATAAAGCAAGGCCATGAGCAGGGCTATATTGAAGGCTTTGACAAAGGAGTTTCTGAAGGTAAAGAAGCCGGTTATAAAGAAGGCGTAGAAATAGGTAAAGAAAAGGGGCTTGAGGAAGCACAACCGCTTATTGAAGAGAGGATGAATGCGCTATCCTCTATTCTAGATGGCATGCAAACGCCACTGAAAAAGGTTGATGATGAGTGTGAAAAGCAGCTGGTGGTACTCGTCAATTTATTGGCAGAGCAAGTTATTTTTAAAGAGCTCAAGACCACGCCTGAACTCATTTTAAACGCGTTGAAAAAAGCGATGGACGCGCTGCCTGTCAAAGATCAAACGGTACGCATCCATCTGCATCCAGAAGATTTAGCCTTAGTGCAAGCCATGTACGGGGAAGAACATATACAATCACAGCATTGGCAGTTACTTCCAGAGCCGACGTTAGATAGAGGTGGTTGCGAGGTGAAAACACCACAGTCGTCCATTGATATGACGCTGAAAAATCGTATTAGCGAAGTGTTGGAATCATTTTTGCAAGATAGCGGTATAAACCAATAATACTGCACTGTTATCCAGATAGGCGAAGCAATCAAATCTAGATAACGATGCCTTCCTAAGGTAATTGCGAACATGTCGACATCTGCTGCTATGAGCGAGCGCATCAGTAAGTATCAGAAATTTATCAAACCATACGGAGTTGCAGTTGCAGGCAGCCTCACCCGTGTGGTTGGCCTTACCCTCGAAGCTAGGGGACTAAGTGCTCCCGTCGGCAGTCAATGTAAAATCGAGACGCTGGGCGGCTTTATTGATGCAGAAGTCATCGGTTTCAATCAAGAAACGCTTTACCTCATGCCAAATGATCATATCACTGGTGTTCTTCCTGGAGCACGAGTTATACCAAAAGTAAAGGATGCTGGATTACCTGTCGGAATGGGTCTACTCGGCCGCGTGGTTGACGGACTTGGTAGGCCACTAGATGGCCTTGGTGCCATTGATGCTGAGAAGCATCTGAAATTTGCCGCAGTGCCCATTAACCCACTTGCAAGGCGTCCAATCGACGCACCGATGGATGTAGGCGTGCGCGCGATAAATTCGATCGTGACAGTGGGTCAAGGTCAACGTATGGGTCTGTTTGCAGGGAGTGGTGTGGGTAAATCGGTACTGCTTGGCATGATGACACGAGGCAGTGAGGCGGATGTTATCGTCGTTGGCTTGGTCGGTGAACGTGGTCGTGAGGTGAAAGAATTTATCGATGAGATTTTGGGAGTCGAGGGTAGACGTCGCTCCGTTGTAGTTGCTGCTCCCGCCGATGCCTCACCGCTGATGCGCTTAAAAGGCTGTGAGAGTGCAGTGACTATTGCAGAATATTTTCGCGATCAAGGGTTAAATGTACTGTTGTTACTAGATTCAGTGACGCGATACGCTATGGCGCAGCGTGAGATAGCACTTGCGGTCGGCGAGCCGCCGGCCACAAAAGGGTATCCGCCTTCCGTGTTTGCAAAGCTCCCAGCATTGGTTGAGCGCGCAGGTAATGGTGGTGAAGGACAAGGCTCAATCACCGCATTCTTTACGGTATTGAGTGAAGGTGATGATATGCAAGACCCTATTGCCGATGCTGCCCGGGCGATTTTGGATGGTCATATTGTATTATCACGAGAGCTTGCCGATAGTGGTCATTATCCAGCGATAGATATTGAAAAGTCCATCAGTCGAGTCATGCCTCAAGTGGTATCAGAGGCACACATGCAGCAAGCCAGAGTGCTCAAGCAAGTCTATTCAATGTACCAGCAGAATAAAGACATGATCACCTTAGGTGCTTATCAACGTGGCAGTGACCAGATGTTAGATCAGGCGATAAATATGATGCCTGCAGTGAATAACTTCCTTCAGCAAGGCATGAAAGACGTGATCAATTATGACGAGTGTTTACAAGGCCTCGCTAAGCTACTAGGACAAGCATAATGGCAAATAACAAACTGACTTTATTGCTTAAGCTAGAAAAAGACAAAGAAGATAACCTTCGAGCGAATTTTGTTCAAGCGCAGCAGCACTTAGCAACAAACCAACAACGGCTATCGGGGCTAAACGATTTCCGTCTTGAATACAGCATGCAGCTTCATAGTAAAGCACAACTTGGTCTGTCTAGTGGCGGTTTCAATCAATATCATAACTTTATTAATAAGATTGAGCAGGCTATTGATCAGCAAGCAAAAACGGTCAATACAGCCAAGCAGGTGGTTGAACAACGCCGCAAGCTATGGTTAGCACAGCAGGCTAAAACGAAGGCAATTGAAAAACTTATCGAGAAGCAAGCCCTCGCGAAGCAAGCTCGTCTTGCTAAAGCAGAGCAAAAGATGCTGGATGAGTTTGCAACTAATCAGTTTGTGCGAAGAGAGCGAGCTTGGTAAGTTGGCTCGAAATATGCTTCGTAGTAATTAGCGTTTTATTATTTAGGTAGTTCACTCGTAAAAGTCATTAGTATTCATAATGTTGGCTTTTAACAGTGTATTACAACGGCAGGACATTGCCACTTTATGAGGTAGCTTTAAGATGAATCTAATGCTTGCATCCATGCTGCAACGAGGCAGTAAAGAGGTTGATATTAAAGAAAAATCCCAAGAGGCGGATGCTGAGGGTTTTGAAAGCGGCTCTGGGTTTAGTGCTTTAATGGCTGAGTTAGCCGAGCAAGAGAGTGTAAGCAAGCAGGTAAAAGAGTCAGCAGATCCCGCAACCTCCACGCGAATAGATAGCGAAGCCGCATCAGATGATGCTCCGCAGTCAGATAGTAAGATACAAGCCTCTTCCTCTAAGCAAGTAGGGGAAGTACCAACTTCTACTGTTAGCTACACTGACAAAGGTCAAGTAGTTGTGGACAAACCGCTTCCTGATTCACCAGATAATGACTTATATGCTCAGATCAACGCTGCAAAACAGCAGAGCACTTCATTGAGCCAAAACCCAACAGTAATTGCGCAATCAGTCAAAGAAGCATTGGGCAATGCTTATGCTGATGAAGAAGTTGTTGCTAGCGACGGTGCATCCTCTGAGGAGCAGCTACAAGATGAACCGAACTCACTAAGTCGTGGGTCGAAAGGCCAAACCGAAAACTCCGGCACTAAAACAACCTCGTTATTACAGCAGGCTGTTTCTTTGGACAGCCAAGACTCAGAAGGTGAGGTTGCTAACCCTTCGTTATTGAATGACAGTGCAGAAGCGGAGGAGCAAACATTGCCGCCTAAGCAGCAAAAGGATGCAAGCACTCAAGCTGTGGTTACCAATACAAACATAGAACAACGGGATCCAGGTGCTAAAAAGTCAGTTGGGTCTCAAGTTGAAAGTGAGTCTGAAACAGCGCAACTTAAAGAACTCTTAGACGCCAAGAAATCAGAGTCTGCTCAATCTCTTTCCTCATCTGAAGCTAAGCAACCTGAGGCTAGTACACAAACTGTGAAAGACAAAAATTCAGTGGGTACAAAAAGCACTACTGATGTGCAAGCCATGGTGGAAAAGTTGACTGTACAGCAACAACAAGAATTAAAAGCTGTGATAGCTGGTAAGCTGGATATTTATGATGCGTCACCGGCTGTACAAAAAACCGTAGCTCAGTTAATTGGTAAAGGTGCTGATATCGCAAATGTACAGCCGTTTAAAGCGTTTGTGTCATCCTCTGTCGTAACACAAACTTCAACAAACACGCCGCAAGAAGCTGCTACGGATGTTAAAAATACTACTCAGGCGTCTTTTAACAACGTAAATAGCACGCAAGAAAAGTCTAACAATAGTGAGCAGCAGGCTGTGGTAGGCAAAGAGAGTGAACGTGCTGAAAAAAATATAGCTGTAAATAAATTGACTAGCGATGAAAAGTTGGCTGCAGCGAAGCAAAGTTCAGAAAAACAGAACTTAGAAAAACAAATAAGTGAAAAGGTAGTTGATAAAGAAAATAGTAAGCTGATGCAAGCGGAAGCAAGCATCGCGAAAGAGGCTGTCAAAAATGAGCGTCAATCGGCCAATGCCGCAACAGCGATACCAGCTCCAGTCAAGCCTGAAGCAAGCCCTGTAAGTGCATCGCAAGACACAAGCTCACTAAACCAAACATTGAAAGAAGTTCAGCAAATTCAACAGTCTCAGCCAACAAACCACAGTACAACACAGACAAAACAAGCAACAGATGCTAATCTTCAACAGGCGATTAACATAGCGCGTCAAGATGCTGCTAAAGAGCTTCATCAACGGGTAGGGCTGATGCTTAACCTTAACAATAAAGAAGCTGAAATTCGCTTAGACCCGCCAGAGCTTGGCGCAATGCAAATTCGGATAAAAACCGATGCAGAGCAGGCTCAAGTAAATATTGTGGTGCAAAATCAGCAAGCTAAAGAATTGTTAGAGCAATCACTCCCAAGACTAAGAGAAATGTTAGCTGAGCAGGGGATTGAGCTGGGTGACAGCCAAATATCACATCAGCAAGGTGGAAATACTGAATCAGAGTCGCAAACTGCTGGTGGCAATACGAGTGAACAGCAAACTCTAGGTGATGAATTGGAGATTTCTGATAATTTACAATCGCCGCAAAAGAGAAATACTGATTCTGCAATAGATTACTATGCCTAACACCTGCTATTATTGTAATTAATAAAGATCATAAGGGCTTGCTATGGCTGAAGAAACCGACTTAGAAATAGAAGAAACGGGTGGTTCTAAGAAAAAGCTGATTATCATTATTGCCGCTGCAGTATTGATACTTGGCGGTGTCGCAGGGTTTTTCTTATTTTCAGGCTCTGATGCACCAGAAGAATCCTTAGCAGAAGAGACGACAGCGAGCGAAGTTAAAGCGGAGCAAGGTAGCGCTGCGCAAATGGGCAGTGCACTGTACGTTGCTATGCCTCGCCCTTTTGTTTTTAATGTACCTGGTGCAAGTCGCGATAGAATTGTGCAAATTAAAGTTCAGCTGTTGGTTCGCGGTGATGTTAATGAAGAAGTAGCAAAGAAGCATATTCCCTTGATTGAAGGGACTTTACTTAGCGTGTTTTCAACGACTACTGCTGACGAGCTAAGCACAAGTGCAGGTAAAGAGACGTTGCGTTTAACGGCGCTAGATAAAGTCCAGGCTGCGATGGAAGGGGTTGAAGGTAGCAAAGTAATCGAGCGTGTGTTGTTTACTGGCTTTGTAATGCAATAAGGTAGTATTTGTGAGCGATTTATTATCCCAAGACGAAATTGATGCGCTACTCCATGGTGTAGATGAAGTCGAAGAAGACGAAATCGGCGATGGTGATGACGGCGAAGGTGCTGGTGCCTTACAGTACGACTTTTCGTCTCAAGATAGAATTGTGCGTGGGCGGATGCCGACGCTTGAAATCGTTAATGAACGATTTGCCCGCCATATGCGGATAAGCCTTTTCAACATGATGCGCCGTACCGCTGAAGTGTCTATTAATGGCGTACAAATGCTGAAATTTGGCGAATATATCCATACTCTATTCGTTCCGACTAGCTTAAATATGGTGCGCTTTAGACCGCTAAAAGGTACTGGCCTGATAACCATGGAAGCTCGGTTAGTCTTTATTCTTGTGGACAACTTTTTTGGTGGGGATGGTCGTTATCATGCCAAGATCGAGGGGCGTGAGTTTACACCAACAGAACGTCGTATCGTGCAGATGCTACTTAAGATCATCTTTGAAGATTACAAAGAAGCCTGGGCGCCGGTGATGGATGTTTCGTTTGAATACCTCGACTCAGAGGTTAACCCTGCGATGGCGAATATTGTGTCACCTACAGAAGTGGTGGTTATTAGTTCTTTTCACATTGAATTAGATGGTGGAGGGGGCGATTTCCATATTTCATTGCCTTATTCTATGTTGGAACCTATTCGAGAGTTACTTGATGCTGGTGTTCAATCAGATACTGAAGATACCGATCTGCGTTGGAGTAAGGCGCTTCGTGATGAAATTATGGATGTCGAGGTCGAGATCTCTTCCCAGTTACTAGAAGTTGACTTATCACTTGAGCAAATAATGAAGCTTCAAGCTGGTGATGTTATTCCAGTGGAAATGCCAGAGCATGTCACTGTTTTTGTTGAGGAATTACCAACTTTTAGAGCGAAGATGGGCCGTTCTCGTGACAATGTTGCATTACAGATCAGTGAAAAAATCAAACGTCCAGAATCAGTTAAGTCTGAGCTTCATGTATTTACCAAAGGTGGTAAAAAGCTCGATTCAGACGCTGAACTGGCAGAATTAGAAGAAGATCTGCATCTTTCCGAAGGTGTAGATTTAGATTGGTAGTCGCGGATTTGCATACGCAATTTCGTGAGGCTAATTATGGACAACAAATTAACTTAATCAGGTAGTAATCCAATGAGCGATGATCAAGATACTATGGACGAATGGGCAGCAGCACTAGCTGAAGCCGAAGGTGCCGAAAGTGGCAGTGAGCCAGAAGTTGCAGAGTTAGATGAACTCAAAGATTCAGCGCCTGCATTATCGTCAGATGAAAAACGTAAACTAGATACTATTTTAGATATTCCAGTCACCATTTCTATGGAAGTTGGCCGTTCTAAAATTAATATTCGTAATTTACTGCAGCTAAACCAGGGCTCTGTTGTTGAGCTTGATCGTGTGGCTGGTGAACCGTTAGATGTGCTTGTTAACGGTACGTTGATAGCGCACGGTGAAGTGGTTGTAGTAAACGACAAGTTTGGTATTCGCTTAACAGACGTTATTAGTCAGGTTGAGCGTATCAAAAAGCTACGTTAATGCACTGGGGTTGGTCTTTAGCAGTGTTTGGCGTCGCTTTTTATACACGGGCTGTCACTGCAACAACCTCAGAGGCAGTGTCAAAATCTTCTGTAGGGGAAGGTACCGCGGGGTTGAGCTCAGAGCTACTTTCCATGGGGTTGTCTCTGGTGTTGGTGATCCTACTTATTTTAGGCTTAGCGTTCGCCTTAAAACGCTTAAATCCCAACATGGTAAACCAGAAAGACTTTAAGGTGATCCGCAGTATATCGCTTGGTACGAAAGAACGTTTGCTGGTTATCGAATTAGATGAAAAGCAGCATTTGCTTGGAGTAACACCAAATAATATCAACTACTTATACCAGTTAGAAATACCGTTAGATGACGTTAGCCGAACGCCATTTGCAAACGAGTTACAAAAGTTTTTAGCGGGCAAAGGGCAAACCGCCAATAACCATAATAAGAAAAGTCATGATTAGATTGCTGATACTCTGTTTTTTACTGTTTTCTGGGGTAGCTTCTGCGGAAGGGATAGAGGCAATAAACGTCACAACAAACCCTGATGGCTCTCAAGAGTACTCAGTGACACTTCAAGTACTCGCCATTATGACAGCGCTGAGTTTTATTCCAGCTGCTGTTATCATGATGACATCGTTTACTCGAATAATTGTTGTGCTTGCTATCTTAAGACAAGCGATTGGTCTGCAGCAGTCGCCATCGAATCAAATTTTACTCGGCTTATCGTTGTTTTTGACATTATTTATAATGGCACCCATATTTTCGCAGATAAATGATGAGGCGGTGCAGCCGTACATAAAGGAGGAAATTACATCAATCCAAGCACTTGAACGTGCTAAAGAACCGATGAAAGCCTTTATGCTATCACAAACTCGAATTAAAGACCTTGAAACCTTTGCCAAGATAGCGGGGTATGACAAGCTTGATAGCCCTGAGGACACGCCGTTTATCGTTATTATTCCGGCCTTTGTGACATCCGAGCTGCAAACAGCTTTTATTATTGGCTTTATGTTCTTTATTCCATTTTTGATAGTCGACTTAGTCGTAGCCAGTGTTTTGATGGCCATGGGTATGATGATGTTATCTCCAATGATAGTTTCCTTGCCGTTTAAGATTATGCTATTTGTACTCGTCGATGGTTGGAGTTTGGTCATGGGGACACTGGCCAGAAGCTTCGGATTGGGGGTGTAATGTGGAACCAGAAGTCTTTGTTGATATCTTAAGTGATGCGTTGTTTTTAGTCATCAAGCTGGTAGCGGCGATTGTGGTACCGGGGCTTCTAGTTGGTTTAGTCGTTGCTGTGTTTCAAGCTGCAACATCAATTAATGAGCAAACATTAAGCTTTTTACCGCGTTTAATTATCACCATTCTGGCCCTGATTTTTGGTGGCCATTGGCTTACTCAAGAGCTGATGGACTATTTTAACATTGTGGTCATGCGAATTCCTGAAATTGCAGGCTAACCATGGAGTTCACCTTTGCGGTAATCCTGCAGTGGCTGAGTGATTTTTTACTTCCACTGGTGCGGATAAGTTCAATGATAATGGTAATGGCGGGGCTTGGGGCACAAAGTGTGCCGGCCCGAATTAAGTTTGCACTCGCTGTGGTCGTTACTTTTGCCGTGGTGCCTGTTTTACCCAAATCAGAATTTACCGATTTGTTCTCCTTCTCAATGATTTTGGTGGTTATTCAAGAGTTGATGACCGGAGTTGCAATTGGTTTTGGCTCTCTATTACTTTTAAATACTTTTATCATTGCGGGACAAATTCTTGCGATGCAAACCGGTCTTGGTTTCGCGTCTGTCGTAGATCCTGCTAATGGACTAAGTGTACCTGCTGTTGGCCAGTTCTATTTAATATTAGCGACATTACTGTTCTTTGTTTATAACGGCCATTTGATGATGATACAAATGGTAGTGTATAGCTTCGAAAGCTTTCCCATAGCCGGTAATTGGTGGGCGGTAGACAACTTCTGGCGAATTGTTAATTGGGGGGGCTGGATGTTTTCTACGGCTCTTGCACTTGCGTTAGCTCCGCTAACAGCAATGTTGATTATCAATATCTCGTTTGGGATCATGACCAGAGCCGCGCCTCAGATGAACATTTTCTCTGTTGGTTTTGCTTTTACCTTAGTTGCGGGTCTTACCATTATCTGGGCGACACTGGGTAACTTCTTAGCACAATTTGAGTTTCAATGGCTCAAAATGACAGAGCTGATGTGCGATTTAATTGGTTGCACGGTTTAGGAGTTTGAAATGGCAGAAGATTCAGGTCAAGAGCGCACCGAAGAACCCACCTCCAAGAAGATAAGTGATGCGAGGAGTAAAGGCCAGGTAGCTCGTTCAAAGGAGTTGGGAACTACATTTGTCTTGTTGTTTTCTGCTATTGCTTTGCTTATGTATGGTCCCGGTATAGGTAAAGCGCTTTACAACGTGATGGGGCGAATGTTGTCGCTTAATCGCAATGAAACCTACGATACAACCAAAATGTTTGCTGTGTGGGGGGATATTGGCGCTGAGCTGTTATTCCCAATGGCTATGTTCGTTTTTATTATCGCAATTGCCGGAATAGTGGGGAATACGTTACTCGGTGGCTTTAACTTTTCTTGGCAAGCGGCCGCGCCTAAAGCAAGTAAAATGTCACCTATGAAGGGACTGAAGCGAATGTTGGGCCCACAAGCGGCCATTGAGCTATTGAAGTCCGTTCTTAAGTTTGTATTGGTTGCAGGCTTTGCAATCTTGCTTATCAATATGTATTTTAAAGAAATATTACACTTGAGTATTGAGCAAATCCCATCAAGTATCGAGCATGCTTTAGAAATCATTGCGTGGATGTTCTTAGCACTTAGCTGCACCATGATCATAATTTCGGCGATTGATGCCCCTTATCAAAGTTATAACCATCATAAGCAGCTAAAAATGACGCTGCAAGAAGTCAAGGATGAATACAAAAACTCAGAAGGTGACCCTCAGATAAAAGCGCGGATCCGCCGAACACAACGAGAAATGTCGCAACGACGTATGATGCAAGATGTACCCGATGCCGATGTTGTTGTGACTAACCCTACTCACTATTCGGTTGCCCTTAAATACGATACTGAACGAGCGGGGGCGCCTATTGTTATTGCAAAAGGGGTTGATGAGCTTGCGATGCAAATTAGAAAAATAGCCAAAGGAAATGAAGTACCGATTGTGGAGTCACCTGTATTGACTCGTTCACTTTATCATACAACCGAAGTAGGTGATCAAATCCCTGAACAATTGTTTACTGCGGTTGCACAAGTACTTGCTTATGTGTTTCAGTTGAATCGCTTCCAAAAGGGTAAGGGGAAAAGACCTGTTGCACTTACTCGAGATTTACCAATCCCAGACGATTTAAAGCATTAAAATTGCTCTCGTAAAAAAGCTATTAATTGGAACGCATATTGCAATTGATACTGTGTGTCAATTTTTTGCTTGTGTTAAATTATGGAATTTAAAGCAGTTTTACAACAACTCAATCGAGATAAGAAAGAGTATGCTAAAGGTGTAGGTACTCCTTTGTTGGTGCTTGCAGCACTTGGCATGGTTATTCTACCGTTACCTCCTTTTTTGCTTGATATTCTATTTTCCTTCAACATTGCATTGGCACTTGTGGTGCTATTGGTGACTGTTTATACCTTGAAGCCACTCGAATTTGGTATGTTTCCGGCAGTACTACTGATCGCGACTATCATGCGATTGGCACTAAACGTAGCGAGTACTCGCGTTGTATTGCTTGAAGGTCATAATGGTGGTGATGCGGCAGGTAAGGTGATCGAAGCCTTTGGTAGTGTTGTTATTGGTGGTAACTACGCCGTCGGTTTAGTTGTATTCCTTATTCTTATTATTATTAACTTTGTCGTAATTACCAAAGGTGCGGGCCGTATTTCTGAGGTGTCTGCGCGTTTCACCCTTGATGCTATGCCAGGTAAGCAAATGGCCATTGATGCGGACTTAAATGCCGGTTTTATCTCTGCAGATGACGCTCGAGCTCGTCGTGAAGAAGTGACTCGAGAAGCCGACTTTTACGGTTCAATGGATGGTGCAAGTAAATTCGTTAAAGGTGATGCTATTGCTGGCATTGTGATCCTCGCCATTAATATAATAGGTGGCCTTTTCGTTGGCATGATCCAGCATGATTTAAGCTTTAGTCACGCGATGGAAGTATATACCA
Organism: Pseudoalteromonas sp. S2755; assembly: GCF_005886535.1. GTDB lineage: Bacteria > Pseudomonadota > Gammaproteobacteria > Enterobacterales > Alteromonadaceae > Pseudoalteromonas. Next base: position 18,015 of record NZ_PNDS01000095.1, read on the forward strand.
TGTTGACAATTGGTGACGGGCTGGTCGCGCAAATTCCTTCTCTTTTACTCTCAATTGGTACTGCAATTGTCGTAACGCGCCAAAATGAATCGCACAACATGGGCGATCAGTTTAAAAACCAACTGGGTAATGAAAAGTCGCTGGCTATTGCTTCAGGTATACTGATCACCATGGGACTTGTCCCAGGCATGCCACATGTTGCCTTCTTGGGATTAGGCATATTACTTGGTTATATCGCTTATTACACGAGTCAGCAAAAGAAAAAGGCGGAGTTAGAGCAGGCGGAACAAGCCGCGAAAGGACCTGCCACAAAAGGTGGTCAGCAACAAGATCAAAAAGAGCTTGGTTGGGATGATGTACAACCTGTTGATGTAATTGGTTTAGAGGTGGGTTATCGCCTAATTCCTCTGGTAGACCAAGCTCAAGGTGGGGAGCTTCTAAGCCGTATTAAAGGGGTGCGTAAAAAGCTATCTCAGGAACTGGGCTTTTTAGTACCGCCGGTACATATTCGCGATAACCTAGAATTAGATCCAAATGCATACAACATTACTTTAATGGGAGTGGGCTCTGGAACAGGTGAATTGAAGCATGGTGATGAGCTTGCAATCAATCCAGGTCAAGTATTTGGGCCGATTAAAGGAATAGAGACTAAAGATCCTGCATTTGGCTTAGATGCAGTATGGATTAAACCAGATCAAAAAGATGAAGCGCATTCACTTGGCTATACGGTAGTAGATGCTGCAACTGTGGTGGCAACACACATTAGTCAATTATTGACGAATAATGCGTCACTATTGCTTGGTCATGAAGAAGTTCAAAATCTATTGGACATGCTTGCGAAAAGTCACCCTAGATTAGTTGAAGGCTTAGTGCCTGATATTTTACCGCTCACTACCGTGGTAAAAGTGCTACAAAATCTGCTTAATGAGGGCGTTGCAATTCGAGATATGCGCTCGATTGTACAAACCTTAGTTGAGTACGGACCACGTAGCCAAGACCCTGATGTATTAACGGCTGCGGTCAGGATTTCATTACGCAGATTGATTGTTCAAGATGCCGTTGGAAGCGAAGAAGAAATTCCTGTCATTACATTGGCGCCTGAGTTGGAACAGATGTTGCATCAGTCACTTCAGAACGCAGGTGATGAGGGGGCAGGTATTGAACCTGGCTTGGCTGAGAGGCTTCAAGAATCATTAAGAGAAGCACATCACAACCAAGAAATGCTAGGGGAACCTTCCATCTTATTAACCTCAGGTATGTTAAGAAGTGTACTGTCTCGATTTGTTAAACATACAATTCCAGGTCTTAGAGTGATGTCATATCAAGAAGTGCCGGAAGAAAGACAAATAAAGATAGTGAGCTCGGTTGGACAATAGAGGATAAAGGGGCTGTAACATGAAAATTAAACGTTTCTTCGCAAAAGATATGCGTACGGCTTTAAATGAAGTAAAAGAAGAGCTTGGTGCAGATGCTGTCATTATGTCTAACAAAAAGTTAGCAGATGGTGTTGAAATCGTCGCAGCAGTTGATAATGACCGTGCTGCTGCACCTGTTAAGCAAGCTCCAGCTGCCCGTGCGACTGCCTCAAGCGAGGCTCCGACTCGCTTTGTCCGTCCTGAGCCTCGCCAAGCGCAGCCAGCAAAACAAGCACAAGTTGCCGATAGCTTAGCAGCATTGCTTGAGCGTCAAGCGCCGCGTCCTCGCTCCCCTGAACTTGCTTCAATGTTCTCCCAGTCGGGTATTGATACTGAGCAAATGTTAAGTAGTCAACGTAAAACACAAACTGCTGCACCGACACACCAACCGAAGCCTCAGCAATCTCGTCGCCAATCTTTTGACTTTGATGATGATGCATTTGAGCAGTCACAGCATTGGGGCGAGTCGGATGAGTTAGACAACGGTTTTGGTGATGATTTACCTGAGTTAAATGCCAAGCATGACGAAATGAGTGCAATGCGTGAAGAAATGAACGCTATTCGTCAATTACTTGAACATCAAGTATCTGGACTTATGAAGCAAGAAATGGCTCGTCGCGATCCAACCCGAGCGTGTCTTGTAGATCGTCTGGAAGGAATGGGCATCGACAAAGACGTTGCTGAGCAAATGGCATGTTTTATCCCTGATGATGTGTCTCGTAAAGAAGCCTGGGACGCGCTGTTGAATATGGTAATTAACCAAATGCACACCACCAACAATGACATTCTTCGTCAAGGTGGCGTATTTGCAATGGTTGGTCCAACTGGTGTTGGCAAAACCACAACGGTTGCGAAATTAGCGGCATTAGGTGCACAAAAATACGGTGCAGATAAAGTGGCGCTAATAACCACCGATACCTATAGAATTGGCGCTTACGAGCAACTAGCTACCTATGGTAGAATCATCGGTTGTCCGGTTAAACAAGTTAAAGATGCAAATGAACTTGCAGAAGTGCTTTATCATTTGCGCAATAAGCGTCTAGTATTAATAGATACGGCGGGAATGAGTCAAAGAGATTTGCGCTTAACTGAACAGTTAAATACACTTATGCGTAGCGCGAGAGTAGATATTCGCAGCTATTTAGTGTTGAGCGCGACAGCACAGATGAATGTGTTACAAGAGACAGTAAGACACTTCAAAAAAGTAAATTTAAGTGGCTGTATTTTCACAAAACTTGATGAAAGTCTAAGTTTAGGTGAGATAATTAGCATAGCGATTCAAAATCGCTTGCCAATAGGGTATCTTACCAACGGTCAGCGAGTGCCAGAAGACATTCGCGTAGCAAATGCTCAAAAGCTAGTAAAAAAGGCTGAGCAATTGTATTTGAAAAGAATAAAAGCACAGCACTCTCGACGTGTACCTGTAGCGTCAGAGTCAGTAGGAATGTATGATTAACACAGTTTTAGATCAAGCAAGTGGCCTGCGTAGAATGAGTCAAAATAGCAACCAGGGTGTAAAAGTAATAGCCGTGACCGGTGGAAAAGGCGGGGTGGGTAAAACTAATGTCTCGCTCAATACTGCCATCGCTATGGGCCAACAAGGACAGCGAGTGCTCGTTTTAGATGCGGACTTGGGCTTGGCAAACTGTGACGTGATGTTAGGGCTCCGAGTAGAAAAGAACCTTTCACATGTGTTGTCGGGTGAATGTGAACTAGATGAGATTCTCGTAGAAGGTCCCGCCGGTATCAAAATTGTGCCAGCTACTTCAGGTTCCCAAAGCATGGTGGAGTTGACTCCCGCTGAACATGCAGGACTTATTCGCGCATTTAGCGAGCTAAACACTCAATTTGATGTTTTGATTGTTGATACCGCAGCCGGTATCTCAGACATGGTTCTGAGCTTCTCTCGAGCCGCACAAGATGTGATGGTTGTTGTGTGTGATGAACCGACTTCCATTACAGACGCTTACGCGTTGATCAAAGTGTTAAGCAGAGAACATGGTGTCTATCGTTTTAAAATTGTTGCCAATATGGTCCGCAGTATGCGTGAAGGGCAAGAATTATTTGCTAAACTTTCAAAAGTGACAGACCGTTTTCTTGATGTAGCACTGGAATTAGTGGCCACCGTACCGTTTGACGAAAACATGCGTAAATCTTCTCGTAGACAAAGAGCTATCGTGGATTTGTTTCCGAGTTCCCCTGCGGCGATTGCGATTAAGGGGCTTGCTGCTAAGGCAGTCAAATGGCCAATTCCGCATCAACCTTCTGGGCATCTAGAATTTTTCATTGAACAACTTGTAAACGGGTGATTATGGCTTCTCCGGTCAATAGAGCTGCGGGATATCAAACTTCAGACCACATTCATAAGGTGGTTGAACGGCATGCTCCACTTGTCAAAAAAGTGGCGTGCCACCTGATTGCTCGGCTTCCGGCAAGTGTGCAACTCGACGATCTGATCCAGTCAGGTATGATTGGATTGATTGAAGCATCTAAAAATTTCGATGCAACTAAAGGAGCTAGTTTCGAGACTTTTGCAGGGATCCGTATTCGAGGCGCAATGCTTGATGAAATCCGTCGAGGTGATTGGGCGCCTCGTTCTGTTCACAAAAATAGCAGAATGGTTGCTGAAGCTATCTCCGAGTTAGAATCTCTCCTTGGTCGAGAACCAAAAGACACTGAAATCGCTGAAAAACTTGATATATCTCTAGATGAGTACCATCATATTTTACATGATGTAAATGCAAGTAAAGTCATCGGGATTGAGGATCTTGGGGTTGATGAAGATGTGATAACCCCAGCAAACAGCGATTTTGCGCTAGACAAACCGTTTAATAACGTTAAAAATGAACGTTTTAACGAGTCTTTAGTAAATGCTATCAAAGCGCTACCCGAGAGGGATGCTCTGGTTTTATCGCTTTACTATAACGACGAAATGAATTTAAAAGAGATTGGTGCCATCCTTGATGTCAGTGAATCTCGAGTAAGCCAAATTCACGGTCAGGCAATGATAAAGCTCAAAGCTAAAATCAATGACTGGATAAATTAGAGTACATAAAATAGTTGGGTTCGAACCTCACTGGAGGAAGTTTTGGATAAGAACATGAAGATTCTCGTGGTTGATGATTTCTCTACTATGAGAAGAATAATCAAAAACCTATTAAGAGATTTAGGCTTTACCAATGTTCAAGAAGCTGATGATGGTAGTACAGCACTTCCGATGCTACAAAATCAGGAGTTTGACTTTGTAGTAACTGATTGGAACATGCCGGGCATGCAAGGTATTGATCTGCTGCGTGCAATACGCGCAGATGAAAAGCTTAAGCACATTCCAGTGTTGATGGTTACCGCTGAAGCGAAAAAAGAACAAATTGTTGCAGCAGCGCAAGCTGGGGTGAACGGATATATTGTTAAGCCGTTTACTGCAGGTACGCTCAAAACTAAGCTTGAAAAAGTATTTGAGCGACTAGGCTAACAGCAAGGGGATATGGCCTATGTCTGTAAATGCTGCGCCTCAAATTACACTTGAACAAGCTAAGCAACTTGTTGAGCTTCTAGAGCAAGGTGAACAAGAAAAAGCTGACCAGCTGATTTTAGAAGCTGCTAACAAAGAGCAATCGGAGTTATTTGCAGAAGTCGGAAAGCTTACTCGCCAATTACACGAGTCCTTGAAGAACTTTGAGTTGGATACTCGCCTCGCAGATCTCACAACAGAGGCTATTCCTGACGCCAAGCAGCGCCTCAATTACGTTATGGAAATGACAGAAAACGCTGCTAATAAAACGATGGACGCGGTTGAAGAAAGCTTACCTCTTGCGCAGAATCTTGCGGATGAGTTAGCACAAATAAAGCCCACTTGGGATCGGTTGATGAGCAGAGATATTCAACTCGGTGAGTTTAAATCTCTGTGTCATGATCTTGACAGCTTTATGCAGACTTCAAAGACACGTACAGACGAATTACAGGGTTTAATGACTAACGTGCTGATGGCTCAGGACTACCAGGATTTGACTGGGCAGGTTATTCGGCGCGTCATTGAGCTTGTGAGAGAAGTAGAAGATAGTCTCATTCACCTCCTGACTGTTTTTGGTACTTCAGATGAAGCGCCTTCAGCAGCAGTGAAAACGAATGAAAACGAAATAAAAACAACTGAGACTATCAGTGATGAATTGTCTGGACCTGAAGGTCCAATTATTGACGCTGAATCGCGAGATGACGTGGTTTCTGGTCAAGACGAAGTCGATGACTTGCTATCTAGTTTAGGCTTCTAGTTGGAGAGTGTGTATGAGCTTTGAAGTCGATGAAGATATCTTGCAGGACTTTCTTGTTGAAGCAGGCGAAATATTAGAACTGTTATCTGAACAGCTTGTTGAACTAGAAAATAATCCTGAAGATAAAGAACTTCTCAATGCGATTTTCCGTGGCTTCCATACCGTAAAAGGTGGGGCTGGCTTTCTAGGTATGACCGAACTGGTTGATGCCTGTCACGGCGCGGAGAACGTGTTTGATGTACTACGACAAGGGCAACGAAAAGTAACTTCCGAATTAATGGATGTTATTTTGCAGTCTTTGGATACGATCAACGAAATGTTCGCTTGTATTCAAAACCGTGAGGAACCTGAAGCTGCCGATCCTGTGCTGCTTGAAACACTCCACAAACTTAGCCAGCCTGCATCTGAAGACGAAGTCAGTGAGGTGGTTGACGAATCTGATTCTGAACCTGAACCAGAGGCTGTGGTGCCAGATTTAAGTGCGGATGATATTTTATTCGACGCGGATGTTGGCTCCGGCGATGATAGTGGTTCCAGCATCGATGAGATAACAGAAGAAGAATTTGAAAATCTATTAGATGAATTACACGGCTCAGGTAATGCGCCTGCTGTTGCTCCGGCAACTAAACCTGAAGCTGTATCAACATCAGATGATGGTGATATCACCGATGATGAATTCGATAACCTTTTAGATGAACTCCATGGTGTTGGTAAGTTTGGTGGAGCACCAAATGCAGAAGATGCTGTTGCCCGAGAAGCCAGTGAACCTAAGGCTAAACCAACCTCGCCAGCAACCTCTAGTGGGTCTACTGGCGATGAAGAAATTACCGACGATGAGTTTGAAGCTTTGCTGGACGAGCTTCATGGTAAAGGCAGTGCACCTAAAGCGGTAAATGAATCACCAGTAGATATCCCAGAGCCTAAGGCTGCTCAACCTGAGCCTGTTAAAGCAACGCCAGCGCCGAAACCCGCTTCAAAGCCTACGCCTAAAGTTGAAACTAAACCTGCGACTCCAGCACAGCAAAAAGAGCCAGAGGCTGCAAAAGCTTCCGCACCAGCCGCAGCGAAGAAACCTGCGGCGCAAGCTGAGACCACGGTCCGAGTTGATACTAAACGTCTTGATGAAATCATGAATATGGTTGGTGAATTAGTGTTGGTTCGTAATCGTTTGGTTAGCTTAGCGAATAACACTAACAGCGAAAGCATGGGGAAAGCTATTTCGAACCTCGATGTAGTCACCGCGGACTTGCAGGGCGCTGTGATGAAAACGCGGATGCAGCCAATTAAAAAGGTGTTTGGTCGCTTTCCTCGAGTAGTGAGAGACCTTGCTCGCAGCTTGAAAAAAGAAATCAATCTAGTTTTACAAGGCGAAGAGACGGATTTAGATAAAAACCTTGTTGAAGCGCTTGCAGATCCATTGGTCCACTTAGTAAGAAACTCAGTAGATCATGGCATTGAAATGCCTGACGTACGTGAAGCGTCGGGTAAACCAAGAATGGGTACGGTCACGTTGTCAGCATCTCAGGAGGGGGATCACATCCTTCTCACAATTCGAGATGATGGCGCCGGTATGGATCCTGAGAAACTTAAGAAAATCGCTATAAATAAAGGTGTTATTGACTCCGATCAAGCAAGCCGACTGTCCGATACCGAAGCCTATAATTTGATCTTTGCACCAGGGTTCTCAACAAAAGAACAAATTTCAGATATTTCTGGCCGTGGTGTTGGGATGGACGTTGTTAAAACGAAGATTACTCAGTTGAATGGCTCGGTGAACATCCAATCAGAATTGGGGGTAGGTACTGTATTAGAGATAAAAGTACCGCTTACACTGGCTATTTTGCCAACTCTGATGGTGATAGTCGGAGAGCAAACGTTTGCGTTACCACTTGCTGGTGTGAACGAGATATTCCATTTAAATTTGACTAAAACGAATGTGGTTGATGGTCAGTTGACTATCATAGTGAGAGAAAAGGCAATTCCATTATTTTATCTTGAGCATTGGTTGGTAAAAGGTGCGAACCGGAGTAAGAGAAAGGCTGAAGGTCATGTTGTCATTGCGCAAATTGGTACCAAACAAGTCGGTTTTGTGGTTGATTCTCTGATAGGCCAAGAGGAAGTTGTAATTAAACCACTAGATGCGTTGTTACAGGGTACACCAGGTATGGCCGGTGCGACCATCACATCTGATGGTGGTATTGCGCTAATCCTTGATGTCCCCAACTTATTAAAACACTACGCTTAATTTTACTAGGCGTGGTTCGAATTCTAGAGCAGCATTTGCTGCTCTGCTGTAGAGCAAATTAAAGAGCGTTGCCAATGGCAGTTAAAGTGTTAGTCGTAGACGATTCAAGTTTTTTCCGTCGTCGAGTCAGTGAAATTTTAGAAAAAGACAGTGAAATCAAAGTTATAGATTTTGCAGTTAATGGAAAGGAGGCGGTTGAAAAGGCCGCTTCATTGCGTCCAGACGTAATTACGATGGATGTAGAGATGCCTGTGCTTGATGGGATCAGTGCGGTAAAGCAGATCATGCAGGCCACGCCGACCCCAATCTTAATGTTCTCTTCATTAACGCGTGAAGGAGCCAGTGCTACGTTAGATGCTCTGGATGCTGGCGCTGTAGATTTCTTACCGAAAAAGTTTGAAGACATCGCTCGTAATAGCGAAGAAGCAATCAAATCATTACAAAATAAGGTAAAGGAAATTGGCCGCCGGCGCGTTAGCCGTTTTACCCGCCCTACTATTGCGACCCCGCCAAAGCGCGTCGAGTCTAGAGCAACTCGCGCTGATACAGGACGAGCAACGATCCCTCAACCGGATAGAAGCTTTCAGAGGCCGATATCTGGTGGTACGTCTAGTGCTGCGGGTGCTAGAGCATCGGGTAAGAAATATGGAATGGTTGCAATTGGTACATCAACAGGTGGACCCGTTGCACTGCAAACAATACTAACTCAGCTGCCTGCAAACTTTCCTCATCCAATTTTACTTATCCAGCATATGCCAGCCGCATTTACACCTGCGTTTGCAGCAAGATTAAATAGTTTATGTCAGATTAAGGTTAAGGAAGCGGAGCAAGGTGATAGATTAATGCCGGGTGTGGCCTATTTAGCGCCTGGTGGTAAGCAAATGCTGGTTGAAAATCGCGGTGGCAGTAAGACACTAAAAGTGTTTGAAGATGATAGTCCAAGGATCACCTATAAACCCAGCGTTGATGTGACATTTGCAAGTGTTGCAAAAGCTTATGGCGGCGACACGTTAGCGATTGTCTTAACGGGAATGGGCGCAGATGGCCGAGATGGTGCTCGTATGTTAAAACAGGTGGGGGCAACTATTTGGGCGCAAGATGAAGCGACTTGTGTTGTTTATGGTATGCCTCAGGCTGTCGCTGGCGCTGGACTTTCGTCGGATAGTATCGCCCTACAAGACTTTGCTGCGAGAATTAATAAAGAAGCGGGTAGCCAATAGACCAAGTCATTTACTTGGTTGCTTTGCTTGAAGCTTGTAAATATCAAACGTCTAAAAAGAATGAATAACACTGAGTTGGTATAGTATCTATTGAACGAAATCAATAGTGATAAGCGAAGGAATATAGAGTGAAAATTTGGACAGTAGCAAATCAAAAAGGTGGCGTGGGTAAAACCACGACGACGGTGAGCTTAGGAGGCATTCTTGCCGAACAGGGGCACCGAGTTTTGCTTATTGATACTGATCCACATGCTTCACTGACATATTACTTTGGTATTGATTCTGAAGAGCTAGAAGTCAGTGTGTATGACATTTTTGCACGCGGCAGCAGTATGACGAGTGAGGAAATTTTACAGTCTCTTTGTCCATCAACCATAGAGAACCTTGATATTTTGCCTGCCACTATGGCCATTGCTACACTTGATCGTAGTATGGGTAATAAAACGGGTATGGGACTTATCTTAAAGAAATCGCTCGAAAAAATAGCGGATCAATATGACTATGCTATTTTAGACTGCCCACCAGTCCTTGGGGTACTGATGGTTAATGCATTGGCAGCGAGTGAACGAATTTTAGTACCGGTCCAAACTGAGTTTTTGGCTTTGAAGGGACTAGATAGAATGATGCGCACAATGGAGCTGATGCAGTCTTCACAGCAGAAACAGTATCAATATACTATCATTCCAACTATGTATGATAAACGGACCAAAGCGTCGTTGGAGGCGTATAAAACGTTGCTAGCAACATACAAAGAGGCCGTTTGGCCAGGTGTGGTTCCTGTAGATACCAAATTTAGGGATGCGAGTCTTGCACAGCAAGTCCCGGTACAATTTTGTCCTAAATCACGAGGCGTGTTCGCTTATCGTGCACTTTTGGACTATTTAAAGCAGTTAAGCTAGAGAGCATAATGAGTAAGCATTTATTTGCAAATGAAAAGGTGATGAAGCAGTATCTTGGCGCCCTATTACAAGAGGAGCCAGAGATTGAACAATGCGAATTATCACCGGTTGCAAAGCTACTTGAACAAGTAAAAGAGCCGGAATCCGAACTTGAGGATACAGACCTTCCAGTTGTCGTTGCAACAGAGCGACAGGAGTCGGTGAGTGAAGTTATTGAAGAACAACCGAGTAAATTAGCTCAAGATCTTGAAGTCACTGAAAATACATCTATTATCAAAGAACAGACAACGATAGAATCTGTTTCTGCAAGGGAAGCCTATCAAGAAGGTGAATTTCAGGCATTGTTTTTTGAAGTTGCAGGCTTAACTCTGGCGGTTCCGCTTAAATCACTTGGGGGAATACACCAACTGGGTGAAGTCAATCAACTCTTTGGTAAACCTAAATGGTTTAAAGGCGTGATGCTAAATCGTGAAGAAAAGCTTAATGTTGTTGATACTGCGCGATGGGTAATGCCTGAGAAGTTAACACCAAAATTAGAAGATGCTCTGGATTACCAGTATTTGATTACGCTTGGGGATAGTAACTGGGGACTGTTAGCGGAGAAGCTAGTCAACAACTTAACACTCAAGCCTGAAGATATAAAGTGGCGCACAGCAGATGGTAAACGGCCTTGGTTGGCTGGGGTGATTAAAGAGAAAATGTGCGCGCTGATTGATGTAGAGAATTTAAACCGTTTGCTAGAACAAGGCCTCGATAGTCGAGAGCAGTAACTAGTATATTGATGGAGTGAAACCATGAGCCAAGATAGACTACTTTCTGCAGACAAAAATGCTGATAGTAATGATGAAGTATTGCAATGGGTTACTTACAAGCTTGAAGAGGAAACTTACGGTATCAATGTAATGCAAGTGCAAGAAGTATTGCGTTATACCGAAATTGCACCAGTCCCAGGTGCGCCAAGCTACGTACTCGGGATCATTAATCTGCGTGGTAACGTTGTAACGGTTATAGACACGCGAGCTAGGTTTGGTCTGCAAAGTGCAGAAGTAACGGATAATTCAAGAATTGTGATTATCGAAGCCGAGAAGCAAGTTATTGGTATTTTAGTAGATAGCGTTGCTGAGGTAGTTTACTTACGTAGCTCGGAAATTGACAGCGCGCCAAACATTGGCACCGAAGAAAGCGCTAAGTTTATCCAAGGCGTATCAAATCGAGAAGGCGAGCTATTGATTTTAGTCGATCTTAATAAGCTATTAAGCGATGATGAATGGGATGAGCTGAGTCATATCTAGATGTCTGAAGTAGTAAACGCACAAACCGTTTTACTCGTCATATCAATAACCTCAAGCATACTTGCATTAGTATGCTTGAGGTTTGTTTTTGTGCTGGGTAAAAAATTACAGAATGCGCAGGGCCAAACAACGCAACTTTCGAGCTCACTACAAGGTGCTGAGCAACAAATAGCAATATTACGCAGCGAAGTTGCAGAGTTACGCGCCAGTATCATGAGTATTGGTAAGCGGGTGGTCGCGACCGAGCAAGAATTAAATGATGTTGCGAATCAGCAAGCGGCACAGAAATATGATGACCCTGACGCAAAAATGTATTCTCGTGCCGTGAAAATGGTGGAACTTGGCGCTGATATTGAAGAGGTGATGCGCGAGTGTGAGTTGCCAAGAGCTGAGGCTGAGCTGCTCATGTCGTTACATAACAAATCAAAATAATCGTCTAGCAAGTAGCAAGCTAGAAAATTTTGGCTATGCCTTGATATCTAGCTTGCCACGAAAACCTTCCCAGCCAGGTGGAAACTTACCACGCATAATATAAGAAAAAGCGATGAGTTCAGCAATCACATAGTAGAGCTCCCTTGGGATCTCTTGGTGTAACTCAAGCGCACTGAGTGTTTGTGCTAATGATTCATCTTCATGGATCATGATGTTTTTCTCTTTTGCCAGCGCAATAATTTCCTCTGCCAGCTCGCCATATCCTTTAAAGGTGACCTGAGGTGCGCTTCCTGCTTCATATAACAGTCCGATAGCAGATTTTTGTGTCATCTTTTTTACACCTTAATGTTGATAATTGCGTGTTCATTAAAGAACTTATCTTGAAAGCTGGCTTCTTCCCTAAGGCCTATCTCTGCGACTTGTAGTCCATGAGATGCTAACTTATGTCTGAGCATTGCTAAATGTGGCTCTGCGAGCTGCTTGACCTGACTGGAGGTAGCTACTAATGCACATTCTAGGGCCTTATCCATCAGCTCGGCTTGGGCATGGATCTGACCTTTTTCTGCAAAATCAAAACAAAGACGAATAAACCATACAGACTTCTCTGGCATGCCAGGTTTGGGCGACTTTTTATATTCACCTATTTGTAATTGTGTTTGCTGTTGCTCTTGTCCTACTTTAGTGGGGAAGAGTAGGTTAACAATCAACTGCGCTTCGCTGTCTTGTTTTGCAGAGTTGGTCGCTGTAGTGTGTGATTGTTGCGGTTGTAATTGGTTGTGCAATTGCCCCAATTCGTTTAACAGCTCTTTTGCTTGTGGTTGTTGAAGCGCGTCAGCTGTTTGCTTGGGGGAAAGCTGCTTCAGCTGTGGTAGCAGCGCATCCAGCAAAGCTTGTATTTTTTGCGGTGCTTGCTCATTGCTCTGAACTTGATTTGCCACCTGACTACCTAATAGTGACACAATTAAACGCTCCAACATTTGTGTAAAGCTCGATTGAGCTAAACTTGTTGGCGTGTTAGTAAAGGTTGCCATGCCCAGTTGGCTTTCTAACTGGTTTTTAACGGTAAGCGCGTTGACTGAACGGTCATCAAGCAAGCGTGTAAATGCTTGGTTGACTAATTTCTGTAATTCAGGCGCTTGTTTGAATGTATCTGCTTTTACGAGCTTTTCGATGGTTGCAGAAGCTTGGCGTAACATGTTTGGTGTGTTTTCTTTTTGCTCGGGTTTAGCCATGGGCAGTGTAAGCAGGGCTTCAATTATCCCTTTAATTTGATTGCTAATAGACTGTGGCGCTGGGGAAGGCGTAGCGGTTATTTGTTTGCCTTGTGATTGTGTAGATTGCAATTGGGATATTTTAGCAGAATCTACAGGTGTAGAGCTCGCTTTACGATAAAGCGGCCGCGCTAAGACTTGTGTCAGCTGTTCAACTTGCTTATTGTTAAGCGATTGTTTACCTGTGAGAGTGTCCAATAATAAGGACAGAGCCTTTTGTTTCACCTCAAAATCGACTGGTGGCGCTTGATATTTTGGTGTCGCTGCGAGCTGTTGTTGTAAATAGTGAGCAATAGAGTTGGCTAACTTTTCGCTTTGCAAAGGTACGTGACTTTTTTGCAGTGGTAACGGTTGCTTTGCCATCAGCTCTGTAAGATTAAGTTTTATTTGGTTTGTGAGTTGTTGCAGTGGCGTGCTTGGCTTATTTTCGTTGTGAGCACTCACTATCTCACTTTGCGCAAACAATCTTGAGGCCGAACGTTTCGATATATCACTTTGGTCGTCTTTAAGCGGAGAGTTCGTGGATTGATTGAGCTGACTTGTGAGTGGCTTCCCAAAAGGTCTTCCGATCAGGACTTGCAGTGCTTTTGCTACTGTTGACTTAATTTGTTGCAAATTGACTTCAAATAACGGCTTGTCATACGCCAGCGTATGTACTGATGCTAAGCGTGACTCAAGCGGTGATTGGGCTTCCTTACTAACCGCGCTTACCTGTTGCAGCAAAGCGCTAAGCGGCTTTATGGTTTCTACTTTTACTTGCTGCGCAGGTTTAGTGATATCAATCCCATTGAAAGCCGTTTTTACTTCGCCCTTTTGCCATGTGGTGGCAGCCGGCCAGTTACTGCTAATTGGCGATAAGATTACAGGACGGTCATTAATTTTAAGTGTTAATCCGCTTGGCTGCGGTTTTATCTCAACGCTGCTAAGTTGACTAGAGATAAGTTTTGCAATCATTGACTTAGGTAAAGCCGTATTAAACAGCAAGTCTTTAAATTGATTGACAACTTGCAAGGAAACATTACTTTGTTGAGCATTAAGATGCGCAATGAGTTTGTTTTCACTTGCGAGCAATTGTGCTACGGCTTGTGGAAGCGGTACTTTTAAATCAAGCGCCTTGATGTGTAATGTGGTGTCTGGCAACGTGGTTGCTGAAGACTGTACTACTGGGTTTGGCGTATGCGTCTTTAGCGTCGTTAATATATCAAAAAGCTGTTTTGTCAGCGTTACTTGCGCTTGTAATTTGGGCGTTTGAAAGGTGACCACCTTGCCAGTTTCATCGATACTAACCTGTGCTTCTGGAAGCTGATTGGGCTGAGTTGGAGGCTTAAGCGCAAGTTGGATAGTTTGCCAGCGGCCATCAATTGCCACATCCATTTTTAGTTTATCGTTACTAATTTGGATATTCTTTGCTGCAAACGGTTGGTTTTTGGCTAAGTCTAATCTCGATACTTCGCTATTATCTGTGCTTATCACAGATGCTGTCGTCGTATTTGTCGTAATTGGCAGCTTATTCATTATTTTAAATCAAATTTTCGCTAATCGGTCGCATCGGATTATTCGTATTACCATACCATTATGTTAGACTAACGCCCAATTTTAGGTAAAGAGAAGCCCAAGTTTGCTAGAGATAGACGCCGTCACTTGTACCAAACAAGATAGATGCTTGTTTGACTCATTAAGTTTCACTCTCCATGCGGGGCAGATCATGCAAATTGAAGGCCCAAATGGTGCCGGAAAAACCTCTTTGTTGAGGATCATTGCTGGATTCGCTAGAGCGGACGAAGGGCAGATCCGCTACAACAGCACTGATATCCGTGATGATTATGATTCATTCGCAGCCGATTTATTATTTATTGGTCATAAGACAGGTGTCAATCAACAACTTAGTGCCTACGAAAATGTCCAACATTGGCTTATGGTTCACGGCGCTCAGGCAGATGAAGAAGAAGTTTATACATTGCTTGCTAAGCTCGGCTTAATCGGACTTGAAGATGTACCTGTGCGAACGTTATCTGCGGGTCAGCAGCGCCGTGTAGCGTTAGTACGTTTGTGGCTAAATCAAGCCAAGCTTTGGGTGCTAGATGAACCATTTACTGCGCTGGACAAAAAAGGGGTCGCCATGTTGCAAACCCAATTTCAGTCTCATCTCGACAAGGGGGGCGCCATTTTATTGACGACCCACCAAGATCTCACCGCACACTTTGCACAGTTACAAACTTTGGCGTTGGAGTACCGTTTGTAATGCAGACTCAACATTCTTATTGGTTAGCTTTTAAATCGGTTTATGCCAAAGATGTGACCTTGGCTTTTAGACAACGCGCTGAGATAGTCAATCCGCTGTTGTTTTTCTTAATCGTGATCACCTTATTTCCGTTAGCAATTGGGCCCGAACCTGCGCTGCTTACCAGAATGGCACCGGGTATTATTTGGGTAGCGGCGCTTTTATCGACTATGTTAGGTCTAGATAAATTATTTAGGGACGATTACAACGACGGCTCATTAGAGCAATTGATTGCTTCACCTTATCCTTTATCGCTATCAGTATTAGCAAAAGTAGCAGCGCATTGGACAGTCAGTGGTTTGCCAATGGTGGTGCTTGCGCCCTTGTTCGCGCTGTTAATGAATCTCGAGTCGCAGTCTCTTAATGCGACTGTATTGACCTTACTGATAGGTACACCGTTATTAAGTTTTATTGGGGCTATTGGCGCAGGACTCACCGTTGCATTGCAAAAGGGTGGCATTTTAATGAGTTTACTCGTCCTTCCGCTTTATATCCCCGTATTGATTTTTGCAACGTCCGCCATAGATACCAGTAGCATGTCTTTAGCGTATGGTGGTCAACTTGCAATCCTTGGTGCGATGCTTGCCGTCGCAATTGTCGCCGCACCAATTGCCATATCGTCAGCTTTAAGAGTGAGTGTAAGTTAAAATGTGGAAGTGGTTACATCCTTATGCCAAAGCGGAGCGTGCTTACCAACTGTGTAACACCTTGCTTCCTTACTTTGCCGTGATTGCGATAGTGGGCTTAATTGTTGGATGGGTTTGGGGGTTAGCCTATGCGCCAGCCGACTACCAACAAAAAGATAGCTATCGTATTATCTTTATTCATGTGCCATCGGCTATCTGGTCGATGGGTGCATACTCTTCTATGGCTATTGCAGCTATTGTTGCCTTGGTATGGCAAATTCGAAATGCTGAACTGGCGGTAATTGCCATTGCGCCAATTGGTGCGGCAATGACCGCAATTGCGTTAATCACTGGTGCTGCTTGGGGTAAACCAATGTGGGGCGCTTGGTGGGTCTGGGATGCAAGATTGACGTCAGAGCTTATCCTTTTGTTTTTGTATTTTGGTGTTTTGTCTCTATATCACGCCTTTGAAGATAAAAAATCAGGTGGTCGAGCTGCCTGTATCCTTGCCATTGTCGGGGTTGTTAATCTGCCTATTATTCATTTCTCAGTAGAGTGGTGGAATACGCTGCATCAAGGGTCAACTATCACCAAATTTGATACTTCAGCGATTGATCCTTCCATGTTGTGGCCTTTGCTTATCAACATAGTGGCGTTTGCAGGTGTGCTTGGCGTGGTTACGCTAATTCGTTTGAAAAATGAAATATTACGAAGCGAGCAACATCGTCCTTGGGTCCGCGAATTAGTGAATAGGGGTTAATCATGCAGTTTGAATCCTTCAGTGAATTTTTAGCCATGGGTGGCTATGGCTTTTATGTTTGGCTCTCATTCGGCTCATGTGCATTAATACTTGCTGGTATTTTAGTCGGCTCTATCTTGGATGGTAAGAAGCTAAAGCAAGCAGTTAAAGCGCAAATGGCAAGAGAAGCACGCATTAAAAAAGCAAAAGAGGAGTCGCAAGCATGAATCCTAGACGCAAAAAAAGATTATTCACCGTTATAGCCGTTATCTTTGGTATTGGCGCGGCGGTCGGGCTTACGCTTTACGCACTACAAGAAAATATTAATCTGTTTTACACGCCGAGCGAGCTTGTTGAAGGTAAAGGTGAGTTAAAAGAAATACCGCAGATAGGTCAGAAACTGCGTATTGGTGGTATGGTTGTGCCAGGTTCCGTGGTGCGTGATGAAACGTCTTTAGATGTGTCATTTAAACTTATCGACACCGGTCCTATGGTTACTATTCGTTATAAAGGCATTCTTCCTGATCTGTTCCGTGAAGGCCAAGGTATCGTAGCACAAGGTACGTTAGTTGAGTCTAATGTAGTTGAAGCGTTTGAAGTGCTAGCCAAACACGATGAAGAGTATATGCCATCAGAAGTGGCAGAAGCCGTGAAAGGCATTAAGCACGAAAAGCCAAAATATAATTTAAACAGCGAGAACTAAGATGGTCCCAGAAATAGGTTACTTCGCCTTAGTTCTGGCGATGGCATTGAGCTTATTACTTTGTATTTTTCCATTGTGGGGTGCTTATACGGGTAATTTAAGACTGATGAAAGCTGCCCCTTCACTGGCTGTTGGTCAGTGTATCCTCGTGGTATTTTCATTTTTGGTGCTGATTTACATCACATTAATGAATGACTTTACAGTTGAATATGTGGCACATCATTCAAGTAGCACCCTGCCTTGGTATTATAAAATCACTTCAACTTGGGGTGGGCATGAAGGTGCAATCTTACTTTGGTTGGTGATGCAATCCATGTGGACCATGTTGGTTGCAGTGATGTCAAAATCGTTGCCATGGGTATTGCGAGCGCGTGTGCTAGGTGTACTCGGCTTTTTAGGTGTGGGTTTTATGCTCTATACCCTTTGGATGTCGAGCCCGTTTGAACGTTTGCTTCCTTACTTCCCTGTTGAAGGGCGTGATTTGAACCCATTGCTGCAAGACCCCGGCATGATCATTCATCCGCCACTCCTTTACATGGGTTATGTGGGCTTATCCGTGTCTTTCTCTTTTGCAATTGCTGCGCTTTTAACCGGTGAACTTGATAACACTTGGGCTAAATGGTCACGTCCTTGGACAATGGCTGCATGGGGCTTTCTTACGCTAGGCATTACCATTGGCAGTTGGTGGGCGTACTCAGAGCTAGGCTGGGGTGGTTGGTGGTTCTGGGATCCAGTAGAGAACGCTTCACTGATGCCTTGGCTTGTTGCAACTGCTTTATTGCATTCACTCGCAGTAACAGAAAAGCGTGGTGTGTTTAAGTCTTGGACAGTGCTACTTGCTATCACTGCATTTAGTTTATGCTTACTTGGCACCTTTATCGTTCGTTCTGGGATCATCGTTTCGGTGCATGCGTTTGCAACCGATCCTGACCGTGGTTTGTATATCCTGTCCTTCTTAGCAGTGGTTGTAGGTGGTAGTTTAGCGCTATACGCAATGCGCGTAGCTCAAGTGTATAGCGAAGGGCGTTATCAATTCATTTCGCGTGAAGTGGCGCTGTGGATCAACAATATCTTCTTAGTGGTTGCGACCTTGATTGTATTATTGGGCACGTTATTGCCTATGATCCACAAAGAGTTGGGCTTAGGCTCTATTTCTATTGGCGTACCTTTCTTTAATCAAATGTTTGCGATATTAATCGTTCCGTTCGCGATTCTGCTGGGTTTAGCGCCTATGTTGCGTTGGAAACAAAATAAGATGCCGCCGCTGGTGAAAAAGTGGGCTGTGTTGATTGCGGTTAGTTTAGTGCTCACAGCGACCTGGTTGTACTCAAGCTATGAAGTGGTGGCACCACTGACATTTGTTGCGACCGCTTTAGCTGTGTGGATAAGTGTGGCTACTGCCGCTGACTTATTTAATAAAGTGACCGTTCACCCAAGTGTAGCAATCGGTTTTAAAAAGCTAGGGCTGAGCTATTGGGCAATGGTGCTCGGGCACGTTGGTATTGCTTTTGTTATCGCGTCGGTGACGTTAACTTCCGCATACTCTGTTGAACGCTCTGTAAGCATGAAACCCGGTGAAACGGCGAAGCTAAACGAGTACGAATATCGCTTTGATGGCGTAAAAGAAATTCGAGGCCCGAATTATGGTGGGCATGCAGGCGTAGTGACGGTATTCAAAAATGGTAACAAGGTTGTCGAGTTATACGCGGAAAAACGTCGCTATGATATAGGGATGCAGTTTATGACCGAAGCCGCGATTGATGATGGCTTCTTCCGTGACTTATATCTTGCTCTAGGCGAGCCGCTTTCTGCAGGTGCTTGGTCACTGAGGATTTATCACAAACCCTACGTGCGTTGGATGTGGCTTGGTGGACTACTCATCTCTTTTGCCGGCTTCATTGTGCTTGCGGATAAACGCTACCGCAGCCGCGTGAAAAAATCATCTCAAGTGGAGGCTTAACATGAACCGTAAGTTATTAGGTTTAGTGCCTTTTTTGATATTTATTTTTCTTTGTGTGTTTTTATATCAAGGACTCTTCGGTAATCCAAGAGAACTTCAGACAGGCCGTTTAGGGCATACTATGCCTGAGTTTTCATTACCCGATTTAATGGATAGTGATAAAATCTGGACGGCCGACTCGCTTAAGGGTGAAGTCTACTTAATGAACGTATGGGGCACTTGGTGTCCAACGTGTATCGCTGAGCTGGGTTATTTAACTGAGCTTAGAGCGCGCGGCGTGAAAATAATTGGTCTATATTACGAGCAGGCTTATGATCCAGATTTTGGCGACCAGTTTGATATCAATGCTCTAAGACAAGATGTCAATAATATGCTGATTCGTGCAGGTAACCCATACCAATTTAATATTCTCGATTTGGAGCGTACATTAGCGCTGGATTTAGGGGTTTCAGGCGCGCCAGAGACTTTTTTGGTAGATAAGCAAGGTAAGATTTTGTTGCATCATACTGGCGATATCAATGAACGCGTATGGCGCACTAAGTTTGCGGCAATCTATCAGGAGTTAACGCAATGAAATATGTAATTGTTTTGCTTTTAATGATGATTACCGCAGCAGCACAAGCAACGGAAGACAAATATAATTTTGCTACAGCGGAACGTGAGCAAACTTTCCGAGAGCTGACACATGAGCTACGTTGCCCGAAATGCCAGAACCAAAACATTGCAGATTCAGATGCCGTCGTTGCCAAAGATCTGCGCGACAAAGTTATTGCTTTGGTTAATGAAGGTCAGTCTAAGCAAGAGGTTATTGATTATATGGTCGACCGCTATGGCTATTTCGTTCATTATCAACCACCTGTTACGCCTGCAACAATCGTGCTTTGGGTACTACCAGTGGCAATCATTATTTTAGGCTTCGGCTTTATTGTATTTCGTCAAAAACGTGCTGCGAAAAAGCAAGATTGGAATGCAGCGGACGAACAAAAGCTGGCTGAGCTCATTAACCAATATCAACGTCAGGAGCGTGAGCAGTGAGCGAATTCTCGACAGATTTAACCCAAATGTGGTTTTTATTTCTTCTGCTGGGCATATTTGCCGGTCTCTTTGTAGTTTTTCCGTTTATAAAAAAGGAAAAGCGTATCACGGTTGATCACGATGCAAATGCCGAGCGTATCGATATTTACCATCAGCGTTTGGAAGAATTAGCAGAAGAGCTTGCTAATCAGCGTATCGAAAAAGACAGTTATAATGAATCTTTGATTGAGTTAAAACGTCGCTTATTGAATGAGTTATCGCCTGAACAATCATTGACGAGTCGCGGAGACAACCGTGTGTTGGCGCTGACAGGTATTGCTTTTATGGTTCTGGTGACCGGTGTTTTTTACTACTACACGGGGAACCACAGGCAAATAGCGAGTTGGAATGAAGCCATTGAAAAGTTACCTGAGTATGGTGAGCGCGCAGTAATGCAAACAGGTGAGCCGCTGAGCGCTAATGAATTACAAGCATTTGCACTGGGACTAAGAACCAAACTAGCAACTGCTGGCGATGATGCGGTGGCATGGATGTTACTTGGTCGTGTTGCAATGTCACTCAATGATTTTGAGATGGCCATGCAGGCTTTTGACAAAGCCCTTGTGATGCAGCCTAATAACAATAATGTCTTAGTGAACTATAGCCAAGTGTTATTGATAGAGGGTTCAGAGCCTAGTATGAATCGCGCGGCAAAAATGTTATCAAAAGTGCTTAAGAATGATCCGACTAATGTTGATGCGATAAGTTTGTTAGCGCTAATTGCTTATGAACGCCAAGATTGGAAAGAATCGAAAGCCGCATTTGAAGTCTTGTTGTCGCAATTGGCTCAAGACGATCCGCGTTATGAAATGATCGCAGGACGGATTGCGGAAATCGACCAACAGCTAGGTCAATATTCTGAAGAGACTGTGGCAGCTAACGCCAGTATTGTCGCTACGGTAACTATTTCAGCAGAGCTACAGAACAATATTCCTAAAAACAGTACATTGTTCGTTTTTGCAAAAGCTGCTGAAGGACCCACAATGCCATTGGCGGTAGCCAAAATTACAAACTTTAACTTGCCAATGACAGTAAACCTAGATGATAGTATGGCAATGATGCCTGAATTAACCTTGTCGAAATTTTCTCAAATTACGGTCACTGCTCGTATTTCTAATGATGGTTCAGTAATGCCTTCAGATGGAGAACTTGAGGGTGTTTCAAGCGTAATTGAGCTTCAACAGGGCGAAAATCAGCTCACTGTCGAGATTAGTCGTGTCTTAACAAATACAGGGAATTAAATGCTTAAAGCCGTGCTTACGGGCTTACTTGCGCTGACCATTGTCGGTTGTGCGCAAGTACCCGAAGAGAAAAAGGATCCACGAGATCCATTTCAATCACTTAACCGCCCACTCTATGATTTCAACATGGATGTGCTGGATGCCTATATTTTACGCCCTGTTGCTAAAGGGTATGTTGCGGTGACTCCCGCTCCGGTACGCAGTAGTGTTGTTAATTTCACCACCAATATCGCCGCACCTACCGATGCGGTAAACGCGGCGCTGCAGGGCAAGCCTGACCATATGGCAATCAATGTTGCTCGCTTCTTAGTCAACTCTACCGTTGGTATTTTTGGTCTATTTGATGTCGCGAAAACCCTAGGTCTTGAACTAAAAGATGAAGACTTTGGCCAAACTTTGGGGGTATGGGGCGTTGGCGATGGTGCATATATTATGCTCCCAGGTATGGGACCGACGACCGCGAGAAACTTAACGGGTGATGTAGTCGATAACTTTGTGTTGCCAGAAATCGCACTCACTACGCCACAAACGGTATTAGTATTTGCTCTGCGTGCGGTTGAAGCAAGAGCGGCTTTGATGTCGCAGGAAAAGCTGCTAAATGAGTCGCTTGATCCATACACTTTTTTGAAGGATGTCTATTATCAACGCCAGTTGTACGAGCTATTCGATGGCAATCCGCCAATAGAAGAAGAGCCGGATGATTTTGATGAGAACTTTTTAGAGAACTTGTAAAAACAAGGTCGGCAATCGCCGACCTTTTGGTTATCTGAGTATACGGTTAAAAGCGCCAGTTGAGATTTGCCCAGAGCGTTCGTCCAGGTTCATTGACTCGGTCAATCTGGTCAAAGCCACTTACCGCGGCGCCGGAGCGGCTTAAATGCTCGGCATAGGTTTTATCGAGTACATTATCTACTCCTGCACTGAGCTGTAATGCATCGCTATATTGATAATTGGTATTGAGTGAAAGCGTGCCAAAGCCTGCCGTCTCAGTGACGTCCTGCCCTGCAATATTCCCTTGTCCAATCGCTACTCTGTGTTGATGTTGTACTAATCTTACTAATCCGCCTAGTTGCCACTTATCGCTTAGTTGGTAATTGCTCGCAATACGCAGTTGTAGGGGCGGTTGCTGAGCTAATGCGAGATTGTCAGTAAGGTTATTACCCTTTACGTAGTTGATACTACCAGTGAGTTGTAGCGCTTTGCTCGCTTGCCACATTACTTCCCCTTCAAAGCCGAAGGTTTCCGCGTCAATATTTCTGGTCACTTTTGACATCATATTCATCTTTTTAAACATATCGTCTATCAGTAAATAGTCGTCAATTTGGTTATAGAACGCCGAGAAATTGAAGTTAACGTCTGTGAACTGCTTTATCAATCCAGCATCTAATTGCATGGTCTTTTCGGTATCGACATTAAAGGCGGAAATAGATGTTTCACTTCCTCGGCTGCCACCAACCACTTCCCAATAATCGGGAAAGCGCTCTGTAACGCCGAAGCCGACAAAATAGCTGCTGTTTTCAGTTTGCGCTTGATAACGGCTAAATCCGCTTAATAACGTATCGTCTCTTGTTTGTAGGGCGGTTGGGTTTGGTTTCATTGACATCATTGTGTTTAACATGGTGCGATGATCTTCACTTTGCCAATCATCAATGCGCAAACCGCTAACCCATTGGCTGGAGCGACTCAATTGATATTCGAACTCGGCAAATACACCGAGTTGTCTAAATTCAGCATCTATTTGGCGAGGCATCGTTTCTACCGGGTTGTTGAATTGATCTCGGCTGACTCGATTACGGTGCTCGTTTGCTTGATAATCGACACCGTAGACAAAAGTATGCTGGGTATTGATCTCTGAAGTTAATGTGAGGTTCGCGCCATATGTTTTACGGTCAGGATTGGAGGAGGTTGGGGCTTTCATCATCATGTTAGCAACAAAAGGACGCAAGCTATGATTGTCCATAATATGGTCAACATAATTATAATAAGCGTTAAACTTTAATTCTTCAATCAGTGATGAAAAGGAAGATAGCTTGATATTCAGGCCAATATTTTCACGGTCGAAGAGACTGCCATCCATCATACGATCGGCATAGGCAACTTCTCCATCACTCACCCCGTAAGTCATGGAGTAGAAGGCGTCATCGTTGGGAGTGTAAGCGAACTCGGTGTCAAGATTCCAGCGCTCGTAAGCCGAGTGAACTTTGGTACCATTGCCATCTTCATAATCATCGGCATCACTGTAATTTGCAGCGAACCGGGCGTAGCCGTGTTCATTACCAGCTTTGATATCGCTATTAATACTATGGCGACCTTGGCTTGAAAGCACCGCATTGGCGAAACCGATTACTTCAGACTTAGCAAGACGTTCATTCTCACGCTCAAACACCACAGTCGCAGCACTGTTGCCAGGACCATATAGCACAGTTTGTGGGCCTTTGATGACCTTTAAGGTGTCATAGGATTGTGGCGTAATATATGCCGTCGGCGGGTCCATGCGGCTACCGCAACCGCCAAGCGTTTGACCATTATTGGCGATAATGGCTATTCTAGAGCCTGCCATGCCACGAAACACAGGGTCTGCGCTTGCGCCGCCTTTTTTAATTAGTGAAAACCCCGTAATTGAAGAAAGTAAATCCGCACCATCTTGTGCGGGTAGAGGTTGGCGTACTGCTTTCGCGTCCGTTGCAAGCGTGATTGGTGTTTGCATCGGTGCGATAACAACGATTTTTTCAATTTCATCAGCATGCGTTATGGATGATAAGGAAGCAATAGCAAGAGAGAGCAGAGTGCGTTTCATATGTTCACTTTGAAGTTGTTTTAGTGAACTTATTTTATCGCTATCAGGCGTTTAGCGGGATGCGACAGATTGTCGCATCCTTTGGCTGGTTACTCTATCGCTTTTATTTGGGCATCACTCCAAATTTGCGATTTTTGATATAGCTCTGCGATATTTTCGCTGGTTACACCAAGAGATTTTGACATGGTTTCAACGCTATCCCAGTCACCTTTTTCCATAGATTCAGCAAGGTCCAGATAGATACCAAAAGCACTCGGCTTTTTCAGCAGAGTTGATTTAATTTCTTGAGATAAGGGTAATTTCGTTAATAAGCTTGCCATATCGTCATCGAGAATGGCGTCCATCAGTGACATCATGCCAACCAAAAATGTACTTCCAGTATCGGAGATTTTATTGGCCTTGGTTGCTATTGCCTCCATAAAATGTGCGCGCAATAATGAGAGTGAAAGTAGCTCTTTGGGCTTTTCAGTATTGAGCTGTGAAGCAAACAATAATGAGATCAGACGTTTAAGCTCATCGCTCCCGAGTACAACCAAGGCCTGTTTAATCGTCGATATCTCTGCTCGGCGTTTAAATACGGCACTATTTGCATAACGAAGAAGTTTGTAACTTAGATTTACATCGCGTTCAAAGACCTGAGTGATCCTAGTAAGATCGGGCTCAACGCTCGAAGTCTCATAAAGCAATTCAGCCATGGCTAATTCCGAGGGGGCTAGTGCTTTGGTTTTGACCATTTCGGGCTTGGCAAAAAAGAAGCCTTGAAAATATTTGAATCCAAGCGACTTGGCGAGTTCAAATTGCTCGTAGGTCTCTACTTTCTCAGCCACTAAATCTATATTAGGGAAATCCTGTATCGCGGTTTTAATGACATGGATTTGTTCTAGGTTAGTTGCCAAAAAATCGACTTTTATCTGGTCAATATAGGGAAAAAAATGGCGCCACACATTCTGGTGATTGTAATCGTCAAGTGCAAGCGTATAGCCTTGCTCTTTTAGCTCTTTTACACACGCTAAAAGTCGCTTTCCCGGTTGCACTGTTTCTAATATTTCGACGACGACTTGTTCTGGCGCTAACATTTGCACATAGCCTTTTGCTAGCGTCTCTAGGGTAAAGTTAATGTAAGCAGGGCGTTGATTTGTGAGATCATCAAGGCCAAAAGTAAACTGGCTGCCTTCAACCAAGCGACTTGTTGCTTCATCACCGTCAATTTCGGGAAATACATTATTTAGACCATCACGAAATAAAAGTTCGTAGCCAATCAATTCCCTTTGGACATCAAAAATTGGCTGGCGAGCCGCGTAAAAGTACATAGATACTACCGTCCAAACAAAATGCTATTGGCTTTAATATAAGGTAAAAGTGCAACCAGGTCACGTTGGGAAATTGAGTTTACAGAATATGGGTAAATACAGAACATAGGGTGAACGATAATTAACCTGTTGAATTAGGTACGAATCAAATGCTGTTTTGATCAATGGTCGCAGGTGGTTGGGTGTATGGTTTGTGCGTGTTATAGTGGGTTCTTTATGTTTTTGGCTTTTATTCAAAGTGAGTTAGAAATCGAATAACTAAGTGATAGAAAAAGCTCACATTTGGAGAAGAGCCCAACGAACAATTTAGGAGGCTAATTTGGAGATAGGTACGATAATCTCTCTCGCACTGTATTTTATTGCGATGTTGGGAATTGGGTTATACGCATATAAAAAGTCGACCAGTGATGTGTCGGGCTATATGTTGGGCGGTCGTAGCTTACCACCAAGTGTAGCGGCGCTTTCAGCGGGTGCATCCGACATGAGCGGTTGGATCTTAATGGGTCTACCTGGCGCCATGTTCTTGTATGGTTTTAGCAGTACATGGATTGCAATTGGCCTTGTGATCGGTGCTTGGCTTAACTATTTATTGGTTGCACCACGCCTACGTGTTTATACCGAGTATGCAAATGATGCGATCACCATTCCTGACTATTTTGCAAATCGTTTCGAAGATAAAGGAAACGCGTTAAGAATAGTCTCAGCGTTGGTGATCATTGTTTTCTTCACGCTTTATACCTCTTCTGGTGTAGTTGCCGGTGGTAAACTGTTTGAAAGCTCATTCGGCTTGAGTTACGAGAGTGGTTTATACATCACCACCAGCGTGGTTGTGCTTTATACTTTGTTTGGCGGCTTTTTAGCGGTAAGTCTGACTGACTTTGTTCAAGGTTGCATCATGTTTATCGCCTTGATTTTAGTGCCTTTAGTTACCTTCTCACTGCTCGATAATCCGCTATCTCAGACCCTAAATGAGTTAAATCCAACGATGTTAACTTGGGTTGGATCGGCTGGTGCAATAGGCATTATTTCAGCCATGTCTTGGGGGCTTGGCTACTTTGGTCAACCTCATATTATTGTGCGCTTTATGTCTGTTCGAAGTGTGAAAGACATGCCAACGGCACGACGCATAGGTATGAGCTGGATGATAGTCGCAGCTCTCGGTGCTGTGGGTACTGGTTTGTTTGGGGCAGCTTACGCACACGAACGTGGGATTGTTGTGGATGATGCCGA
This sequence comes from Pseudoalteromonas sp. S2755, assembly GCF_005886535.1. Lineage (GTDB taxonomy): Bacteria > Pseudomonadota > Gammaproteobacteria > Enterobacterales > Alteromonadaceae > Pseudoalteromonas. Next base: position 45,018 of record NZ_PNDS01000095.1, read on the forward strand.
GACCATTTTCTTGATTTTATCTCAGCTGTTGTTCCACCCACTAATTGCAGGTTTTTTACTTGCAGCTATTCTTGCCGCAATTATGAGTACTATTTCTTCACAGCTGTTGGTGAGTTCGAGCTCGTTAACGGAAGACTTTTATAAGATTTTCTTGAATAAGAATGCGTCGGATAAGGAACTGGTGCTTGTTGGTCGTACTAGCGTGTTAGTTGTAGCGCTTGCTGCAATTTATCTTGCATATGACAGAGATAGCTCGATTCTAGATCTTGTAAGTAATGCTTGGGCTGGTTTTGGTGCGGCATTTGGACCACTGGTGTTGATAAGCTTATTCTGGTCTCGCATGAACTTTGCTGGAGCACTTGCTGGTATGGTATCTGGTGCGGTGACTGTGTTGGTATGGATCTATGGTCCGTTTACTTATAATGGTGAGCCGCTTAGTGCGACATTATATGAAATTGTCCCTGGGTTTATTGTCGCGACAATCGCTATCTTTGCGGTCAGCCTACTGACCAAGGAGCCAAGTAAAGAGATCACGACCCTATTTGATAAAGTAGAAAAAGCGCTTGATTAAAGTCAGTTGAAGCGATAAAAACGGAGCATTTGCTCCGTTTTTTATTTCTTAAATATACGTAAATACGGTTTGGCCAGTTACTTTAAGCGCTTTCTTTCAAGTAGTTAATCACAACTTCGTGGTGATCTTTGGTTTTGAACTTATTGAACACGTGCTTGATGGTACCGTCTTGACCGACTAAGAAAGATAGGCGATGAATGCCATCATATTCTTTACCCATAAATTTCTTTAGTCCCCACACACCAAACTCGTCGGCTACCGCGTGATCTTCATCCGAAAGTAAGTCAAAGTTAAGTTCTTTTTTATTTTCAAAGTTCTTTAACTTTTTCACAGGATCTGGACTGATGCCAACGGCTACGGTGTTTAATCCAGCTAGTTCAGCTTTGTGGTCGCGTAGATTTTCGGCCTGAACCGTACAGCCCGGGGTCAATGCTTTAGGGTAAAAATAGACTAAGACTTGGTGAGACTTTAATAAAGTCGTAAGTTCAACGGTCTCGTCGTTTTGGTTTTGCAGTGAAAATCGTGGCGCTTGATCACCAACTTTTAAAGTATTCATAGTAAATCCTTAGCGAATGCGTCTAAATATATAGTCTACGTTTAAGGAGTGAGAAAGATCTTCGAACTGAACTTTAAAGTTATCAATATCCACATCCACTGGAATATTAAACTCAAGCTCGCAGCGCATATGTAGCTCGTCTTCTTGCTCAAAGGTATCTGACTTCAGTGAACAAATATTCACTCCTTGGGCTGCAAAATAGCGCGTTACTTTGCTTAATGTACCGGGAGTATCTAGTCCTTCATATTCCAAAGTATAACCTGCACTGTATTCGCCTTGCTGATGGCTTGACGTGCGTTTCATCATGGTTAAGAGGCCGAGTTCCATCCCTTTGGCTGGTAAGGTATGTTCTACACGACTAATAGACGCCATGTCACCGGCGAGTAACATAATAAAGGTAAATTCATTTCCCAATATTGCGATACGACTGTCGATAATATTACAGTTGCAGTCACTTACAAGCTGTGTCAATTCGCCAACAATACCAGATCTGTCTTCTCCTATTGCGGTTAAGACAAGTTGATGGTTTGCATGCATGGTCATTTTGGAACCTCTGATTTCACGTAATGCGCTCAAGGTTAATAGTTAACGCGAAATACTACCATATCTGAGTTTTAGCGCTAGCGCGTTGTAATAAAAAATAGAATTAGGGTTGCGCGGCATGGTTGCTTGTTTTTCTAATGTATGACAAGTAACATAAGGCAAAATTTTGGCTATGAGATACGTGTTCCCAGTATAGTACGTGGAATATTTGATACCATAGCGTTATTAATTCAGAGATTGTCAATTTTTGGCAACTTTGTGTGAACCAATTCGGCAATCCTAAATCATAACTTTGATTCGAATAATAATAGGGTTTGCTAAGGAGTAAATGAGTGCAGTATTGGATCCCAAAATCACTGGTTCTTGGAATTGCCGTGAGTCTAAGCGGCTGTAGTATTTTCACAAATGATGCACATCATGAAAGAAATTATCGTGCAAATGCACCGGTGAAAGCCCCAGAGGGGTTAGCTCAGCCTTATCGAGACCCAGAATTCGCAATGCCAGTCGGCCAATATGAAAATACAGCTGAACCGGTAAGTTACCGTGCCCCGCAACAGGTACTAACAGTTGCGCAAGGCAGTTGGGTAGAGCAGGGCGAAGAAGCTGCAAGGATCTTTTTTGATAAGAATGACGGTATAGAAGATTTACCGGCATTTATTTGGCGCGCTGTGGATGGCGTTGTGGCGATGCACAATGCCGGACTTGAAAGCGATAACAAGGCACAAGGCTCAGTGACCACAACCTGGTATTCTCTGATCAAAGCAAAAGAAGGTTGGTTTTGGGAAGAAGCGACAGAGCCGTCCAAGCAAAAGTTTAAATTTACCTTGGAGCAAAAAGAGCACCAGCGCACCGCATCACTTCGTGCGGAGTTGGTCGATTATCAAGGCGATGGTGAGTTAACTGCGCTTCAGAAAAACCACCTCGAAGTTCGGGCACTGAACGAAGTTGTTTCAGAATTTGACTATCAATATCGTCTACTGCAAGTTGAAATGCGTAAGCGCCAAGGGGTACTGGCACTTGAACTTGGGTTTGACAAGAATGGTGATTCGGCGCTACTGACTGAAAAAGGTCAGGAAGCGGTGCTTGATCGCTTCTCAAACTTCCTTGAAAGAAGTAACTTTACGGTTGTTCGTGTCGATAGAGAAAAGCAGGAAGTTTTGGTTCGTTACGAAGCGCCTGAAAGCAGCGTTTGGGACTCTATTTGGGGTGAAGAAGCGGTTGTGTTGCCAATTGACAATGGTGATTACACGATAAAGATCGCGCAAGCGCAGGATACGCGTACTTCAATTACCTGGAAGGATAGCGAAGGTAACGTACTTGATGCAAACACCATGAATAACCTGCATCAAGCCTTGATCACTTTGCTTAGACAAAAAGGTCTAACAATCTAATAAATATAATAATTTAAAAACGAAAAGAGCTTCGGCTCTTTTCTTTGTTTTTGTGGAAGTAAAAATGACAGAGAGCACTATGACACCACGCTCCACCTTACAAACGTGGTTTGCGTTTATCGTACCGTCATTGATTGGTATCTTTTTATTTATGACGCCAGTGGCGGTGGGGGAAGCAATGACTATCCCAATCGCTGTTATGGCGAAGTGGTTACAAGCGCAAGTCGCTCCTTTTATTAACGACATGATTGTCGCAATAGTATGTATTACCGGGATCATGAGTTTGGTGATGAAGCTCCTAAGACCCCAAGCGCTATTAAAAATAACCATAATAAAGCACTTATTTGACGTTAGCTGGGTTTGGTTGATAACCCGACTAATTGGGATGGTGTTTATTGTGCTTACCTTCAATGGTGTTGGTCCAGAAGCGATCCATTCAGAAAATACAGGAGCACTAGTGCTGAATGACTTGCTACCTGTACTCTTTTCTGTCTTTATTCTTGCCGGCTTGTTATTGCCATTACTACTTAACTTTGGTCTACTAGAGATGGTTGGCACACTCTTAACCAAAGTGATGCGTCCGTTATTCGGTGTGCCAGGGCGTAGCGCGGTAAACTGTGTCGCTTCTTGGCTTGGCGATGGTAGTGTAGGTATCTTGATGACTGCTCGCCAATACGAAGATAAGCATTACACACAACGAGAAGCGGCAATCATTGGTACTACATTCTCTGCGGTTTCCATTACTTTCTGCTTAGTTGTTATTGGTCAAGTTAAACTCGAACACCTGTTCGCCCCTTTTTACCTCACCGTATGTGCAGCTGGCTTTGTTGCAGCAATTATAGTGCCGCGCTTACCACCGCTAAGGTTCAAAAAGGATATCTACGTAGATGGTAGCGATCACAATCAGGATTCAGAAGCGGTGCCAGAAGGAAAAGGCCTGTTAGGTCATTCTTTGGATATTGCGCTTGCTAAGGCTAAAACAGCACCAGGGCTTAAAGGAACATTAGAAGAAGGCCTGCACAATGCGTTAGATATGGTATTTGCTGTACTTCCCGTGGTTATGGCCGTTGGTACTTTTGCCCTGATCATCGCTGAATACACCCCTGCATTTCAATATTTAGGTACTCCTTTCGTTCCTTACCTTGAACTACTCAATGTAGCAGAAGCCGAAAAAGCAGCACAGACGATCGTGGTAGGCTTTGCTGATATGTTTATTCCGTCAATCCTCGCAGCAGGTTCTATTGAAAGTGATACCACTAGATTTATTGTTGCCGCAATGAGTGTTACCCAATTAATTTACATGTCTGAAGTTGGGGCATTACTGCTTGGTAGTAAAATCCCAGTGAATTTGTGGGAGCTATTCCTTATCTTTATTTTAAGAACGCTTGTTACGTTACCTGTTATCGTCTTTATGGCGAAATGGTTAGTTGGCTAAAATAACCCCCCTTCTATGCGAGGGGGTTTTATTTCTATAGCTAAACTTTTAGCTAATATATCTTCTAAAGAGAGTACTTTTCTTATCATTACTTTACTTAGTTATACCAGTTGTATTAAGTAAATGATCTATCTTGAAGCGGGGAAATAGCTTTAGTAGCAAGGCAAAAATTTTGCTATTTAGTTGTTCTAAATGAGAAATTTTTAACGAAGCTAATATGGTATTTCACCCTTCAAATTGAT
>NZ_PNDS01000096.1 GCF_005886535.1 Pseudoalteromonas sp. S2755
AGCCATTTAACATAACGTAAAACACAGGTTCACCACCCAAATACAAGCCAGTAGGGGCGCGGGTTTAACATGCTGTTTACCCGCAAATTTACGGGGGTAAAATGCTGCCTAAGCAACACTATCTTCCCACAATTTTGCCGCTTCTTCGTCACCTCTTAATTTCGCCTTGTGAGCTTCAATAACAGCAACGGTTTCAAGGGGTTCTGGATGGTCACCCACTAAAAGTAGCTTGAGTGCATTTAATTCTGAAAACTCACGCTTCCCTGTCCTAACAGCGCTAAGTGTTTGCGTTCGAAGCCCTGTGAGTTTGTGAACCATGTAGTCGGACTCAACATCTATCACGGTTTTAAACCAATCAAGCAGTTCCAGTGAGTTGGTTATTTTCATAAGTTTTCTCATCATCATTAAAATCCCTATCTGTGATTGTAGACGTAGTAAGCATGGTTTTCACTATCACCCATCATGTTGATATAACCCACCATGGGTGATAACTTCCTTTCCGTTACTGGTTTTCTCAACTGGAAACAATCCCTTGGCTTTAGCTACTGAGTGTTTACTCAGTAGCTATTTTTCAAAACAAAAATTAAGCCAAGGTGAATATTTACCCATAACCAAGCCAAGGTGATCCAATGAACAAGACTTTAAAAAACATATCAAGCCGATGAATTAGCGCTAATAGCTAAAGCTATCACGGTAGCTTTAGCTATTAGCACTCGTTAAATAAACGGCTTTAGGGTTTCGTATTTGCTTTGGATCATAGTGTAAGTGGAGCAGTACGCTTTAGCCGTGCGGGTTGAGTGCCCGAATGGGGTTATCACGGGAACATTGTCAGTAGCCCCACCTGTACGAAGCGATAGCGTTACGGCTAGGAGAAGCGCCCAAAGGGGATAATAGGAGTTTCGCAAACTCCCGCTCATGACCACTAGGAATACGGCCAAAGCTATGAGAGTGAGCAGGCGGCAACAGGGGAGCGTTAGGTTGAAAGCTCTTGAATAGTCACTCTTGCGGAACGTTTACCACAACGTCCCGCCATCTGAAGCAGGGCTTGGCAAGTAACACTAGCTTTAGCGTTACTTGCCAAGCCTACCTATCGCGTTTCAGATGCAGCGCCGACATTACGATTAGCTTTAGATACCGATTCAGTTCGGTTAGTTCTTTAGCGGTTCGTAAGGGGCTTGCTGCATCTGAAGCGCAGCGAAGATGTAGCAAGGGTGAAGAGCTTCGACCTACGGGAGGCATTATAAACCCAATGAATCGCCCCGCGAGGGGCCATCCTTTTTCTGGGGTGAAAAGGGGGTTATTTTCACCCCATACAACCCCAAGGGCGTAAGTGAGGAGCAAGGCCCTGCAAGGGCTTTCATTATCGCGCCCGCAGGGCGCTAAAAAACATGACCTGTTCATTTCATAGCAAACAAAAAATCTTATAGGGCGGTGCGGTATGTGCGTCAACAAGCCCGCAAGGGCTTTTGTCCACATATCCACGGCTTATTGGGTTGTGCGGTAAGTGTGTCAGCAATCCCGCTAGGGATTCTGTCCACTTATCCACAATTTTCGTTTTTTTCAATAAAATCATAAGGATAGAGTTTTGAGTGATATAAAATCAAAGATATTCAATGAGTTAGAGCGAACAGCTGTGCTTGAAAAGCAGGTAGAAAAGGCCAGCCCGCTCAACATCAAAGCGCCAGCAATTGCACTGGCTAAGTCTCAGCGTAAGGTCATCGCGATGCTGTGCAGCGTTGTATTTGAACCCGAGCATCAAAAAGGGGGCGCGAATGGCTAATGAAGTTTTGGGCGTTGTTACGTGTCCACATTGCGGCAGTGACGCCACAGTACACCGTCAGGCGAGCCGAAACGCAAAATTGTACTACCGATGCTACGACGGCCCTAATGGCCCGTGTGGAACCGTACAGATCACCTTAGAGGGCGGTCAATGGTGGCTCACTAACAATATGCGCCCATTAACTGGCGCTGAGGCTGAAGAAGCCGCCCATGAAGCCGCAGAGCTTGCCAGAGAAGCACAGCTCAAAGCTGCAAAACAAAAATCAGGAATATTTACCGCTTTATTTGGAGATGACGACGCATGAGCAACGAAGCAGATCAGCAAGCAATAGACACAATTGCAGAAGAACTAGGCCAACCAGACTTTTCAAGCTTTGAGACAGACAGCCCAGAAATAACGGGCGAGATAATGGCAAGTGAGGGCGGTGGTCAGTCCGTTTCAGTGGGCGCAGGCGATATGACCGTGATTGTCGCAAAGTTTGCCACAGGTTACATGGCAAGGCGTAACGGTGAGCACTGGAACTTGCAACCAGAGGAAGCCGAAGAACTGAGCAAAGCAATGGATGCACTCGTGCCAGATATGAATCTATCGCCAACGTGGGCGGCTGTGGCCGTAGTTACAGGCATTTTTGCACCGCGCATTATCACAGATATGCAAATTCAAGAAGAAATCGAAATTAACGGGGGTGAAGATGACCAGAGCAAAGCGGCCAGCTAAGCGGCAAGACCCATCATTACCGAATGAAAACATTCTCATCGTTGGTGCTTCTGGTAGTGGTAAATCTGCGTTCCTACGTGAAACGGTGGATTTTAAACAGCGTAGGATTATTGCATGGGACCCTGAAGAAGATTACCCACTCCCAAGAGTACGCAGCCTTGAGGCATTCTTAAAACTCGCTAAAAAGAGCGGCTTCGGGCCTATACGGTGCGCCTTGACTGTAGCGCCTACAGAGGAAAACTTCGAGCAGTTTTCGGCAATCGCCTTTGCGCTGGCTCATGCTGCTGCACCAATGACGATAATCGCGGATGAAATCGCAGACGTTACACGGGTGAGTAAAGCGAGTTTCCATTGGGGGCAGTTATGCCGAAAGGTGCGCAAATATGGTGGGCGGCTATGCGCTATCACTCAGCGCCCGCAGGAAGCGGACAAAACGATTATGAACCAAGTGGAATACACATGGTGTGGCGCACTCAAGACAACGGCCAGCGCTAAGTATATGGCCGCTGAAATGGGCATTACGCTAGAGAAACTACAATCAATTCAAAACATCCACCGCAAACAGGTTCAATATTGGATCCGTAAAGGGACGGATGCGGCCACAATGGAAACTATCAAGTTTTAAGGATAACTATGATTTTATATATATTTGATCTCATGCTCCGCCTGTTCATGGCACCGTTGTTTATTTTTGGCTTTATCTTCGATTTGATAGAGCAACTATTCGGTAAGTTCATGGCAATCATTTTAATTGGGTTTGTAGCCTGCGTATTAATTACCTTGGGGGTTGTTTGGTGTGCTCAGCTCCTTGGTGAGAGTATGTGCCTAGATGTAGGTGAAACGATGGGCTTAAAAACGCATTACACATCGTTTCATTGTTTCGTGACCGAAGACGGTAAAACCATACCACTCAGTAACTACAGAATTGACTAAAGCACCCAAGCCAAGGGGTTGCCTCAAAAATAATTTAGCTAAAGCTACCGACAAAAAAACTTTACCCACCAAAAATAGCTTTAGTTATAGCCCAAACAGCCCATAGCAAAAGGGCATATCTTCGCGCTGTCAATTCAGACAATAACGGAGATAAATACATGTTTAGTAAAAACCGCCTTATCACTATAGGTATGACAATCGCTATTCTCGCGGTCATCAATAAAGCCTCGCCGCTTCGCCCAGTTAAACGACTAATCAACTAAGGGGTAGAAGATGCGCGAGATTGTAGCTTTACCAACCATTTCAGGTGTAGCACCTAAAGCCAGTGTGTCTCAGACATTACCAATCGGCATGACCTATGACCGCATTCACATGCAGTATTCAGGGGTAACACCGTCACAAATTACCAACGTGCGCCTTGAACTTAATGGCCGATTGGTTACGCAGTACAGCACATTGCAAGACCTCATCGAAGAAAACACACGTTTTAAGCGTGAAGTGAAAGCAGGGATTGCAACGTGGCACTTTGTACGCGATGACATGTCCAGTGCGCTTTACCCTGAACTCATTGAGCAGCGCTTCTTTGCATTGGGTACGAATGGGCTAAACACCGCACAAATTCGCTTTGACATTGCGCAAGAAGCCACAGCGCCAGTTATCGAGTGCTTTGCTGAAAAGTCAGCGGCCAACGTGCCAGGTACTTTGATGAAGCGAAGAACGTTCGTGTACAAGCTAAACAATGGCCGTACTGAAATCGACAACCTACCACGCCCAACGAACGCGAGCATCATGGCGATTGCGATTAAAGCACCGGGTGTTGAAGGGGTTGAATTTCTTGTCGACAACGTGAAGTGGCGTGAGTCAGTGCCGCTAGAGCTGCACAAGCACATCATGCGCCAGAATGGCCGCACACCAATCGCAGACGAGTTTTATCTCGACTTCTGTCTTGAGGGTGACAAGTACAACACCTTGAAATTAGATCCCGCTATTCGAGATATGCGCCTACGTGTGGACTGCACGCAGGAAATACAGGCAGAAGTTGCGGTGTATTACTTTGATGACTTTGCCACAAGTTCATTCTAAGGGGGCTAAATGTCTAACCAAACCATGCTGCCACAAGGTTCACCGCAGCCAACCTCTTGGTTGGGTCAGGTCGGTGGATTCCTTAGTGATGCAGTTGGCGCTTACGCCAATTTCGAGGCGGTCAAGGCGCGTAAGAACTCGACAGGTCAGGGGCGGCTGGAACATGCCGCCACACCTGAACTAGAAAATGGCGCAGCCGTTCAGGTCGAGACTCCAAAAACAACACCTAATACAACTCAGCAAGAGACCCTTGTATTTGGTGTACCGCAAAAGACGCTTTTGCTTGGTTTTGGTGGTCTTCTGGTGGTTGGCTTACTGCTAAGGAAATAAGCGATGCAGACACCAAGAAACGTGAAATATTTTGCCTATGGTGTGGCTGTGGCCGCAGGTGGTGCACTACTGGCCGAAGTAGTACGCAGCCTTTACCGCAAGTACACCGCAGGGGGTGAACAATGATGCCGTTAATGGGGGCTGCGATGGGCGGAATGCCTAGTTTGACCAATGGGGCGGGCAGTCCCATTAGCTCAAGCGCTAGCTCATCGACAGGTGACCAAACGCAGCGTAACGGGTTCACAGGTGGCGGGGTGTCCTTTGGCACCAATAACAACAATCAGTTGTTGATTATTGGCGGTATTGCCTTAGTGGCGCTTTTCCTTTTGAAAAAATGAACATAGCACCAATTAGCGAGCTGTGGCGGATTAAACGGGCGGCTGGAAGTCCCGCAGATTATGAAGCTATCGCACAAGAGATAAGAGCCAGACACGCAGTTTTTATCCATCACAACGCTTGCTATGCGGTACTACGTAACGACCAAGACGGCCTATGTGTCGTGTGTGCCGAGGGCAGCTCCCTTGGTCAGTTGGCGCCTTACATCGTTCAAATTGCCAAAAAGCTCAGCGCCCCCTCAATCGTATTTCATACCAAAAGGCGGGCACTGGCTCGCCTACTTAGCGCTTACCACTTTCAATATGAAATGACCGATATCAACGGTTACTTAGTTTACAGGATGGTTCTCAATGGGTAGTAAATCCAATAGTACCAGCCGTCAGTCCACCAATAACACCAGTGTTTCGTTTGGGGTTCAGGGGGATAACAACGGCTTTATGAATGTTGGGGACGGCAACACATACAACATTCAACAAACAGATCATGGTTTAGTAAACGCAATGTCGAACATCGGTGCAGACATGGCCGATACGTTTCAAACGATGACCGATTATCAAACACAGTTTGCATCTGATGCACTCTCAGACGCATTTAATTTTGGCTCTAATGTTAACCGCGATTCGCTGGATTTTGCAGAGAATAACAGCGCTCGCGCCTTTGATTTTGGTGCAGATGCACTGGAAATGGGCGGAAATCTAGCCCTCGATGCGATGCAATTTACCAGCGACACAGCCAATACGGCCATGCTGGAAAATGGCGACTTAGCCCGTGCGGTAGTCAACTCAGCAAATGACATGCACGCAGCCAATAACGACTTTGCATCCAACCTATTTGGGGATGCAGTTAATGCCGTGAATGACAGCAATGAACGTGTATCAGAAATGGCGTACTTCACTGCGAACGCGACCAGCGATTTAGCCCGTGATGTTGCGGCCAGTAATGCAGACTTAGCAGGGCTTGCCATTAGTAGTACACAAGACGCACTAAGTGATGCCTACGGCGATGCAGCCGACCAAAGCCGACTAGCGCACAAGCAAGCACTTCAGTTCGTTGACGATATGAGCCGCAGTGACGGCCAACAACTCGCCTTACAAACCAATAAAACCATGATGTATGTCGTAGTGGGTGTCGTTGGTGTAACCGTTGTCGCCATGATGGCAGGGAGAAAATAAGATGTTAATGAATATCAATATAGAGTCGAATTTTCCAAATGACTTTTTGGTTGAAGGACAGTTTTTCAAAGTCATCAACTCTGAGTCAGAGTTTAGTGCCGTGGCGCTAACGCCACAAGGTGAGCAACTTTTTCAAACCAGTGCAAAGGCTGGGTTTGAAATCACCACAAATAAACTCTTTAACCGCATTGTATTGCAGTCTAAAGAGCCGCAGACAATTGAACTGTGGGTATCACAACACCGCTTAAGCTATGACTCACCAACGAAAGGGAATAACCAAACTTACTCGTTTCTGTCTGAGCACTATGGTGGAACACAGCGCATATTGCCATTTGAAGCAAAGCGGCTTGCTGTTACGTTGTTCAGTGACACGCATGACTTTTGGTATGGCGGTAAGGGGTGTTCACCTGAAACGGGGATCCCCGTTCGTGCTGGTACTCCGTGCAAAGTAGAAGGCTCATCGGAGCTATACGTTTCTATCAATGAGCCGCCTTTGTATATCTCTGGTAGCACATATACCACAGTAAACGCATTGGATGGAAATGAAGGGCGCTATGGTGGTGATTACGGTGCAGAGCTACCTGATTATGAGGCGTGCGTCTCAACAGCTCATGCGGTATACATCGTTGAGGAGCACATTAGCCAATATCGAATCAATGGTGTTATCCGTATGAGCGAGCAAGGGGCAAATCTGCTTAACCTTACGGGCGATATTGCTGATGTAATAGTGGTTGATTATGACAAAGACCGTGTAGCTGCACTGTATGAAAATGGCCTAATCATGGTCTATGAAATGGGTCAGAAAGTCGCACAGTACGACACGCTGAAAGCAAAAGTACCGCTGAATTGGAAAAAGCTGCTGTATGACGGCACACGATTCATTGCATACAACTGGGGGAGCGCAAGCGGATGGTACACACCAAGCGATACAACTACGCCAGTATTTACCATTTCGTCAGAGAGTAATTTAGCAATTCGTAAGACGTTTTACGATAAGTACCGCCAGCGCGTTTATGCCATTTGTAACTCGCCGGGCAATCAATATTTTTATGATTTAACAGGCGCGTCAGGTGTGTGTGAAACATTCCCGCATGCATTAGGGCGACCAATTGGTGATGTATTTAGCTCTATCGCGTCATATCCTGATGTGCGATTCAGTAGTACACATATAACAGCAACCGCGGGTAACAGAGGTTTTGTTTTTAACCGTGAATCTACCGTTATTACTGAGTTGGTTGACGTCCAATACGTTGCGGCACAATCCCGTGGGGCGGTATATGCAATTAAAGGCGGTCAGCAACTTATCTCTGAAGATGATGGCGTCACCTTTATGCCTATCCCGAGCGACAATGCTGATTTTGGCAGCGGTACGGTGCTTGGTACTTTCAGCACAAACTTATTCATTACCTATCCACTAACCAAAAATACTGATGGCAGATATAGAGCGCGCCTATATGACACTGAGGTATCACAAGCAAGTGCAATATCAGCAATCAGGGTGCTGAAAGAGGTGATTTGATGCAGCAGAAAACCCTGTTTTTAGCATTAGGACTGATATTACTAGGAGGATATTTTATGAAGACCGGTTCACCAAAAGGCATACGTAATAACAACCCGCTGAACATCGAAAAAGGCGAAGATTGGATTGGCATGGTAGGCGATGATGGCCGCTTTGTTATCTTCGAAACGGTAGAACATGGACTAAGAGCAGCAGGGCGCATATTGCGCACCTACGCCTTTAGACATGGCCGCACAACCATCAACGGAATTATCTCCCGTTGGGCGCCACCGTCAGAAAACAAAACACAAAACTACATCAATTTTGTGTCAAAGCGTGCTGGTATTCCAAGTGACAGGCCACTGGCCCAAGCGGAATACCCGAAAGTCATGGAAGCCATGATAATGATGGAGAACGGCGAACAGCCATACAGCATGGAAACCATTCAACGTGGCTTCGATTGGGGGTTCAATGGGTAATTTCATTTCAAAAAATGTCAGTCTATTTGCCACGCTGTACGGTGTGTGGTGGGTATATAACTACTTCAAGGTAGAGAGTAAACCGTTTACCAAGTCTGTCGCCAGCGTACTGGCTGAAATCCAATTCGCTGCTAATGGCTCTAACTATATTAAGTACCCCAATGCGGGCTTCGTTTTAGACCCAGACAAACTGAACCCAGATTATACCGTTAGGGATAAGACGTGGTTAAAAGCAATGTCGATGACACATGATGATCACATGGATTATCTAGAAAGACTGTTCGACGGAAACTTACAGCTTAGGCCACGATACCAGCCGCTAATCGGCCAAATCGTAACGGCTCAGGCATTAGATATGATTGATAAAGGATAGGGTATGGACATGTCTACTATCGTGGTAATTGGTGTGCAAGTCTGCGGTTCTATTGCCACCATCGCCACGCTAAAAAACGATATCAACTGGCTGAAAGTCATTATTAACGCGCAAGACGAGCGCATCAAACAATTGGAGGCAAAGATATGCTAACCACACTAGGAAAATACCTGTTAACGAAGTTGGCCACAGAGGCATTCATCAAACGAGTCTGTTTAGCAACGGCCAAGCATCTAGCGGCCAAGAGCAACAACAAACTGGATGATGAATTAGTAGGGGCTTTGGATGAGGCTCTGAAATGAGGGGGGTAGCCCCCTCAAATCTCCATTAGTTCTTCAAAGGCTTCCTTAAAGTTACTTACCGCATATTCCATTGATTCAGACTTGCTTCTTGCTTCGTATAAATCTCGTTGTAGCGCACTCATTTTTGCCTGATCTGCTCTGTACTGGTCAACTAGATAATCTATGAGTTTAGTTGTTGTAGAGATACCAAGATGATCTTTAAGCCAGTTTATCTCTTTAATACGATTATCGTCAGGGCGATAAGTAACAGCCATAATATTTCCTTTTGCTATCAATAAATGCGCCTGCAGCAAACTCGAGACGCTTAGTTTACAATCATTTTTAAAACAGCCGGCACAGTTCCAGGATTAATAATGATTGCATAATTTAATGGTGACCATATCGTCATAAAGTTTAGTTTGCAATCTTTTTTGGCAAAAGAGCCAGGAACAAAAAGGGGGTTTTACTATCAAAATTTCGATCGAGTAACGCCCGGGGATTGAACTTTTGCTATCAAAAATTAAAAAAGGGCCACAATATGTGACCCAAAATACTAAGCCGACTTGTCCTTTTTCTGCTCAAACCTGAGCATGGCATCCTTGAACCTAAAGCGGTCTGATATTTCAATCAGATCCCGTCCCATTTCCTTGAGCTTTTCGCGTGACCCAACCAAGTCCTTTAAGTGGTCAATTTCTGCCTGTAACGCGATTGTCTGCGCTTCATGGTAATGGGTAGACTTCTGCAAAAAGTCTATTTTGTTTATGTAATTTGGTTCATACCTTAAGCCGCGAGGCGTCCATAAATAGCCGTCTCGGCATATTCTAAATTCACGCCATTCAGGGTGATTAGAAACACGGCCATCAATGCGCATTTCAAGCATCCTTACTGCACGTGGACAAGGTTTATTCTGACTTATCCAACGCTCAAGCGTGCGCTCTTTAACTAATAAGAACTCACAAACCTGTTTGCGGTTAAGCTTACCAAAATTCATAAATCCCGCTCTGAAAAGTAACTCTTTAAAGTCAGTCATCATCAATCCTTACTTCCTTTGACGTTGTTTTTGCGTCGAGCGTCCTGCACGGAAGTGGGTTTTTATATGAAATTTTTCGATTAATAAATTTAGAACAATCAATTTTGCTAATGATACAGGAAAACGAGAAAACTTATAAAAACAAGGCTTAGAGGGGGATTTTTGATTCAACTGTACAACGACCGTCAAAATGTCGCAAAATAAGCCATTTAACATAACGTAAA
>NZ_PNDS01000097.1 GCF_005886535.1 Pseudoalteromonas sp. S2755
GCGTTGCTGTTTTAAAGCTGTCGCGGCATAAAGCCGCTGCTACGACAATATGAGATGGACGATAATCAATAGAAACTCGGAGTTTGGGTGTCGCATTGCGTTGCTGTTTTAAAGCTGTTGCGGCATAAAGCCGCTGCTACGACAGTACGAGATGGGCGATAGTCAATAGAAACTCGGAGTTTGGGTGTTTCATTGTATTAAAGTTTTAAAAATTGCCGCGGCATAAAGCCGCTGCTACGACAATATGAGATTACGCTATGATTTTGATATCAAAAAGTGAGTAAAGGGACCAATGCCAACATTAACCGCTAGGCAGAATATCAAAGCGATAGTGACTGCTATCCAAGCCGAAGAGCAGTCGCTTCGATCGCGTTATCCTATTTTAAACTGGCAAAACAGCATTGCGATGGTGATTTTGCTGTTGTCGTTAAGTGCGTTAATTGGCGTTGCCTCGCTTTACTATTTTGCCGTTATTCCTGCATGGCTGTGCATTCTGTTGGCGGCTTTTATTACCTCTATTTCTCATGAACTTGAGCACGATTTGATCCACAAGCAGTATTTTAGTGACCGCCCATTTGTACATCATTTTATGATGTTGACGGTGTGGATTATGCGGCCAAATACAGTGAATCCTTGGTATCGCAGGCAAATTCATTTACATCATCATAAAGTGTCTGGCACTGAACAAGACCTAGAAGAGCGCTTGGTGGGTAATGGTATCCAATCTCCTTGGTTGCGAGCTGTGGTGGTTACAGATAGATTGCTAGGTTTATTATTGAATGCCAAGCGGTTTAGTCGAGAAATCAAGGGTTTTACGTTTTTACAAGTCTTTAATGCTGGCTTTCCGCTTGCTACGGCTTATTTTGCGACTTTATATGGTGTGATTGCTTATTACGTGCTGCAATTTATACAACCATTTGAATTACCTAAATGGGGAGCAGATTTACTAGCGGTTGCTGAGTTCTTTATGGTGGTATTGATTATACCTAATATGATCCGCTCAGCATCTTTAAACCTTGTCACATCTTCAATGCATTATTATGGTGGGGTGAATAATGTGTTAGAGCAGACCCATGTGATCACCAGTTGCTGGTTTTTACCATTTCAGTTATTTTGTTTTGATTTTGGCCGCACGCACACGATCCACCACTTTGTACCTAATCAGCCATTTTATATTCGACAATTAATAAGTAAAAAAATACGTCCGGTTATGGCCCTGCATGGCGTGCATTTTGATGACTTACAAAGCTTAAAAAATGCAAATCACTACCCGGTCAAAGTACGGGTTAGTCAAAAATAAAAAGCTGTTTACTGCAAAAACTTATTCAACCGTTAGGCGGTTATTGATATCGCGGCTGGTGAGTATCTGCGAGGCATCAAACCCGGTTGAACGTTTTGCCATGCGATCATATAATAACACGTTGACTGTCGCGGCTAAGTTCATGCAGCCTATGGTTGGTACATACACCACGGCATCGGCGGCATCGACGATTTCTTGTGGCAGACTGCCATCTTCAGGACCAAAAATGTATAACGCATTGTCGGGGTGAGTAAACTGTGGCAGTGGGGTTGCGCCCTCTACCAGCTCAACACAGACAAGCGCACGGCCTGCTACTTTTAAACTGATGAAATCATCAACTTGTTTGATGGGAATATTGTCGGCAACGTTTTTTGTATCCGTATGATACTTTGCAGCCCTTGCGTAACGATTGCCGCTAAAGTAGATGGCTTGTGCATCATAACAACCTGCGGCCCGTAATACGCCACCCACGTTGGTTGGTGATTTAGGGTTTACTAATCCGATTGCTACAAATGACTCGCTCATACTTTTTATACCACTTGTATTAAGTAAATGATCTATCTTGAAGCGGGGAAATAGCTTTAGTAGCACCGCTCTCGCGTCCTGCTACCGCTAAGGTACCTATATCCATATAGGCATGGCAAAAATTTTGCTATTT
>NZ_PNDS01000098.1 GCF_005886535.1 Pseudoalteromonas sp. S2755
ATCTAACCAATTTGAAGGGTGAAATAGCATATTAGCCTCATTAAAAATTTCTCATTTAGAACAACTAAATAGCAAAATTTTTGCCTTGCTACTAAAGCTATTTCCCCGCTTCAAGATAGATCATTTACTTAATACAACTGGTATTAACCGTCGTTGTTTTTCATAAAAACCAGTACCAAGTATGTAGCTCATCTTATTAAAAAAAGATAACATTTCAGCCTAAACCTGCCGATTACAGTAACGATTAGAAAGGAAAAACAGTGATTGAACGAATTGACACCAAACAACGAATGAGCCGAATTGTGAAACACAATGGTACCATTTATTTATGTGGCCAAGTATGTAAGGACGCAGAACAAGGAATTAAAGAACAAACTGAATCCATGCTTGAGAAAGTTGATGAGCTACTAATTCAAGCAGGCAGCGACCGCAAGCACATTCTTTCTGCGACAATTTATATTAAAGACATGAAGTATTTTGCAGAAATGAACGAAGTGTGGGATGCATGGGTGCCTGAAGGTTATGCGCCAGCTCGCGCTTGTGTAGAAGCGAGCATGGCTCGTGACGCATTGCTTGTTGAGATTTCGGTAGTCGCTGCAGAAATCTAGTCTAAAAAACATAAGCCTAGTTTAGACAAAGCTGACTGTTAATCTGTCAGATTTGGTTTTTAGATATTGATCAAATTTGACAGCCGTATTTGACGCAGCAGTGTCAGGTGGTAATGGTACCACCTAAAGTTGTACTAGCTCAGACTTGACCTGACAGTTACCCGTTTTTCAATCGGTGACTGTCAGCCTAGATTTGGGCTAAATTCTTTTCAACCCAGATCGATTTCCCATCTAATAATGTTTCAAATGGCGTTCTACCACAGCATTTTTTTCCTTGATGAGTTCGGTCATTATTGTAGTAATTTATCCACTCCTCCAGATCCTTTTGGAGCTCTTCCAAAGAGCTGTATAACTTTTTGCGAAATGTCACTTGATAAAACTCTTGAAGTATCGTTTTGTGGAAGCGTTCGCAGATACCGTTTGTCTGCGGCGACATTGCCTTGGTTTTAGTATGGTCTATGTCGTTGATCGCTAGATAAAGCTGATAATCATGGTGTTCAACCTTACCGCAATACTCAGTTCCACGATCAGTGAGGATCCGTAGCATAGGTAGTTCGTGCTGCTTAAAGTAAGGTAAAACTTTATCATTCAGTAGCTCTGCTGCTGTGATCGGTGTTTTAGTGGTGTAGAGCTTTGCAAACGCAACTTTGCAATATGTATCAACAAAAGTTTGCTGATATATACGGCCAACTCCCTTTAGGTTTCCAACATAAAAAGTATCCTGTGAACCAAGATATCCTGGGTGCTCAGTCTCAATTTCGCCGCAGGCTTCATCGTCCTGTTTTTTCTTCTCAAGGGCTGTTACTTGGGACTCTGTGAGAATGAGACTTTCTTGCGCAACTTTAGCCTCTAGCGCTTTCAGACGCTTTTTAAAGTTTTCCAAGTCATGGCGCAACCAAACAGACCGCACACCACTGGCAGAAACAAATACGCCTTGTTTTCTTAACTCATTGCTGGCTCTGACTTGCCCGTGAGCCGGAAATTCAATCGCATAGGTGCAAACTGCTTTTTCAGTCTCTTCATCTACACGGTTCTTCAGGTTTGGTGTTCTACGCGACTTATCGATGAGTGCATCAATACCGCCTTCATCAACGAGCTCTTGATAACGATAAAACGTATCTCGCGAAACACCCATCATTTTGCAGGCTTTAGATACGTTTCCAAGCTCTTCAGCTAGATTGAGCAAACCAGCTTTGTGTTTAATGATTGGATTGTTAGTATGTAACATGAGAGTTACTCCTTAGTTGTTTTGAACAAAGATTCGACACCTTTATCAAAACGGGTAACTCTCAATTTTTCAAATCGAAATGTCAGGTCTGGTCAGAACTAATTCATTTTAAGTTATTCAATATTTGTTTAAAAATACAGCTAGCCCTGTTTTTAGTTGTATATGTGGATGTCAAAATAGATGTGACACCTACCACTAATTTACACCTTCCAAAGATGCCGCCTAAGCTTTAATTCTGCAAAGGAAACTAGCTATGGCGACTACCCGTAAAAGACAAATCAGTTTAATAGAAGTGGAGCAACTTCAAAACTCCATAACCTCTGAACACTTATCCACTTAAGTATTTGCTTTCTTAACAAACTTCGCTGTCACCATCATTTCACCAACGCCATCAACCTTGCAGTCAAGTTCATGGTCTTTTTTATCTAGCACTCGCCTTACCAAAGCCTTAGTGCCAATCTTAATAACTTGTGAGCTGCCTTTAATCTTAAGATCTTTAATCACAGTGACTTTATCGCCATCCACTAATAGTGTGCCATTGGCATCTTTTACTTGAATGTCGTCCTCGGTAGCAGTCGCGTTTGGATCCCATTCGTAAGCACATTCAGGGCAT
The DNA here is from genome assembly GCF_005886535.1 of Pseudoalteromonas sp. S2755. Taxonomy (GTDB): domain Bacteria; phylum Pseudomonadota; class Gammaproteobacteria; order Enterobacterales; family Alteromonadaceae; genus Pseudoalteromonas. The sequence goes on from NZ_PNDS01000098.1 coordinate 2,450, forward strand.
ATTAGCTGACTTTGATCTTGATAAACATATTCAGAATTGCACTTGGGGCAAGCAGGTAAAGACATAATTAACTGTATCACTTTTAAGGCTGTGTATCATCGGCATATGATACTGTAAAAGTGAGTAGAGCGTCCTCTATATTCTTCTTTAAATCGCTATTGAATTAAGAATAGCTACCCAAAGTGTTGCGGCACGACAATTGCTTAGTTATTAATCTGCATTTCATCATATAAAGGATTACCTATGCTTGTTAGTCAAACCCAGGGGATTGGATCACCAACAATTTATAGCAGCCATAGCCCGCATCAACCAAAAGAGGCAGAAGCAGCACAGAAAGACGCCCAAGTCTCCATTAGCCAAACCGCAAACAATGCCGAACATAATTGGCAAAATGTTGCCTCTAAATACAACGTTCACAACATTTCAGCGGCAGAAGTACGAGCTATGTCCAGAGAGCTATTCGAAGGAGGGTTTATTGATTCAGGCCAGATGATGGCTATCGGTGCGCCGATATCAATGAATGAAAGCCCTCACGAAAAGATCAATTTACTTGGTGATATGAAGCGTACATTTGAAATCTCAGCAGCCAGGGGCGGGCTCAATAAAACATCGCGAGAGATTTATGCTTCGGCGCTCAATACGCTTGAGGATCTCGCTAAGGCACACAGAAAGACTATACCAACTTGAGGGGTTGAGTCTGTCTAGTCGTGTTATACCAATTTGCCTTAATGGTTGCTCAATTTGAGAGAGCAAATAGCAAGATTTTATCGAAAAAAATATGCTATTTCAGGCACAAAAAAAGCAAGCCTTAGCTTGCTTTTTCTTCATCAATTAAGCGATTAAAGCTTAACGATGTTCTCAGCTTGAGGACCTTTCTGGCCGTCAGTTACTGTGAATTCAACTCTCTCGCCTTCAGCAAGTGTACGGAAACCGTCACCTTTGATTGCGCTGAAGTGTGCGAACACGTCAGGGCCATTTTCTTGAGCGATGAAACCAAAACCTTTAGACTCGTTAAACCACTTAACGGTACCTGTAAGAGTGTTAGACATAATACTAATCCTGATATAAAAACAAAAACCAATGCTGCGCATTGATGAGCTATGCCCATGTGGGCGCATAGACCTAAATTTGTAGAGTGGATAAAACTTCAGGACGGTACTACTACAAGCAAACACTTATACAACAACGTAATGGAGATTTTAAAACACTGACTCAAATTCTGTCTATGAACATCATATAGGGATTCCGCCCTAAGTCAATGTATTTTTAATCATCAATATGACTTACTAATGACAGATATCAATATTTTTTTGGCGGCTTTTTCAACCCCCTATTTTTTAAACACATTATTACCCTAACTCCGTGTAAATAATAGAGATTGCAATAAAATATTCATAAAACTAAAGGGGCTTCTTCGACTCTAATTCCCGAATTAATTGCACCACTTGCTCCACGACCACTTGCGGGGCATTCATAGGTACGGTATGGTCGCTTCCCTTAGCAATAATTAGCTTAGAATCACAATGTGACGCCAGCGCTTCTTGTCCTTCTCGCCACGCTTTAACATCACGTTGGCTAGGGTCAAATGGTCTTTGGGCAACGATAACACGACACGGAATATGATCAGGTGCTTGATGCGTCCGAACACTCGCAACGGTTTCACTTAGCGCTTGAGTTTCCCGGCGCAGAGCTTCACCGAAGGTATTTTCAGGCAGTGTACTCAAGGGTTTAAGTAGCTTATCCTGCGCTAAGGCGTGGGTTTTATCGATGAAGTAAACAGTCACAGGGTCAACATACAACAAGGCTGCAACCTGTTCAGGATAATAGGTGATGTAGTTTTGCATTATATAGTATGCGTATGAATGACCGACATAGATAAACGGCGGCCGAATATCAAGCGTTCTCAACACTTCACGGAGATTACGATTATCCGTATCAACACTATAGGCTCTGCGGCTAAGCTCGCTTTTGCCATAACCTTCACGGTTATAGGCCACCAATGCATTGGGTACTTGCTGCGCGAGACCCATCATTACTGGAGTCCAATAAATTGCAGGCGCTGCAGAACCACTTTCAAAAACAATGGCAGGTTCATTGCCAGCAACATGATAAACCTGCAAAGATACTTTGTTCGCAACCACGACGTGCTCTTGAATATCGCGTTCAAGCGCAATCTGTGCATAAGCACAATTAACGAACAACAACCCCAATATGGTTAGCGTGCGATACATATCGTTTCCTTGATATCTATAGTTCGATTCTAAAGTTAGCAGCTAGATGCACCACAAGCCAATGACATTTTTGCTGCACCTCCCCTGCTTAGAACAAAGTAAAGTAATACTCTCTGCAAGTTTTGTTTACCCATCGTTTTCACACCTTTCCTGTTCTGATGTAAAAACTTTAAAAAGCGAAAATTAAGAAAACCTTAAGTTTGAAAAAAGGAGGAAAAAACTTTTCGAAATACGCATTCCAGTTTTAAAACGCTTGCTTTCTGCTAATTATAAATACGGCAACGAGCGAAGCCAAAATAAACACGGCAGCGAGTAAAAAGGTCAGTGAAAATGCCATATTAAGTTGTGCAGAGCTTGCCACTGCCGCACTCTTTACCTGCAGCAACACGCTAAATACACCACCAAGTAATGAGGCTCCGGTCATTAGCCCTAAGTTTTTACATAAATTAATGAGCCCTGACCCCATGCCCTTTTCTTTTTCGGCTACTGTCGTCATCACAAAGGTATGGTGAGCCGCTAAAAACAACTGCCTTCCGGGAGTTAACACAAATAACGCCACAACATAGCCATAAAGTCCAAATAATGAAGGTAAGATTGCAAAGCTAATTATCCCAATGAGGAGCATCAGCAAGCCCAAAAACATAGCAAACGCGATACCAAAATGATCAACCACCTCACCCGACGGATAGCCGGAAACAGCGGCAATACAAGGCCCAATAGACACAATAAGACCAACCGTGACCGGGCTCAGCTCTAACGCATAAGTGAGATAAAAAGGTCCGACAACTAATGTCGACATCGCGATGGCGTCAACTATAAAGCTCACAATTAACGAGGTATTGCGTAGCTTGTGTTTAAGAAAAGCCAAACTCACAAGTGGAAATTGAGCACGCTTTTGGCTTTGTACAAAGCAGTAGATAAAAGCCACAGAAAATAAGAAAAATACGCTATGTAAGACAAGACTAAACGAGCTACTCGATGGCATAGCCAACACATAAAATAGGCATGACACCGACAGCCACACACTTCCAATAACATCAAAACGCTGCGGCTCAGGTGGACTTATGACATCATCAGGCAGAAACCTTATTATTAAAAAATAAGCTGCCCCACCAAGCAATATCATCAACCAAAAAGTGAACTGCCATGATAACCATTCTAGCATTGCACCACTTAGCAATGGTCCCAGAGCCGTGCCAATCGCAGCAGTAGTACCTAGTAGCCCCATCGCAAGTCCAACTTTACGCTTTGGCATCGCAACGCTTGCCAGTGCAAATATTTGAGATAATAACAGCGCAGCGCCAACGCCTTGGAACAGCCTAGCAGCAATCAACATCCAAAGGTTTACGCTCAGACCAGCGACAATGGAGCCCACACAAAAGACACCAATACCGATGCACAGCGCCCTTTTTCGGCCAACGCTATCTCCAACAGCACCAGCACCAAGAATAAATGCGGTAAGCGAAAGCAAATATGCCACAACTACCCAGTTCACCAATGCCTGCCCCACGCCAAATTCCTCCGCAAGTGTTGGCAACAAGACATTGATACTACTCATGCCAAGCGTTGGCAAAATGAGTACCATAGCCAAACTGAGCAACACCCGCTTTTGTCCGGCCCCCAGAGCAGTTTTATCCTCTGTATTCACTGTATCTTCTAACATGTGTTACCACTCCTACCATTGCGCCATGCTAATAAGTGGTGACTGTACTACTTCAAGTGAACTTGAGGTCAATAGTATAGTTAGGTTTAAAGCTTGATTGGATTAACTGGATTAACTGG